>NZ_VPEP01000061.1:0-3964 GCF_013417035.1 Acinetobacter sp. YH16053
CTCCAGTCAGTGCTTGTCCTGACTGGAGTTGTTTTAAGGCTGTTTCAAAATCAAATGTAGTTGCCATAATGCATCATTCCTGTTTTTAACAGTTTAAGGAAATGACACAGTTTTTTGAACACTACCCGGAGATAGCTAAAAACACTGTTTTATCAACAGGATTCGACTGGGTGTTTGTTCACTATATTGTGCATGCGTATGATTAGAGTTTTTAAGTTTTGGTTGATTAATCGCTAAAACAACTTAATCGAGAGTAATTATATATTTTACACAAAACCTAACACTGCTTATTCTTTGCGCATAGATGCTATATCGCTGTAGTTTCTTGTGTATTGCTAAATGTGTTTTCGGGGCTTATCTAACTTCTGAATAAGCCCTTTTTTTACCTCATTTGTTTTGCTTTGCTGTAAGACTCAATCACGATCACGTCGTTGTTCACGGTCTTTACGGTTTTCCTGCCAGCGCTTTTGTTGTGCATCACGTTGTTGTTGCCAGCGTTTACGTGCTTCCTCACGCTTTTTTTGTTCAGCTTCAATTTGCTGCTTACGCTTTTGCTCTAGCTGTTTACGCTGCTGTTCCGATAAGCGTTTGCGTTGCTCTGCTAAGCGTTGTCGCTCTTGTTCATAGCGTTGTTGCTGTAATTGCTGTTGTCGTTTTTGTTCCCATTCACGACGTTCTAGTTCACGTTTACGACGCTCTAACTCAACCCGATTTTTACCTTGTTGATATTCCCAACGCTGCCGATCATTGTCATACCGTCGATGATCATCATCATAGCGACGGTCATAGCGTGGCTCATATCGTCCATCGTAGTAACCTTCGTCAGGCACGACCACGCAACCTACGGCTAAAATGGCAGTTGCGCACGAAAGTAAGATCAATTTTTTTGTCATGCTCTGCCTCCTGAGCCGATGAGGTAAATTTGTCTGAAACATCAATCATAGACCGCAATAGTGTCAATGACAGCGTCATAAAAGCAGGGTAGCGTATAGGTAATTTGAATGTGTATAACGATTGAAGCACTTGTATAACAAAATGGTCACTGTGCTGTTGATCATGAAGAAATTATGAAGCGTTTAGGCAAATCATGCAGACATATAAAAAGGAACAGGCATGCAAATTTTGAATACTTCTCTTAAAAATAAATTGCACAAAGGACAAGGTGCTGCTGCACGTGCATTAAATAAGTTACCAAGTCGAGTACATCATACTTTGGCTCAAGCTTTGGGTTATCCGCATCATTATCCAGACCTTGATCCATTTATTAAATGCATGATGGCAGCACAATTAAAACAAGGGAAAATTGGTTTTATTGGTGCTGACCCTGTACAGTCTAGACAGGCATTTGATCGACAAATGCAATCTATTCTGAGCACTCCAACTGCGGTCAAACGAGTTGAAGAAATCCGTTTAAACTTAGCCAGTGGCAATATCGCAGCGCGTTATTATCATCCTGCACCACATAAAAAATTGCCTTTAATCGTGTTTTATCATGGTGGTGGTTTTGTGGTGGGTGGTTTAGACAGTCATGACGAATTTTGCCGCTTAATGGCGGTACATGCCCATGCACAAGTATTGAGTGTGGAATATCCACTCGCGCCTGAAGCCAGCCCACAGCAGATTATTCAAGTCTGTGAAGATGCTTTAGCATGGGCATATCAACATCGTCGCGAAATGAAAATTTTAAAAAATCGCATAGCGGTGGCAGGCGATAGTGCAGGTGGCAATATTGCTGCGGTAGTTGCACAGCGTAGTGCTCAATCAGCTTATGCACCTAACGCCCAATTTTTAATTTATCCAGCCTTAGACTTTAAGAGCCGCCATCCTTCATTCTTTGCTTATAAAGATGGTTTGGTACTGACAGGTCAAGATATTGATTTTGTCACCCAGCACTATGTCACGGAGCATCAGGTCGCTTTGGATGATCCGATTATTTCTCCGACTTTTGGGAAGTTGAAAAAACTGGCACCTGCCTTTGTGGTCACAGCAGGACATGATGTTTTGCATGATGAAGCTGAAATTTATGCGCATAAATTGCGTCAAAATCAGGTGACGGTTAAATATGTAGAATATTTAGATCAAACACATGGTTTTATTAGTATGACCTTTGTGTCGCGTCGTGCCAAAAAAATCAGCATTGAATTGTGCAAAAATTTTAGAAAATTTTGGGATCGACCACGGTGCTAAACCTTGGGATGTATTTACTCATCTGTTTCACGTGGAACAATTAAACGAGAGTGACGATTTTTGCTTCGAGAAAAGTCAGTTCGAACTCGGGCACGTAAAACCATTGATGAGGCGTGCCTGATTAAAATCAGGAAAAAATTTGGGGTCGATTGCCAAGACGTGTGTTTGAGTGGGATTAATCTGCCGCGAAAAGAAAGATTAAATTGATAAGATTTCCCTTGCCATATTTGCTGAATTTTTAAAAGCGCAGCAGGGATGTAACGACTATTAATATCAAAGCTGTGTTGCTTGTTACATTTTTCAAGTTGAATGGCGAGTTGTAAATCTACGTGTAGTATTTTGCAACTCATCTGTCGATCTTGAATATCCCAATCAAAGCTTACCAGTTTTTTTAAATGTCCTAAGGCTGTTGTTTTGTTGCACAGAAGACTCGGTTGAAACGAAAATTTTAGGAATAGTAGATAAACGACGCTGCGTAAATAAAGGATGATTTTACAATCAGCAGCTCACCATAAGCACCAATCGGGCAAGCGTGATAACGCACCCACATGACTTGAACAAGATGACCTAAAGAAAGAATCTGCCAAGCCAAAAAACAGAGCTTGTTTTAAAATTGTGGGCTGAGCCAATAATTTAAAATATAAGCTTCACCTTGAAGTTGCCAAGGTGCTGGACACAGTCGGATCTGATCTGAATTATTTTTATACATAAGTTTTCCAGCGTGATAAAAAATAACCACTGATTTATTCGCATAATCTTATTAATATAGAGGTAATGCAAATACAACACAGATGGATTGGTCAGCAAATGTTAAAACAAAGTATGTTTACCATGGCCGCAATGCTTATCAGCTTCAATACGATGGCAGCCAACACCGTGGTAGAAATGACAACTAGCATGGGCAATATTGAAATCGAACTGTTTAATGATAAAGCCCCAATTTCTGCAAAGAACTTTGAAAACTATGCTAAGTCAAACTTCTATAACGGTACGATCTTCCATCGTGTCATCCCGGGCTTTATGGTGCAAGGTGGTGGTATGGATGCCAATATGCAAGAAAAGCCAACCAAAGCTACCATTCGTAATGAATCAAGCAATGGTTTGAAAAATACCCGTGGTACCTTGGCGATGGCACGTATGAATCATCCTGATTCTGCCAGCAGCCAATTCTTTATTAATGTGGTAGATAACGATTTCTTAAATCGAAGTCCACGTAACGCAGGTTATGCGGTATTTGGTCAAGTCACTAAAGGGATGGATGTTGTCGATAAAATTGTGAAAGTACCCACTGGAAACTATGGCATGCATCAGAATGTACCGAAACAAGCGGTAAAAATACTCAGTGTGAAAGTAAAAGAGGCTACCTCTACAAAATAGGCGGATTTAGATTGCAAAAATATGAAAAACATATTTTTAATTTAAAATTATAGGGTTAGTGCGAGTTTTGTGTATTTTTGAACTAAAATGGTGCGTAAAAATCCAACACTCGTGAAAACAAGCAGTTAAAAGCACTTGCACGTGTAGGAAATTGCCCTATAATGCACTCATCCCGACGCGAAACAACCTACGAACTTAGCTTACAGGGTTAAGTTGTTATAAGTGTTTTGCGTTAAAATTTCTGCTGACGAGGCAGAAATTGAGATCATTAAAAGATTATGAAGAACAACTTGTGTGGATTTTTACTGATTGATTGATCGAAAATATTTCATTGATTGATTGGTTTAAATTACTCGAAGTTTATTTGAGCGAAATTTAAGTCAGGAAATTGATGAGCCAG
>NZ_VPEP01000062.1:0-3731 GCF_013417035.1 Acinetobacter sp. YH16053
TTTTCGTTCGCTCTCCTGTGCCTGTAAGTCGTTTTTTTCCGCTGTTGCCAGTACGTGGAGGAGTTTGCGTTCCTGTTCTGTGAGTCCTGCTTCGTTGTCGAGCAGGTCAATAATCTGTCTCTGTCGTGCGGTCTGTTCTCCGAGCTTCCTGATGAATCCGATCCGTTTCTTCAGCCATTCGATGTTGCTGATGCGCATGTTCGTGGTGCTCCCTGGTGTTTTTTGCGGTGTGTTGTGGTCGTGCAGTATATCGCTTGCGGTCGGTGGGTGCAGGGGGGTATCTTCCTTCTAATTCGTGAAATTAGAAGGAAGCGCACTTATATGTTTCTCTCCTTCGTCGAGAAACAGTGCGCTCCTGCGGAGGGCTGAAACCGTGGCAACCTATCACCTCAGCGTTAAATTTGGAGGCAAGGGACAGGCTGCAAACCACGCCGATTACATCGAGCGCAAAGGGGAGTATGCGAAACGGAAAGATCTGGAATACACGGAGCACGGAAACATGCCGGAATGGGCCAGGGATAATCCTTCCCATTTCTGGCAGGCGGCTGTATCAGAAAGTTGTGACACTGGAAGATAAACTGGCGGAGAAAACTGTCACGGGTAAGAGCCGGAAAAACTGACGCGCTCTGTGAGGTGTTTGAATTGTTCGCTGTTCACATCGGATAAAACCGATCTTGGAAAAAGAAACGTTGATAACTAAGATTCAGGATAGTAATCATCCTGAATCTTAATGAATTACCAGAATTTAAGTTTTGATAGTATTTTCTTACCTGCAGCAACAACAGTTGCAGCTACTACTTCAACAACTACATCCTTTACGTTATCCCAGGCTTCACCTGTCCATTCTTTAATGGTGTCCCATACGCCCTTTTCTGCGCTTTCTGCCATTTTTTCTGTTTTTATTTCTTCTCCTGCTTCGCGATAGAGAGCATATTTTTTCTCCTTTGGGAGGATGTCTATTATTGTCTCCATTGCTTTAGAAATATTAAACTTTCTTTTGACTGATGTAGGTATAATGTATGAAGCAGGAACAGAAAAGGCAGTACTTACTTCTAGTATTTTCTCATTTACACTAGCTAACTGCTCTTTTGTCGGCTCGTTTTTCTTTTTATCCCAAAGAAGTTCACCTTCATCGTCTTCTGTTGGTTCTATTTTATCTATTTGGTTTATGAAAAATACAACAGGACATTTTTTTATATTAGGTAGCAATATATCGTTATATACCTTTTGAGAAATTGCGTAAGCCCTTTCATCAGACTTTATTACCCATACAACTAGGTCTAACTTTGCAACATTCTCTTTGTATAGATTATAATATTCTTTGTCTCTTTCCAAGGTTTCACCAACACCAGGAAAGTCTATTATCGTAAGTCCTCCCTCATTTCCATCTTCTGGCTTGATATGAATTTCTTGAATCTCTCTTGTGCAAGCAGCGACGTTACTGACTGGGGCTACATCACGACCAAATAATGCATTGCATAATGATGATTTACCTACGCCAGTTGATCCAAAAATACCGACTCGTGGCGTGTAACCTTTTATTTCCCTTATTTTCTTTTCGATTGCTTGTCTAATTTTTTCTTTGCTGTTTAGTGTCGATTTATCAATATATTCCATTTTAAGAACCTATATTGTCAAGAAATATTACTTATAAATAAACCACCTATTTTATAAGTGGTATTTTATTGTATTCGATAAATGTTATCTAGAGCTGTGTTCAGGTTGTTGTGAGACTAAACCTTTTAAGCGATTTCCTAAAAAGGTGGGGTACATGGAGCTCAGAAAACAAACTATCCCAAGACTGTTTTTTAGTCATGTTGCTTTGGAGAGAGGGTGGGATGAACTATGGCAATTATTGTGTCTGATGCTGATATCGAACTGTTTTATCCATCTATGCAAGGATATGGATGAGAAAATTTGCTGTTTTGACCCATTCGCCCTTCTGAACGGTTGAAACTGTTCGCGAATCACTTTTGTGCATAGTTATGCAGCCCCATAAAAATAATTCTGACGCATTTTTCGGGGTTGCCCTGGTGTTTCCTTGTATTTTTGCGTTTTTTGCGTCAGAAAGCGATTGAGAGCGTTTTAAGGGGTTCGTACAACAGGAGTTATGGTAAATGGATCGTTTTTGCGGGAAGGCTCGACAGGTTTTGTTGTTGGGGGTAGTGTAAGCGACTGAAAAACAAACGCCCCTGAAATTCGTGTCTATCCGCCAAGACTTTCACGAAAATACAGGGGCGATGTCGGTCGATAACCTGGAAGGAATCGTAACACATGAGCGCCGCGCTTCAATACTTCGAAGAAAATTTACCCCACCGTCCCTATCACACGGATGATCTCGCTTTTGGTCTTCGCATCTCCGGCAAAGGGCGTGCGCTTCTTGCGCGGTACATCCAGCAGAACCAGCCTCATGCGCAGTTCTGGCTGGTTTTTGACGTTGACCGTGTAGGAGCTGCGATTGACTGGAGCGACCGGAACGCTCCCGCGCCGAACATCACCGTAAAAAATCCTGTGAACGGTCATGCTCACCTGCTCTACGCACTCAATATCGCCGTGAGAACCGCGCCGGACAGCTCGGTTAAGGCGCTGAAATACGCCGCTGCGATTGAACGTTCGCTGTGTGAGAAACTTTGTGCAGATGTGAACTACAGCGGACTGATTTGCAAAAATCCGTTCCACCTGGAATGGCAGGTGATGGAGTGGCGCGAGGAGGCCTATACCCTCGATGAACTGGCTGATTATCTCGATTTGAGCGCCTCAGCGCGCCGTAGCATCGATAAACATTACGGGATGGGGCGAAACTGCCATCTGTTCGAAATGACGCGCAAATGGGCTTACAGGGCGATTCGTCAGGGCTGGCCAGCATTCTCACAGTGGCTTGATGCCGTGATTCAGCGTGTCGAAATGTACAACGCATCGCTTCCCGTTCCGCTTTCTCCGCCTGAATGTCGGGCTATTGGCAAGAGCATTGCGAAATACACGCACAGGAACTTCACGCCGGAAACTTTCGCACAGTATGTGGCTGATACGCACACCCCAGAAATACAGGCCAAGAGAGGCCGGAAAGGTGGTATCGCTAAAGGCGAAGCCTACGATGACAAGCGTTTCATGGCGCTATGTATGCTGGAGAATGGATATTCTCAGAAAGCTATTGCGGCGATGCTGAATGTACATCGTAATACGATCCGTAATTGGGCAATGCACAAATAGCCTATATCAGATAACAGCGCCTTTTCGGCGTCTTTTTGAGCTGAGGGCTTTCCGGCGGTTTTCTCCTTTCAGCCCAGCAATGGTGCTGTTTTCCGCATGATTGCGCTGGTAGTGCTCGCCGCAGTCTCATGACCGAGCGTAGCGAGCGAATGAGCGAGGAAGCACCAGGGAATCGGAACACGGATGGAGGCACTTACGCGTCTGGGTTTGGGGATGTCTCCAGATCGTACTTAAGTTCCTTAAGTGCCTGTAATATCCTGTCTTTTTTATAGCATAGCTCGCCTGTTTTTGTGTCTACCAGTCCTGCTTCGATCAGTAGCCCAGCCGCGAGAAAGAGCCGGTGATTGCGTTCTCGTCGTTGTTTTTTTCCCTCGATTCGTTTTTGGACCGCCTGTTTTCGTTCGCTCTCCTGTGCCTGTAAGTCGTTTTTTTCCGCTGTTGCCAGTACGTGGAGGAGTTTGCGTTCCTGTTCTGTGAGTCCTGCTTCGTTGTCGAGCAGGTCAATAATCTGTCTCTGTCGT
>NZ_VPEP01000063.1:0-3649 GCF_013417035.1 Acinetobacter sp. YH16053
CTCCTAGACAATGCTTTCTTTACAGATCACAAGAATGCCCGGAGGGCATATATTATTTTTTTATTTTTATAGAGGGCAAGGACACACAAAGGGTACTCTATACAAAAACTAAAGTTTTCGCTAGATTACCTTTTGTGCCTTGCAAGGGAAGAATCCCTTGACCCTCTTTTCGCCTTTTTCTATTGCGGTAAATTGCCTTAACTGGGCAATTTGTCCTCATAAAAAAAGCCGACCCAATTCATGAAGCAGATTTAGTCATGACGAAGAAAGAAATCATCAAAAGACAAAAAGAGATCAAAGTCCGTTTAACAGAAGCGGAACATCAAGCCTTACTGGAGCGTATGGAAGGTGGAGAGCTTGCAACTTGGATTCGAAATACTTGTCTAGATGAGAAACCGAATAAAAAAAGAAATTACAAAGCGGCAGATCCTCAGCTCTTAGCGGCATTAGGACGTATTGGAGGTAATCTCAATCAGATTGCAAGACAAGTAAATACTGTGGAATCCGATATAGAAAAACTTAGAGCCTTTGCAGAGTTGGCAGTTATTCGAGAACAACTACAAGGAATCTTGGCCAACTATGATCGTTAAATTTTTGGGAAATAAGGGCGGTGGTAGTGCAGGTGCAACCATTGACTACCTACTTGGCAAAGATAGGGATAGACCAGGTGCAGTTTTACTGAGTGGAGATCCTGAATTAACCCAACGATTAGCAGACAACTTGGACTTCCAAAACCGTTATACGGTTGGAGTACTTTCATTTGAGGAACCAAACCTCGAAGAACACCAAAAAGAAGCCATCATGCAGAGCTTTGAAGAAACATTGCTTGCTGGGTTAGAGCGTGACCAGTACGACATCACTTGGATAGAACACACTGATAAAGGACGTTTAGAGCTTAATTTCGTCATTCCAAATGTGGAATTAAGTACAGGAAAAAGATTACAGCCTTATTTTGATCAAGCTGACCGCCCACTTGTAGAAAACTGGAAACAAGTCATCAATTTTGAGCATGGTTTAACAGACCCTCATGCACCAGAGAAAGCTCAAGCAATTAAAACTTTGAATAGCCAAAACCTACCTCAAAGCGTCAAAGAAATTAAAGAGCAAATCGGGACCGCAATTGCTGAACAACCTAGTAATGGCAATAGCCAAAATAGGCAAGATGTAGTTGAAACCTTGAAGGGTGCAGGCTTTGAGATTGCTAGAGAAACAGATAGATCAATCAGTATTAAGAATCCTGACGGCAAGCGGAATATTCGTTTAGAAGGCGTAATTTATGAAAATCGACAATTTGATAAACAATTTGCAGAAGAACACCGCCGAGCAGGACAGGATTATCAAAGAACAAGCCGAGAGCGTTACGAAACAGCACTTGGAAAGCTACAACGCCTTACTGAGAGCAAGCAGCAAGGAAACAGAGAAAATTTTAAGGTCAAACCTTCAGACCATCCAAGATCAGCAGCCGAAAATCAGAAACGCTTTGCGTTTGAATATTCTCACGGGAGCAATATTGGGCGTGTTGATTACAGTGTTTCTGATTTTTCTTGGCGTAAATTGGTGGTTAGCGAAGCAAATTCAGAACAAGCAGCAGGAATTAGCCGAAATCAATCTGAAAGTAGAGCAGACACCGCTAGAGAAACAAATCTTGCGGAAGGTGACTTTACACGAGAGCGAAGACAAGAAAACCCTATATATCATGGCGAAGAACAGCAAAAAAGCGCACGCTTACGAGACCACATCCAGTCAAATGGTACTGAAATTGGAAAAATAGAATCTAACTTTAAAACTCCTTTTGAAAATCCATTTAACCAGTCAAATGATGGAAAGGAGCTTTTGAAGGATAGCGGAAGTTTATTTGAAAACTTAGCCACCTCAAAAGAAGCAAAGCAGGACGTAAAACAGAGTAATCCTAATCAAGCGGAACAAGATAATGCCAAACGACTTTATGAATCGCTACAAAGACTTATTGAACTCGTTAGAGAAGCAATTGAAAGAGCTAAACGCTATAAATCAAAGTCAGAGCGAGCAGATCGAAACCTTGAGCATTCAGAATCAAGTATTGAGAAGTCAGAACGAGGAATTAGCCAGTCAAAATCAGCAATTAAACAATCTCAACAGCAAATTAAGAGAAGTGAACAGCAAATTAGCCAGCAAATGAAAGAAAAACACGTTGAAAGAAGGGCTAGTAGAGGATTTGGGCGTTAAATTTAATAAATTACGCTAGATTACTTTCAAAAAAAGTCTAAAATAGACAAAACGCCTACTTTTATGAGGTTTGAACATGCAAGTTATTACAGCGAAAGATGCAAAATCACGCTTTGGTGAGTTATTAGATACGATGCAGCGAGAACCTGTATTAGTCACAAAGAATAAGCGCCCTGTTGGTGTTTTCTTGTCATTAAAAGACGTGAAAGGCACCCACTTAGAAAGCCTTTTTGATGTCCAAGATGATGATTATGAAGATTGGGAAAAAGAGAAAATCACAGAAGCGTTAAATGCTTTGAAAGCGCATCCATCTGACACGAAAGAAATGAAGTCAGTACATGCGACTGCAATGCAAAAGGCACGAGACTTGGTAGCGAGCCGTAAAAGATGACCTATGAAGTTTCTTACTTGCCACAAGCAGAACAGGATTTAATTGAAATTTTGGCGTATGGCATAGAGACATGGGGCGAAAAACTAGCAGAAGGGATGTATTTAAAAATTACTGAACAGCTAGAAACCCTGTATTTCTCACCAAATCGAACTAAAAAGAAGGGCAATTTAGGAACAAGAGAAATGCTTATTTCTGACAGTCCATACCGTGCAATTATTCAAATTGATGAGGAAGCCAAGCGAGTTTTTATTTTAAGAATCTTGCATACTTCGAGAAATATTTAATTAGATTATATGCCGTATATTGGCAAAAAACGGCTATAAAATTAAGAAAATCAATAACTTTTAAAAATATTAAAGTTGTGTTAGATTTTCTTTTAGGCGAAAAAAAAGCAGGTCGGCAAACCTACTTTTTTCTCATTGTTTAACAAATACTTAAAGCATCAGTAAACGCAAAATCGATATTTGTATTTTACTGATGTTTTGAGCATTTGCAACATAAAGGACGTTGCAAAAGGTGAATAACGCTCAATTAAGCGATTTTTTTGAAAATCTTGCTCATAAACCATACTGTGCAGATGATTTATTGTATGGCTTACAAATAAGACCGAAAAAAACGGCAATCAACATGCAATACATACAAGGCAATCAGCCTTGTATGCTTCATTACTTCTTTTTTGATATAGATCGTTCAGATGCTGTCATGGCATGGCATGATGAAAATTTACCAATGCCCTATTGGACAGCGCAGACCTTAAAAAATGGTCATGCTCATATTTGCTATAAATTAGAAATTCCACTGTGTACCAGTAAATTAGCCAGTCAAAAAGCTATTAGCTATGCATCAAAGGTTCAGGCAGGACTTGCCAATAAACTTGGAGCAGACGTTGGCTACAGTCATCTCATTACGAAGAATCCATTTCATAAAGATTGGCGTGTCACTTTTTGGAGTGAACAAGCCTATACGCTCGATTATTTAGCCGATTTTGTAGAATTACCTAAGAAATTAAGCAAAAAACAGGAAGTTTCAGGGCTTGGGCGTAACTGCACTATG
>NZ_VPEP01000064.1:0-3573 GCF_013417035.1 Acinetobacter sp. YH16053
TGGAAGCAGATGAAATATTATTGGCGAGATTTTCAAGTCATGACAGCTGATAAAATAGAGCAATGGGTGGAGAGAGTATCAAACCAATTCGGAAAAGAATACATGTTTACTTTTTAATGACAGCTTAATTGGTGGAAAGTTTGAGAAAACGTCTAAAAAATTATAATATTGCAGAAGTTTAAAATCGTGAAAAACGTATCTGAGTAAGTTTTATCTATACCGTTTAGCCGTGAGTCGCTTTATCACTGAATTCGGTGACCACCTAAGCAATCACCTTTACTTTTAATTAAAAGCAATTACACAAAATTATTTACACTCTCGTTATTTCCATATCAAATAAAACAGCTTAAATACCAGAACCTTAGCTACAACCACTTCAATTCAAAACCCTTTTCCTAGACAACCCACAGAAAAAAACGTATAACTCCACTTTTGTTTGAACTGGCAGCATCTTGTGAAACTGATTCTTGCACCCATGGAAGGCTTAACCGACCCCATCATGCGTGATGTAATCACGTCTGTAGGCAGTTTTGACTGGTGTGTAACAGAGTTTATTCGGGTCACAGACAGCATTTTGCCAGACCATATCTACCACACCTATTGCCCAGAACTACTCACCAATGGCAAAACTGCGGCAGGTACGCCTGTGCATGTTCAGTTTTTGGGGAATAATCCTGAAATGTTAGCCGCCAATGCAGCCAAAGTTGCGGCTATGGGTGCACCTGCAATTGATATGAACTTTGGCTGCCCTGCCAAAACAGTCAATCGGCATCGTGGCGGTTCAGTTTTACTCGATGAACCCGAAGTAGTATATGAACTGGTTAAAGCGGTTCGCGATGCCGTTCCTGCTCATATTCCAGTTTCCGCCAAAATGCGTCTAGGCTATATGGATCGGAACTTCATGCTAGAAAATGCGCACGCCATTGAAGATGCAGGCGCAGCATGGGTTACAGTACATGCACGTACCAAAGCCGATGGCTATACGCCTCCCGCATTTTGGGATCAGCTACGTCCTATTCGTGAAGCCTTGAAGATTAACGTCATCGCCAATGGTGAAATTTGGAACAATGCCGATGCCAAACAATGCCAGTTAGAATCGGGCTGTGAAGATTTGATGATTGGTCGTGGTGCGGTCACCACCCCAGATTTGACCCAATGTATTCGTCAAAATTCAGACCTGCCTTTGCTGAGTTGGCAAGATTTGCTGCAACTACAAATTCGCTTTATTCACGGCCCTGCCAAAACAGAAATTGGGATGCTGGGACGTTATAAACAATGGCTCGGCATGATGTCGAAACATTATCCCGAAGCCAAAGCTTTGTGGGATGAAATCAAGCGTCTGAAAAAGCTGGATGAAATCATTGAAAAATTAGTCGCGCACACGACTTAAACATTGAATCCATCAAACTCAAGCCTCATCTAAAAAATTTCAGCTTTTATTAGGGTCTGCTGACAATTCGTCTATGTTTGCGGCGATGCATATTTTTTAGCTGATATAAGGCATGGGACAGGAAATTTAGTCATTCTAAATGACTGGCACATAACGCAATAGCAGCAAAAAATATGCTCGCCCTGAAAGGCTGTGGCTAAAACTTTCTCAGATTGTGTTATGAAACTTAGCAATAGTCTCGCTATTACTTGCGTTTCATGCCTGATCTGCTCAGTTTTAGCCTACAGCGCAAGCCATTTATGAAATGTCAAAAGCCCCTAGTGAATATCGGCTATTCAACCTTGCTGACAAAGCTTGGCATTTCCCATGCACTGCCTGCAAAACCTTTGCATTGTCCTGCATCGAATTGATAGCTTTTGACAAACTGCTGACCATTCCACGCCCACTCAATTTGACTGAAACAATCGCCAATTCCACGCCCTTTTTGATAGGCAAAAATCTGTCCATTGCTAAATTCTGAAGCAGAATCAGTTACAAATTGCTGTATCTTTTGCAGTTTTTTATCCATAACCCAATAAGCCACACCCCAATTATAAGCCCCTCGCCAACAGCTTGCCTCAACCAACACGCTATCTTGATTTAAGGGATAAGTATGAATCTGCTGTTCTGCTTGTTCAGGTTCAAATAGCATATAACAATCTTCACGATCTACGGTTTTTTGTAAAATTGGATATAACTTTTCTGCACTGGCCGCGGTAAGCACCTGTGCTTTGGCGGTTCGGTGTTGAGGCTGCATGAGAATGTTAATTTTAGGCATCGCTTGCGCTTTTAAGACCTGCGTGGATGCTTGATTGCCTTTTGCCAATATTGCGGAGTCTGTACCCACACGTTTTTGAAATTCATCCATTTTTAGCAACACTGCACTCATGCCTGCATCAGACAATTTCCAGCGTTGTTGACCA
The DNA here is from genome assembly GCF_013417035.1 of Acinetobacter sp. YH16053. Taxonomy (NCBI): domain Bacteria; kingdom Pseudomonadati; phylum Pseudomonadota; class Gammaproteobacteria; order Moraxellales; family Moraxellaceae; genus Acinetobacter; species Acinetobacter sp. YH16053. The sequence continues at coordinate 2,353 of NZ_VPEP01000064.1, forward strand.
TGTTTTAACTCGATCACGACATGCTGACGCGCCTGCGCCAACAGCTTTTGCACACTGGCAGCAGATAAATTGGCGATACTTTCATGAAAGTTTAATTGTTGCAAAGTGCGTCCATTTAAAAATAAAGTCGCTTGAGCAATATCTTCTTGAATTTGCAATTGCCCTTGTACAGCACTCTTTGCACCTGCTTGACGGGTCAATAACATACTGATCGGTTGTTCAAAATCATCATCGCTTTGGTAGCCTGCGGCACGGCAGGTTCCTGTATTATCACAGGCCAACTCCCAATCTTGATGCTGAAAATACAGTCCTTGCAAAGCAGTCGACTGGCTTGAAGCAATCGTTTTTTCAGCAGTGATCGGTGCTGCAAAAATACCAACACTACCGAATAAACCACTGATCGCCAGCAATATTTTTAGATAACATCTGAAATTCATAATCTTCGCAACTCCTGAAATGGTCATCTATAATTCAACGGCTCAATCAAAGCTAAATTTAGCACCTTGCCTACTCAGCTCAATAAAAAAGCACGCCAGAGCATGCTTTTCTAATGCAATTGAACATCAAGATTTAATGTAAAAAATTACGATTCCTGCGTTAAATCCTTGACCGTGGTGCTTGCGCCATTGGTTTTCACTGACTCAATTCCTTTGTCACGTGATTGTTCAGAAGTATAGAGCTGACTCGTACCAATAATCTGATGGTTGGCAGCTTTTAAATTAAAATACGGCTTATCATTCTTAGATGTCAGTCGATCATAACGCCCATCATCCTGACTGTTCTTTTGTACCGAAGCGATGCCATTTTTTGCCGATGCTTTCGCCTTATACTGTTCACTGGTTAAGATAATTTCGCCATTCCCAGCTTTAAGTACAAAGCGGTACTGACCATTGCTTGCTTGTGAAATCTCAAACCATCCTGACATACTTGCCCCCAGTTTTCTTATGAGTGGTGAAGTGTGTTGTTGAATTATGCTAGGCTTTAAACTGCCTAAAAATTATTCTTTTCACTTAAAATATAAAGGACTTAGGCACAAGAAAACAGTATTAATTTTGTACACTCTTAAAGTTATTGTTGCTCAATTTGAATACTAAAATAACCCCAGTTACGGATAAGCCAAAGATTTAATCACATGAATTTTAGGCTTATTCTTTTGGCAAAGTTGATACGCACATAGTGAAGAAAATACGCCTGCTAAAAAACCAGCAATCGAACGATGTT
>NZ_VPEP01000065.1:0-3428 GCF_013417035.1 Acinetobacter sp. YH16053
CCATTCATCAAATTCTGGAAGACGTTTAATTTCAATCATGAGGATTCCTTATCTTCTCACTATATTGTATTCGATCGAATACAATATGCAAGTAATTTATACGAACATCCATTAATTTCGTATAACACCATTATGTTAAATACATAATTTTTTTGGTTAAAATTTAAACTTTTTTACTGTTTTTCAGGCAAGATGCATATTTTTTTGAAGCCATACTTTCCTTGTCAGATGTTCAAACATTTTAAGGAGAAAGCAATGACACAAACAGCGAATGATCAACGTGCTACAGTAAAAAATCCTAATAATATTCAACATGCGCAGAATCAGGACAACCGTAGCCGACAATTGAATCCTAATCATAAACCTACGAAATCTAAATAAGGATGAAAACTATGAGCACAGCAGGTTGGCCTAGTACTACTGGAAATCCATCAGGTGGTGGCCGAGACAATAATCCACCTCGTAAATAAAAATTTATTTATCTTGTAATATCAATTCAGAAGGCCAAAGATATTGGCCTTCTGAAGGATATTTCTTCAGGAAGGCTTCCCATATCACGATAAAATCTTCTGATGTAGCTAACGTAGAAACGCTGGCTGTTTTTTGAAAATGTTTATAATAAAAGTCTTGCCAAAAATATATTAACCATAGGCCAGCTATGGCATTAATACTTTCAAACCACTTATCTTCTGGAAGTTCATTTTTCAGGAATAAATAATTCTCTTCTGAGACTTGTTCATAAATTTCATCATTTTTAAACTCACCATAAGGTAGACCTAGGAACTCATAGACTTCATTCAAGTAGCATAGTCTTCTGTTTTCTCTAACTTTTTTAATTAGTTGTATAAATTCTTTAATTTGTTCATCTTCGAGAGAAGGATCTAACCATTGCTCAAAACCATTAGTTGGAGGAATAGTCTTCAGAATCTCGACTTTATGTCCTTTTGTTGCTTCAAACTTTGCATTTATCTTTAAGATAAATAAAAGAAAATCTGTAAAAGTTTTTGATGGGAAGTATGGTCGTTTATTTTTAAACTTAAACTTTAATGCTTGGTTTAGTGAGATTGATTGGAATCCCCACTTCTTAGAAATTAAATGATCTAAGTGAATTAAAATTAGCAGTATATTGACGCCAGAATTTCTAAGCATCTCATGACTAATAATATTCTTTAAATCACCGTTAAAGCTAAAGTTATTTACCAGAAAATCATGTAGTTTGCAGACATCTTCATATAAAAAATTATTTTTTTCTAATTCTGAAAATAGCTTTATATGCTCATTCCAATAAAAAAAATCGTTATTCTTAATTGGATATAGTTCTAAGATTTTTAAGCAGTATGCAAAATTATAGTTTTCTTCATCTACAGCTAAAGAAGTTGCTGAATTAAGTACGAAAAACCCCATTTCTGAAGCAAATTCGGATTTAATTTTAACTTTAGCTATTTCATCATTTTTAAATGGAACATTAGTATATTTTTTCTCAATTTTACCTAGTTTCTTAGCCAGGTTTTTATCCATATTTTTCAATATTAAACAGTAGAATTCTAAAGGATTCATGGATGCCCTAATTTTTTAAAAAATCTAAAATTAACATAATACACCTTATACGAAATGCGTTATAATTCTCTATAGAAATCAATGCTGTAGTTTCTAGTTGATAGCCCATCTTCCCCAAGGTGGGCTTTTTTTATGATTTTTCACGTTCCACGCTTATTATTTAATCAAAAGACCTCTTGCGAAAGTATAGTTTATCTAATTTTTGAATTGGCTAAAACCTCATAAAATATAGCTTTTGGCTGCTTAAAATTTGACTAACGCAAGAATTCTAAAGTTTCTCAACTTTGATTAGCTCAAATAAATACCATTTCTCTTTTTCTAGGTCTCTTTAAATCACGAATTATGTAACTATAGAGTATACCCTAAAATTACATTTTAAAAGTTCTTAAAAACATGTACCATTTAAATGTTTTTTAATCATAAGTAACATGTAACTTTGGTATTAAAGATTTATAATTTACGAAATTGTTCATTTTTATCCAATTGGGGCGTAAAAAGTGAAAGGCCAAAAAGTAGGCTATGTGCGAGTGAGTTCGGTCGAGCAAAATACGGGACGTCAACTTGAGGGAATTGAAGTCGACCGGATTTTTGTTGACCGTGCTTCAGGTAAAAATACCGACCGACCGAAATTTCAGGAAATGTTGAATTATGTCCGGGAAGGAGACCGGGTGATAGTACATTCCATGGATCGTTTTGCGCGAAGCTTAAAAGATTTGGTGACTGAAGTGGATAAACTGGTCAAACGAGGGATTGCCATCCAGTTTGTAAAAGAAAATATTACTTTTACGGCCCAATCCACCCCGATGGATAATTTGATGCTGCAACTGATGGGTGCTTTTGCACAGTTTGAACGTGAGATCATTTTAGAGCGGCAAAAGGAAGGAATTAAACTTGCCTCTTCTCAAGGGAAGTACAAAGGCCGGGTACATAAATTGAAACCTGATCAGGCTGAAGCTTTGCGACAAGACTGGAAGGAAGGGAAGTACCCTTCAAAAATGGCATTAGGCCAGGCATTTGGAATTAGTCGCCAAGCGGTATATCGGTATTTAAAAGCCGGGAAATAACTCAATTGAAATTGGCGACTATATTTAGTTTAGCTTATGAAAATCGTGAAACGTTGATTAAATAATAAGTGCAGAAAGCAAAGAGTTACTAATTTTATACAATATAAGTTTTTGATTTATAATTAATTAACTCGATTGCAATCTAGCTTTTTCAGCAACGATTTATCTTTTTTAAAATAGTATTAATTTATTTTTTTGAGAACAAACCTTAACAAAATTACAAGTTTGTAATTTTGTCGTCATTCGGATGTATATATTTACTCATTATTATAAGTAAAGATTTTTTTGGTCCAAGATATGATTAGATTCAATAATATGGGCACTGTTGCAAAGTTAGCGATGAGGCAGCCTTTTGTCTTATTCAAAGGCCTTACATTTCAAAAACTCTGCTTACCAGGCGCATTTCGCCCAGGGGATCACCATAATAAAATGCTGAGGCCTGGCCTTTGCGTAGTGCACGCATCACCTCAATACCTTTGATGGTGGCGTAAGCCGTCTTCATGGATTTAAATCCCAGCGTGGCGTTGATTATCCGTTTCAGTTTGCCATGATCGCATTCAATCACGTTGTTCCGGTACTTAATCTGTCGGTGTTCAACGTCAGACGGGCACCGGCCTTCGCGTTTGAGCAGAGCAAGCGCGCGACCATAGGCGGGCGCTTTATCCGTGTTGATGAATCGTGGGATCTGCCACTTCTTCACGTTGTTGAGGATTTTACCCAGAAACCGGTATGCAGCTTTGCTGTTACGACGGGAGGAGAGATAAAAATCGACAGTGCGGCCCCGGCTGTCGACGGCCCGGTACAGAT
>NZ_VPEP01000066.1:0-3239 GCF_013417035.1 Acinetobacter sp. YH16053
TGAATACGTTAGGAATTCCGCGTAAAAACTACTAATTTCGTATAACCACCATTATGTTAAATGAAAAAATATATTGATTTAAATTTTGTCAGAATGAAGTATTTATTTTATTGATTAAAATAAAAAATAAAGATTAATACTATGATAAAAAATAAGAATATTTATTGTGACTATCGGAAAAGATTTATGAATAAAACTATGAGTGTGGCTGAGGAATTACTTTATTCAACAGTAAAAATTACTGCATACTTAAATGGAAAAGCTCATAGTACAGGGACTGGATTCTTCACAGCCTTCGATAATGATGGAGAAAATTGCTTTCTAGCTCTGGTGACAAACAAACATGTAATAGAAAAGAGTGATCAAATAAAAATCATTTGTCATGTAAAGAATAATGAAGGAGAACCTTCAGGAAATTTTGTCGAACTAAGCATTGGGATAAACGATAAACAGGTTATCTATCATCCTGATACGAAAATTGATTTATGTGCTATCTCTATTGCAGGTTTGATAAATCAAGCAATAGATCAAGGTATGCCAATATTCTATAAATTTTTAGATTTATCATTAATACCGAATACCGATGATTGGCAATATTTTGATGCTATTGAAGAAGTAACAATGATTGGCTGTCCTAATGGTATTTCTGATGAGGTAAACCATCTACCTATTATTCGTAAGGGAATAACGGCCTCTTCTCTTGCAAAACTATATAATGGAAAACAAGAGTTTATGGTTGATATGGCTTGTTTCCCAGGATCCTCTGGATCACCAATTTTTTTATATGATAAAAAGGGGTATTTAGACAGAAAAACTAATACTTATTATATGGATAAAAGTCGAATTCATTTAGTTGGTATATTATATGCGGGGCCGCTAATAAATAATAATGGACAAGTAATTCTGGCTCAACCTCCTCAAGTAACAGTTGCAGCAATGATGCATTTAGGTAATGCAATAAGATCAACAGAACTTCACGTACTGAATGATGAAGTTCGTAAATTTAAATCCACATTAATTTCTGCTCAAGTTTAGAATTCCTAAAATTAACATAATACACGTTATACGAAATGCTGTATAATTATCCTTATAATTCAACGCTGTAGTTTCTAGTTTATAGCCCGAGCATCCCTGTTCGGGCTTTTTTTATGATTTTTCATGTTTCACGATCAAAAAACAATCAATGTTCCACGGTTTTGTTTAGCTTTGGCGAATAATCAATGGATGCCATTGAAGCCTCTTAGGTCTTCCGTTTTCTCAAAAATGAAGTCTCTGCGATCCAGGATTAGACAGTTTTTATTGTGTCGTCTAATTGATCGTGTTGCCTTACTGATGTCGTGACAATCCCAAAATCGCTCTGTTCCTGTGATTGCCGCTATGGGGTGTGCATCTTGTGCAATATAAATCAGGGAAACTACTATTTGTCTGCCGTTTTCATAGCGTTTCCTGGCGAATACAACATGATGTGCAATCTTAAGAAATTGGACTGTAGATTTATTTAAGCGTTCTTGAACAGACATAACTTATCTCCAAAAGCATAAGTTATTATATCAACTAATTTACAACTAATTTACAACTAACTGTTGTTTTATATTAGCCATAAGGTTTAAAAAAACGGCTCCAGAACCCCCTTTTTTCTAGTTCTGGCTCAATATGTTCAGGGACAGGAATACGTTTATTCCCGATGACCTCTGATTCCTTAGGAGGCATAGCTATGACGTCCTCTTTTTCTTCTACCGTGGATTCTGCTTGTTTTGATTTTGGATCATCAGATTGCGTTGTATTGGTTTTTGGAGCTTCCAATAGTCGTTGCATAGTTTCAATTTGATTTTGATAGAAGCTTTCTCTATTTTTTGCATCATCCAACTGATTTTTTAGTATGTCTATCTGCTGTCTAAGTAGTAAGACTTCTGCCGAACTTGGACTGTCTACTTTTACAGATTCTTTTACATCGGTTTTTTTAGCAGGCTCACCAAAAACACGAATAGCTTCTGAAAAATCAATTTTATTATCAGAATTTTTACTTAAAATTCCTTTATTTATATGATTGTAAATTGTCTGTCTATTTATGCCGTAAAGCTTGGATAATTCAAGAACTGAAAGACTTTTCATGTTGTAAAGTGATGCCTATTGTTGTCTAAAGTCACTGTCTAATAGACTGTAAAATTTACAGACTGGATAGATATAGTTTTACATATATACCATCTGATTTTATCTAATATTTAAATTGTTGTATTAACTAGACTGTCTAAAAATCTTGGACGGGTTTATAAAAATTAATCAAAAACAAATAGATATTGGTGTATTTAATTTGAGCAAATAACAATTTTTTTTTGAAAAAGAGTGAAACTTATTTTTTAATGAAAATAGAAATTAATCAAATAGATGTAGATGATTTTTTAATAAGAAATTAGAAAGAGTGAAAGTTAAGGGCTTGAATTGAGTAAAAAAAAACCGCTGACACCTTGCAGTATCAACGGGTTTTTCTTATATTCAGCGGTACGCAGTTATTTGATGTTGACGCATCAGATAACGAAGATCAGCAGAGCTACCAACTCGTGCAGATTTCACCAAAGGCTTGTACCTGTTCGCACATTTTAACGTTATGAGCAGTAATTTCAAGTCAAAACATGAATTACTTCGTTATTGAATCGTTTTGTGTCCATTAAATAAGCAATCTTGAATTCGAGCTTTGCCCGCTTCTGCGTGTCCGTTTATTCGGGTCTAGGCATGTGGTGTGGGTGGATGGAATAAAGCGACGCTAGCGCACCACAGCGATTGTTTTACAGTAATGTAGAGCAAGAGTTGCTACTAGGGGAAATCGACAAAGCAACAGCGTGATGAGTAGTTCAGGGATGCTTTAAATTGTATGTTGGGGAAACCCTCGCAGAGAGAAGTGACCTGTTCGGTTTGAGAACGTGTCGATGCGGTGTGTGAATCGTAATCTCAGCCTGTGTAGGAAAGCACAATTACCTCCTGTCGTGGACGACCGATGCGTGGCTCCGTCAGCCCAAATTGGTGTTCGGCAATACTTTAAGAGCAAGCAATTTTTTGTAAGCTCTTAGGGTGAGTATTGCCGAAACTCTCTCAACGTTCACCATCAGCCCGAGCAAAGCGAGGGATGTGGGGACGTTGAAAGAGAGTTGAGAGCATTTTGTTTTACAAGATTTATGCCAATACTTCCTAGAGTTTATATACCGCGTCAATTGATTTAATTTTCATATAACAACTTTGTCCAT
>NZ_VPEP01000067.1:0-3224 GCF_013417035.1 Acinetobacter sp. YH16053
TTTCTCAATGAAATTGAGAAACGTCTAAGCGCGCCATCAAATTTTTGATGGAAGTACAGGCGATAATCTCTAGAACGACTTTAACAAAATTACGTTACTCGAACGTAAATATTTTGTTATCGTTCTTTGAGTATTGAGCCTGTGCTTTTGCGGTATCTGAATTAATGGAATTGAATATGAATAATGATTGGCTGTCTGAAAAAATCACCTATATTTCTGCTTTAAAGAACCCTAGTGATGCACAAAAACTTTTACTTGAATTAGCCAAAATTCAGTACAGAACATCTGACCAAGAGAAAAAAATCAATGCCTTGATCAAAGCTGAAAAAGCCATAGATCGAGCAAATAAGCAAAAAGTTGCTGTTAGAAAATTATTGAATGCAGAAAAGGAAGCTGAACGTAAAGCTCGTACACGCCACCTTATCCAATTAGGCGCACTTTTTGAGATTGCTAAGCTAGATCAGCGTGATCCTGCTGAATTGCTTGGAGTACTTATAAAAACTGCTGAAATTGATCCAAATGATATGAAGTGGCAAATTTGGAAAGATTTAGGACAAGAAATGTTAAATAAAAGAAGTAATGAAAATAAAAAATCTGGTGGTGTTTCAAAAAGTATGCTGACATTAAATGAAGCCATTATTGATGTAAAAAAAGGTTAAGTCGAAAGCTTTAAAATGGTTTTCAATCTTTTTTGAAAAATTACAACTCCTTCTAAAACCGCGCCTAATTCGATGCCTTATTTTGCAATTATTACCTTCAATACCTACAGTAAAAAATTTACCAATACTTTGCTTGCAGTTTTTAAAAGCAGTTATGAAACTGTCCCAATGATCACTTGCAATTCGGGTGTAGTGAATACCTAATTGTTTAAGCTTTGCCTTCAATCGTTGAACTGTAGCTAAGTCTCTTTTACCCCAAAAATAAGCAACAATCTCACCTGTTTCTCGATGGTAGGCGTAAATAAGCCATTGTTTATTATTTTTATTTCCCACAAAAGTCCAAAACTCATCAACTTCAAGAGACTCATAATGACTTTGTTTAGGCTGAATTTGGTAGGTCGATTCGGTTAAAGTACGTAAAACTTTACCGATACTGATTCGCTCAACTTCAGCGATATCTCGTATACCACTACCTCTGACCATCAACTGTAATATTTTTCGAGTAATGCCTGAATGACATCCTAGATAGCTCAGAGCATGGTCACCAATAAACTGACGTTTACAGTCTTTGCACTGATAGTTTTGTTTCCCATCTACTTTGATGCCATTTTTCTTTATACTGTCACTGAGGCAGGTTGGACATTTGATTTCTAGAGTTATTCGCATTTCTCTATTTTATCAAAATTCAACCTGCTTTGTTTCAGCATACTTTTTGAAACACCACCTAAAATTGATTTATTCACCGCTGAACAGTTGATGTCTCAACCTGAATTACTCTGTCAATATGATGGACTAATTTGGGGTACTCCAACCTATCTCGGTGGTGTCTCTGGCACTTTTAAACAACTCATGGATGCCACAGGTCCATTATGGAAGAAGCAGGCTTTTAAAGGAAAATTAGCCGCAGGATTTACTGTTTCCTCATTACCTGCTGGGGATAAGCAATCGACCCTGATTTCGCTTTTCACCTTTTCGATGCAACACGGTATGGTATGGGTCGGCAACCCTATTTTACCTGAGCAACATCAAGGTGTTCCGTATACGCAAGCAGCCAATCGTCTCGGCTCATGGTCTGGTCTTATGGCACAAGCCGAACATGCCAGTGCGGCAGATGCTTTTGATATTGGCGATATTAAAACCGCTCAGTTATTTGGACAAAACTTTGCATTTCGCTTAAATGCATATCAAGGAACATGATCAAATGAAAGAGTCTAGTCTTTAATTTCCATATGTTTTTTAATCTCGGGCATTACTACATTAAAAACATTAGGTGTTATCAATAGTTTCTTTTCTATGTGAATGTCAGCATGGATTAGGAATATCTCTTATGAAGAAGATCCTGTCAGGATGATGGGTTTTCTTTATTTATCTTACAAATTCTGAAAATATCTATACGTTGCCATCATTCTTATCTTTTTTGCAGCATTTATCGCTGGAGAATGAATAACCCTCATATCCATTAAATACACATCCCCTTGTACGCCAGTTAATTCAATGATCTCTAATTTTTTATTCTGAAAATCAAAAGGCTGATTTAATATTTTCGTACTCAATAAATGATTCAGCTGACTTGAAGAAGATCGTTCAGTTAAATGATGTGAACCTTTCAAAACTAGAGTTCCACCACCATGAGGTTGAATATCATCAATGATTAAAAAAAATTGCAGTGACTCAAAAGCTGTTGAATGTGAATCGACATGCCATTTTAAATCATTCAGTGTCCATTTTTCCTGTTGAGGTAATGTCAGTAGAAGTTGCTGTTTCTGATCAGAGTAAAACTTTTTAGCAAAAATTTTGAATACAACTTCACCCAAAATATCTGAATATTTTTCTAAAGTTTTTGGCTGTTTAACTGTTCTGGACAACATGACAATCTGTTGAAAATGACTCAATTTTTTCAATTCTTTAGAGATTATTTTATTATTTTCATAAATTTTTAAACGTTTCAGTTCTTCAACCAAACTCTCTTTGATTAAATTTACTTCTTTTTTATCAATAAACTGAGATAGCTTAACAATTCCATCAACACTTAAGTCAGTTTTAATTTGTTTTAACTTTATTTGATCCAAATCGGCTCCATTATGATTCATTTTAAAAATTTCCAATCCCTAAGATTCAATCAGCTCTACTTAGGCAATAGCCTTAATAAACCAGCATTTTTTCCATCTTCCAACACCCAAATCGAGCCATTATATGCAGTAGAGGGGGAAACTCAAGGATTAGATTTTAGGAAATCGTAAAATTGAAGTTGCTGTTTTGGGTCTTTTAGCATGATGCAAAGCCGTTGCATAAAATCATTAGGTGATTCATTCTCTTGCTTCAAATGTTTGAATTTTTTATTTCTGGACATGCCGTAAGAAATTCGGTTGATCTGCATATTTGGAAAATCTATAAACTTAGGTTCATCGACCTGTTTGATTGGTGCTGATTGTATTTTCTTAGAACCAAAGCCGAGCTGTTCCAGTAGCGGATAAAACATCCTGAATTTTTTTGGCTCTAAAAGCATGTCTGCAAGGCGTTTCGTAAAGTCTTCGGATGACTCTCCGATCTCTGCATATTCGCTAC
>NZ_VPEP01000068.1:0-3055 GCF_013417035.1 Acinetobacter sp. YH16053
AAACATCGTTCGATTGCTGGTTTTTTAGCAGGCGTATTTTCTTCACTATGTGCGTATCAACTTTGCCAAAAGAATAAGCCTAAAATTCATGTGATTAAATCTTTGGCTTATCCGTAACTGGGGTTATATACAATAAGAAAAAATATTAGATTGATTTTGATTGATTTTTTGGGGAAGTTAAAATGACACTGTTAAATAAAATTGGTCATGTGCTTACAGCAGATATCATGAAAGACTTTAAGCTTAAAAAAAAGCCTAGCCATGATGCACATGAACTGACTTTCATCGATCAATTGAAAAAGCGCCGTAGTATTTATGCTTTAGGAAAACGCGTTCATTTTAGCCAAACTTATATGACCGAGCTGATTCAGGAAGCTGTGCGTAGCTGTCCATCGGCACATCATTCACAAAGTACGCGCGTGGTTATTTTATTTTCTGAATCACATAAAAAATTTTGGAATTTAGTACAGGAAGTACAACGTCAGTTTGTACCAGAGCTGGTTTTTGCAGGTACTAAAATGAAAATCGAACAATGTGCAGCAGGTTTTGGCACGGTATTGTTCTATGAAGATCAACAAGTGATTCGTCAATTGCAAAAGAAAATTCCATTTAATGCTGCAGAATTTCCAATTTGGTCGGAGCAAACTTCAGGCATGGCGCAATTTGCAGTGTGGACAGCACTGGCAGATTCAGGCGTGGGTGCATCTTTACAGCATTATAATCCAAACATAGACCGTGCTGTGGCAGAGCATTTTGATATTCCAGATACATGGTTGTTACGTTCACAACTCGTTTTTGGATCAATTGAAGAAGAAGTAACCGAACGGAGTCATGCACACTATCAAAATCAATTTAAAGTCTATGCTTAAATAACAGCATTTGATGAAGATTGGTCAAATCAGCTTATTATTATGTGCTACAAAGAGCGAACCGCAGCATATTTATATTGCAATAGACTGCATCTATAGAATTAGAGGTATATAGATGCAGTCACATACATTTGTCACTTTATATAATTATAATCGTTCTATACATAAAACACACTGTTGTATTTTTTGTAATGTTTATGCTGAATAAAAAGCTTAATATCGCTGTATCAATTAATTTATACAAAATTCTGCAGAGGAATTAAAAATGTCATTTTTAAATCAATTAGAAAAACGCCGTTCAATCTATGCACTTGGTAAAAATGTTTCTGTAGATCAGGCAACTATTGAAAGTACAATCAAACAAGCAGTTCGTTTAAGCCCATCTGCATTTAACTCGCAAACTTCACGTGTTGTGACTTTATACGGTGCATCGCATACACAATTTTGGAACATCGTTTTAGAAACTTTACATAAAATGGTTCCTGCAGAAGCATTTGCAAACACTGAAGCAAAAATTAATAGCTTTATTGCAGGTTTTGGTACAGCTTTATTTTTTGAAGATCAAGATGTTGTAAAAGGTCTACAAGAGCAATTCCCGCTATATGCAGACAACTTCCCAGTATGGTCAGAACATTCGACAGGGATTGCACAATTCGCAGCGTGGACAGCTTTATCTGAAATCAATGTGGGTGCATCATTACAGCACTACAATCCAATCGTAGATGAAGAAGTTGCGCAAACTTATGACATTCCTGCAAACTGGAAATTACGTGCACAATTAGTGTTTGGTTCAATTGAAGCACCTGCTGGTGAAAAAACATTTATGGATGATGCAGCACGTTTCAAAAGCTTTGACTAAGCTCTAGCAACACATACTGCACAGACTAAAAAGTAGGATGATGATTCATCCTACTTTTTTTGTTTTTTTTGGGGAGTTTCAATGAGATCACCTAAACTTCCTTATTCATGTGCAAATGCCTAAACCCATGAATTGTCATAAAACTGTCATTTATACATTGCATAGTGCAATCAAACTTTAATAAACGATATAGAGTGAAATATGGCATTTAAATTAGGCATAGCAAGTATTGCATTGATGGCTTGTAGTTCAGCATTTTCAGCAGTAACTATTGCAGTACCTGAAGAAATTAAGTTGCTCGCTGTAAATGATCAACAAATTCGTTCAGGTTTATTCAGTTCTGCACAGCAAGTGAAAGTCAATGCGGGTGAAAATGTCATTAACTTGCGTTATCAACAATATTTTGAACATCATAATGGTGCGCACGATATTTTAAAATCAGGCGTCATTACACTCAAAACCCCAATTCTTCAAGATGGCGAAAACTATCGACTCGCTTTGGTAAATCCACCTAAAGACTTCGATGCTGCAAAAGAATTCAAAGATCAACCAAGCGTTGGTTTATATAATCAAAAGAATCAGTTGCTGGTACAACAAACAGGTGCTAAAGCAAACTCAACTGGTTGGTTAGGTGGTAGTTGGCTTAATAAAACTGTAGATACCACTCAAAATAGTGCTGCGGTCAATCAGCCAGCAGCAGTTTATACCGCGGCAGCAGTGTTGCCATCTGAGAAAACCACCTCAGTAACATTGCCTACAGCAAAACAAACACAGGGCAAAGAGCAACAATTGATTCAATTGTGGCAACAAGCCACTAAAGCAGAGCGACAAAAATTCATGTCATGGCTTGCAGAACAAGCCAATTAATGTTGATTTGCAACCAGCTCCATTGAGCTGGTTGTTTTTTGTTATCGCCTTAAAAGGATTTATTTAAAAACCAATCCAGTAACGTGCGAAAAAAAAACAAATTATAAGAAAAGTGTGATAAAAATATGAAATGCGTCTAAAATTTGGGCGGATGGTGCTTTTTTTGAAAAAAAACTAAAAAATATATTGCGTCTATTCAAAAACTGTATAGAATACGCAACACACCAACGCAGTGTTGATTGAATTGGTGCTGTTATTGACGAAATAACAGGAAATCATTAAGAGATTATGAAGAACAACTTGTGTGGATTTTTACTGATTGATTGATCGAATATATTTCATTGATTGATTGGTTTAAATTACTCGAAGTTTATTTGAGCGAAATTTAAGTCAGGAAATTGATGAGCCAGATTTGGAAGTTTAGATTAAAACTTCAAAATGATTTTAACTGAAGAGTTTG
>NZ_VPEP01000069.1:0-3009 GCF_013417035.1 Acinetobacter sp. YH16053
GTTATTACGATTACAGAACTTGCTGCACGTATTCGAGTGACACGTCCGTTACTTTCTCGAATTATTAATGGTAAAGCACCAGTTACCGCAGATGTAGCTTTACGTTTACATGATGCTTTAGGAATCAGTGCAGATCTGTTAATGCGTGTTCAATCGAAACATTCACTTTGGATGGAATCACAAAAACAGCGTCCGCAGATTCAACCATTTTTTGTACAGTGTTAATTTTTATTTATGCATAACATTCAAGATATAGCAGATTGTTTATTTAATCTAGAATCACAGTCTTCAAAAGTTAGGCTTAAAAAGGGTTCTAGAATATTTTTTTTATTTGATACGCATCTAGGTATTTGGCGTGAGCTTTTGCTCAAAAAAGACAGAGATGAATTGTTAGAACGGACTAGAAATTTTTGTGAGTTTTTAAAAAAAGAAGAAGCTCAAGTCTATGGTTCTAATAAGAAAAAATATGACTATTTAAAACATGTCGAACACTATCTCATTTCACTTAAAAAGTGGAATAAAGAATAGATAAAACAGCCTTAAATGGCTTCTAATACTCAAACGATATGCCTAGATCCGAAGCCAAAATATTATGAAGATTGACAATATTTTATCTATAATAGGACTTACGCACTATTATTTATAGATTCTCTGTGGTAGCAGATGATTTTTATCGAGAATAAAGTCATCAATGAAGTTTTTGATAACTGGTCTAAATAATTTCTTCTGCCAACGATATACATTTTCAAAGATCCGCTCAAACTGGTTCTTTTGTATCTCAACGTAGGCCATCAAGGCTGAAAAAATATGATTCAAAATCAGTTTAGATCGTCTTACTTGAAACTTTTCAATATGACAAACCTGTTTTAATCACCCGGTGATATTGCTCTATTTTCCAATGACTTGAATGTAATTCATGAAAACCCTCAAAGGACAATAAATCATCTTCATCTTGATGCACAATATAAAACCTCTGCTGTTCTTTTAACTGAGTCTTAAATAATTGTACAAAGCCAAAATCTTTGAGCCAGACCACTTGACCCTGATGGAAATTTGGCAATAAACGCAGTTGAAACCATTGTCCTTTTTCTGGGGAAACCTTACGGTTACAGTCGATACCAAACATAAATCGAATACCATATTTTCTTATGGTTTTTAGATTTCCAGTCGATGAATACCAACTATCACCTGTAATAAATTGAATCTTTGCACCCCAACTGAGTACTTCACTTAACATATCCATAAAGTAATCATTCTTGGTTTTACTTTCAGATTTGTCATAAATTCGGAAATTAATTGGAATATTTTGACCATTTTGATCTGTCGCATACAAGGTAATGAGATTAATACCCTTGACGGATCGGTGGTGTTTGCCTGACCAAAAATAGCTAACCAAGTCCATATGTTGACTATATGGTTTATCTAAAACAGTATCATCAATACTGACTATAAGTTTATTATTATCAATATGTTGAATTGATTCTTGATATAGGTCGTGAGGTGTGTAGTCTTCACGCTCTAGAAAGCGATTTACACTATCATGCGAGATATTATAAGTCTCGGCAAGTTGTGTGCAGCTAATAGAGTTCGGTTCTGTCATGAGAAAGCCCATATAAATGGGTAATGTACAAGTTGCTGTAGAAGCATGTTTAATTCGTCTGATCACAGATACTTTATAAAGTATTTTAATACTTTTTTGAATCCGTCAATGCGTAAGTCCTATATAAGATGCTTCTGATTTTTTAACTTCTACATCATTTAGTCCCATAGAAGGACAAATGTTAGGTGTTTCTTAATTTTTTCTAAAATTAACATAATTCTTATTATGCGAAATTAAAAAAGGAAGCGGTATGCTTCCTTTCCTATTTTTATGTCAATTTCAATGAATTAAGCACCTAAACGCATTAACTTTTCTTGAATCGCATCACTGACAAAGGCATTTAGAGAATTACTTGATGCTAAAACCGCCTTACGGTGTAATTCAGGGCTAATACGGACATTAAAAGTGCCTTTGAATGGTTGATCAGGAGATTTTCCTAGTTCAGCACATGATTCTAAATAGCCGTCTACAGATTCCTGAAAAGCTTTCTCAAGGGCTTTTAAAGTTTCCGCTTCATAGGTAATAAGATCACGAATAAAAGCAAGTTTTCCAAATAACTCACCTGTTTCAAGATCAGGCTCAATTGTTCCGAGATAACCTTTGTATTTTAAATAGCTCATAAAAATCCCTCCTGCTTGAGTGCCTGTTTTACAGCTTTCAATGCCCCACCTTTGATTTCATTTTCAGGGTGTGGTCTATGCAGTAAAATCATATGTTCAGTTTTTTCATTAAAAAACCGAACACGAGAGCCTGCCATTTCAAATTTTTCATAGCCGATCTGGCTCAGTAAAACGACTAAATCTTTATATGGAAACGTATTTTTTGAATTTCCAAATTTTTCCAATAACTTTTCCGTTTTACCCATATTTTTGCCCTACTCAGTTACGACTAAGTATAGTCCCTTGAAATTAAAAAATGCAACTGAATTTAGTTGCATTTCATATAATCGCCATTATGTTAAATAGAATAAAAAGGGACCTCAGATTTGGGTCCCTTTTATCTAAATTATTTGTATGCTTGGATAGATTTTAGAATCTCCTGTCTGGCTTCTTCTACATTGCCCCAACCATTAAATTTCATCCATTTACCTTTTTCCAAGTCTTTATAATGTTCAAAGAAATGTTTCATTTGATCTAATTGAAGCTGAGGGAGGTCGCTCAGATCTTCAACATTGTTATATAGAGGTGTGAGCTTAGAATGAGGTACAGCAATGATCTTTGCATCAATCCCGGCTTCATCTTCCATATACATGACTCCGACAGGTCTGCTGCGAATTACTGATCCTACAGCAACCGCATGGGGAGCTATTACAAATACATCTAAGGGATCACCATCCTCGCTTAATGTTTGAGGAATATAACCGTAATTGTACGGATATGACATTGCTGTACTTAGAAAGCGATCAACCA
>NZ_VPEP01000070.1:0-2947 GCF_013417035.1 Acinetobacter sp. YH16053
CATAAGAAATTTTATGTTAAATGATTGTTAGAAATGCCCCTTGATCGAGGCATTTTCTATAAAGAATACTAAAAACTAATTAAAGCCAACCAAGTTTCAAAACAAGGCAGTTCTCAGCAATCATATTTTTAAATTATATAACTCCCAACTGAGCTTTTGCTCCAACGATAAGGCTTTCATTTTGAGTTTCTAAGGCAAATAAACCATACATCAAAGGAGAGGCCGCTGCTCTTTCTAAAGTCTGTTCATATAGTTTATTCCAAACTTTACCCCCTAGTTTTTCATACTCGATGATTAGAGTTTTGAGGCTTTCTTCTCCAAACAAAGTTACATGCCCAGCAAAATCAATCGCTGGGTCATCTATATGGGCTGTTGACCAATCAATAACGCCTGAAACAGCTCCATCCTTTGAAGCTAGTACATGCCCAGCATATAAATCGCCATGTATAAATTGGGTGAAATCTGCCCATAGAACATCATTATCCAACCATTTTCTGTAGCGGGTTTCCAATTGCTCACTTATACCAATTTCAGATTTTACTAACTGCAAATTGTTTGCTATTTCAGGTCTTAAATCTGAAGGTTTCATAATTTTCAAATCATTTTCCCGAACTTCTTTTTCAGGAATACTATGGATTTCAAATAAGGTTTTTGCCAAAGATGTTATGTATTTCGGGCTATCTTTGTCCATATTCCAAATTATTTCATAGGTTTCAGCATCCAAATTTAAAACAGGATTATCTTTAAGTATGGGATAAGCCACTAATTCTGTAGATGAAATTCTCCAATCAGGAACCTCTACAGAAAGATGTTTTTTTACCAATTCTAAAATGCGTTTTTCTTTCTTGATTTGTTCCCTCATGCCATCACGACGAGGAATACGCAGCAACCATTGTTGCCCCTTTGTATCAAGAGCAAAAACGACCTTAAAATCAATGCCCATTTCATTGAAATTCATTTTGTCCGTAAGCAACAAGCCGTGTGCTTCAGCAAGTGATTGAATATCTTGAATTGTCATTTTTAATTTCCTTTAAAGAGTTCAATAATTAATGTTCGGATTAGATTGGCTATCATTAACAATCTCTCTCAAAAGTCTTGATGATTTTGTGGTCTTTGATCTCGTAGATAATGTCAGCAATATTATCGACCAATTGCTTGTCATGAGATACGAAGATAATAGTTCCTGCATAGGACTTCATCATTGTTTCTAATGCGGCAATACTTTTTAGGTCAAGATAGTTTCCTGGTTCATCCATAAGCAAAATATTATATTTTCCTAAAAGCATTTTGGATAAAAGCAGTTTGATGATTTCACCTCCCGATAAGTCGGATAAGTTTTTTTGAATATCATTCGCTCCGATCCCCATTGAAGCCAATACTGCACGAATTTCCGCAACTGTGTACTCGCACTCTTCCTGCATAAAGGAGAGCACAGATTTATGCGTGTTAAATTTATATCCTGTTTGTGTAAAGTAGCCAATTTCAGCTTTTGGAGATATGGTTAATCCATCAGCACGTTCTGATATCATTTTTAACAAGGACGTTTTCCCTGTTCCATTCGATCCAGTTATAGCGACTTTAGCGCCAAGCGGTATTATAAAGTTAGCGTCATCAAAGATAGTACGGCTACCAAATTTTAAGCTCAGACCATCTGCCGTAATCGGGAACTTATTGTGCAGTTCTAGGGCTGAACTTTGACGAAAACGAATAGAACGCAAATGCTCTGGTGCTTGAATATCTTCTAATGCAGCCAAACGCTTTTCCATACTCTTAGCTGCCTGATACAGTTTTCTTTGCTTGGTGCCAGTCATTTTTGCATGCCCAAGTCGTCCAGCACTTTCGGTAGAGTTTTTGGATTTTTCTCCTTTTTTCTTATTGTCTAATCGATTAGCTTGCTGGCGTTTTTCTTGCACAGCAGATTCTAATCGCTCCCGTTCCTTCATCATCAGCTCATATTCTACGGCTTGGTGTTGTCGCTCTTCTTCTTTTTGACGCAAGTAATCCGAGTAACCACCCCAATATTCCGTAATTTTACCGTCTTTTAACTCCCATATCTTGTCTACAACCATATCAAGAAAATATCGGTCATGACTGATAACAAGTAATGCTCCATCAAATGCTTTAAGTTGACCAATAAGTAGATCTATTCCATTGAGATCAAGGTGGCTGGTTGGTTCATCCGCTAGAATGCCATGTACTTGTTGGGAAAATGCGGCAGCAATTTTTGCACGAGTTTCCTCTCCGCCACTCATTGTGTCGTTTTGTACATTGGAAACACCAAGGCGAGATAACATTGCCCGGTCTTCGACCGTTTCTATTTCGATTCCGCCCAGTTGGCTGATATGTGCAAAATCACCAAAACGCTGTAATGTCGCTTCGGCTAAAACAATTTCGCCATTAAGTACTTTGAGTAAACTACTCTTTCCTGCTCCGTTATCACCCACAAGACCAATACGGTCATAAGAGTGAATTTCCAATTCATCAATATCCAAAACATCACGCCCAGCATAATCCAAGCGTATGTTTCTCGCTTTAATAATTAAACTCATTTTTATTTACTCCTGTTTAGCTCTTGAAATTTTTTATGCAGCAAACAGGATTTAGGTGAAAACAAAAGCTAGCATCACAGTGTCCTCCCAAAAAAAAAGCTATTCATCCACAGGGTGGACAAATAGCTAGTCAATTAAGTTATAACTGGAAACTATGCACTAAAAGCATACTTATAAATTAAGCATACTTTTACTTTATATATCCGCATATATTCTTAAAGACACAACAAAAGCCCACCATTATAAAATAGTGTCACTATGCAAATAGTTGTGTCTTAACGAATGCGGATAGAATGCATAAACTTACCTAAAAAATAAAATTCAGTTTTATGATAACTTTACTGTTAAAAGAAGTCTAGACAACCTTGTTTTATGCTTGGATATAAGGCTTATTTTAA
>NZ_VPEP01000006.1:0-143279 GCF_013417035.1 Acinetobacter sp. YH16053
GACTGGCAGTACTTTTATAATCATGAACGACCTCATATGTCAGTAAATGGTTGTCCACCTATTTTTAAACAATAACAAGGCTTTAGATTTTCTACCCATTAATTCAATTAAAAATGGGGGTATTACCAGTTCACCGCTGATTGGTTATGCATGTGTAGATATTGGCGAGGGAATACGCCGTCACGATCATCATCAACATGCTATTTTTTATAAAAAACAGGATTATGGAATTTTTATTATTCGGATATTGCATCAACAGATGCAACCCATGAAACATTTTTTTGCGTTATAAATACTTTTTTATAAATCCAAGAATTTAAAATGCGCATAAGTAAAATATATTGATATTGAGAGCTTCTTCATTAGAGATAGGCAAGATACTGAATTTTAGGTAAAGTGCCCCAAAAAACAAAAGACTGGAAAACCAGTCTTTTGAGTTATCTAAACCAGATGAATCTTAGAGTTGGCTTTGAATATAGTTTTCAATACCCACAGTTTCAACCAAATCAAGCTGTGTCGTTGCCCAGTCTAAGTACTCTTCTTCTTTCTCCAGAATTTCCTGAACCAAATCACGGGTTACATAGTCCAATTGTTGCTCTGCCAAAACCACCGCTCTTTGAATCGCTTCAATATTTTCTTGGACTTTACGCACATCGCAGTTTAAAACTTCAACTGTATGCTGACCGATATACAATTTGCCCAAGTGCTGTAAATTTGGCAGCCCTTCTAAAAATAAAATACGTTCAATAATTTTGTCAGCATGTTTCATTTGACGAATCGACTCTTTATATTCAGCCGAGCCGAGTTGTTCAATGCCCCAATCATTAAACATACGTGAATGTAAAAAATATTGGTTAATTGCAGTCAGGTGATGATACAAAACTTGGTTGAGTTGATTAATCACATCACGATTGCCTTTCATTGCAGCACTCCATCAACAATTTCTGCCTTAAACCGCTTAAGGCAATCTATGCTTCTATCTTAAACAAGACTGGGCAAAATGGCGAGTGATTTAGGGAACCGCAAATGAAAATCGCAATCAAAAACAATTGGCTAGGCAATGTGGAAAAATGTAAGCCAAGAAAAACCCGCTGTAGTCGGAAGCGGGGGAGGAAAAACACGGTAAAAAATTAAAATAACTAAATGTGGGAATGTATTGGAAAATACGAGCTTTATGCAGCAATAGCAAGACGAGAAGCAATTTGAGCAATTTCATCACTGATGATGGCACGAGTTTCAGGTGCACAGCGACCACAGCACGTACCTAAATCAAACATATCGCGAATTTCACGATAGCTCTCTGCACCATTGGCAACGGCTTCTTTGATGTCTTGATCTGTAATACCACGGCATAAGCAAACGTACATGAATGCAACCACAATAATTGAAATAAGATAAGTGTTATTATTGATAATTATTATCGTTTGTCAATAAAAATCATTTGAAAAGTCATTTATTGTAATTGGGTTTTTGAATTAAAAAATGCCACTTAATAGGTGGCATCGTTTATTTGTTTTTAAGTATTTGAATGATAATGACTTATTAATTGATAATCACAACGCCATCCATTTCAACTAAAGCACCTTTAGGTAAGCTGGCCACACCTAAGGCTGCACGCGCAGGGTAAGGTTGTGCAAAATATTCACCCATAATCTGATTGACCAATTGGAAGTGAGATAAATCAGTCAGAAAAATATTTAGCTTGGCAATATCGGCCAAAGAGCCACCAGCCGCTTCGCAAACGGCCTTTAAGTTGTCAAATACGCGGCGAATTTGCGCTTCAATGCCTTCTACCAATTCCATGCTATATGGGTCTAAACCAATTTGACCTGATAAATAAACAGTATTGCCCACTAAAATGGCTTGTGAGTAAGTACCAATTGCTGCAGGTGCATTTTCAGTATGGATGACTTGGCGAGACATTGATTTCTCCTAAAATAATTTATAAACATCATAGACCATCAGACTGCATCACAGTAGTCTTATTGGTAAATAATGCGAAAAGTAGTGTCTGTACTGTGTAGGCGAATTGCCTTGCCAAGCCTTAACAGGCTTTGGCTTCTTCGGCAATGCTAATTGGACGCGCTAAACGGCTAATCCGTGGGAAACCGTAGTGCATACGCAAATCACGAATAATTTTGGCAATTTGCTTACGGTTATTGACCACAATATTCACATAGGTTTTGCCTTCGTGGCTGCGCACCATCTCTACCCCAGTTTTCGCTTTACGGCATTGATAGATCAAATCGGAAATTTGTTCGTCATTCATATCCATATCAATGCTGAGGTAAGCGGTAAAACTCACGTCATCGACATCTTCCGAAGTCCACTGTAGCGGCATGATATTTTCAGGATGTTGATGTTGCTCATGCAGTAAGTTGTTGCAACGCGCACGATGCACAATCAAGCCACGGCGTGACAAGTTGCCCTGAATCGGGTCGCCTAGCACAGGGTTGCAACAGTGTGCATATTTCACGTCAATGCCTTCTGTGCCCTGAATCAGACGGTCAGAATGTTCGCTGCTGTCCTGATCGAGAGCGTAAATGTGGTTCGCCACCAACTGCGGTAATAAATCACCGACTGCAATTTGCTCAAATAAACGGTCTTTGGAGTCAATGTGGCGCCATTGCAGAACATTTAACCAATCTGCTTCGGTTAGGTCTTGAATCGAGTGATTAAACAATTTTAGCGCACGGTTCAGGGCTTGCTGCCCCACCAAACGCTGTTCTTCAATATCCTGATCACGCAGAATGTTTTGTAAGGCACGACGGGCTTTTTGGGTATTAATAAAACTCAGCCAGTCTGGGTTTGGTGTGGCTAAAACATCGGTGATGATTTCGACCACTTGCCCGCTGATGAGTGGCGTCGAAAGTGGTTTGCTTTCACCATTAATTTTTGTACCGACTGCGTGGTTACCTAAGAACAAACTGGCTGCATAAGCAAAATCTACTGCGGTGGCACCTTGCGGCAATTCATGTAAATGTCCGTGCGGGGTATAAACATGAATTTTCTCTTGATGTAGATAATCTAGTAAATCGCTAAATGTGGTTTTGGCACACTCACCATCAATCAACACGTTCAAGCTTTGCATAGAGGCTTGGATGGCAGAACGGCAGGCTTGTGGTGCATTTTCACCCAAGACTACGCCAAAACGTGCAGCTTTACGCATCAATTCAGTTTGAATGGTGAGTGATAAGGTGGTTTGTTCACCTTTTAGACGCATCATGAGTGATTGGTTACCGCCTGGCAGAGGGCGACGGATATGATCTTCATAATGCAAGACCTGAAAGCTGTCACGTAAAATATCGGCCAAACGGTCACAGTCGGCAATGCTTTGTAAAATAATTTCAAAGGCGTGGCTGTGGGTCAGTTCTTGTAGATCAATATCGTTTTTAACAAAGTGGCGCAGTAATTCAATATTGTTATTTTTCTTTTTAATCCGACCGGTAATTTGATTGTCTTGGAGTAGGTCGGCAAGGTTTTGTTCCCATTTGGACTGGTATTCACAGCGTTTTGGCTTGGTGTGCAAAAGGGCGGCTTGCACATCGTTATACATATCTAAATCAAGATTTTGATAACACAGATGTTCAAGGTTATCCGCCATTTCATTCATACCCACGATACGTGCCATAGGTACAAACACATCAAAGGTTTCTTGGGCAATGCGTGCGCGTTTGTCTGGTCGCAGTGCATCTAATGTGGTCATGTTGTGATAACGATCTGCTAGTTTCACAATAATGACACGTGGGTCCTGTAAGGTGGCTTGCAGAATTTTACGGAACGAAGCGGCTTTGTTGTATTCCTTGTCGCTAGAATGGCTAAGTTTGGTCACACCATCGACCAGTTCGGCAACGGTGCGTCCAAATTTTTCTGTGATGTCATCTTTGCTGTAGTCAGTATCTTCAATGACGTCATGCAATAGGGCAGCAATGAGCGTGTCGGCATCCAAACGCATGTGCGCCAAAATACAACTGACCGCAATCGGGTGTAACACATACGGTTCACCACTTTTACGGGTAACGCCATCATGCGCATGCTCGGCATAATCGCAAGCCGTAAGCACCTGTTCGACTTCACTTACGCTAAGGTAAGGTTCGATCATGGCTTGAAGCTGTTGTTTGGCTTGGCTGACCATCGTGCCTGGCATATAACACCCTTTAAAATACAAGTGATAACGAATCTACAGTTAGACCTTATAATGAAAAGCATATTGCATGACTTGTCAATTTTTTTCGTACCAAAACATAAGGTCATTAGACCATTTAAAATTAGGTCTTAATCCTTATGTTATAACGGTTTTTAGCGCAAGATTAAAGTTCAGACAACAAAAAAGCCTAGTAAAAAACTAGGCTTTTTCAGAAAGTCGTTCTTATTGGAAAGAAAAACCATCTAAATTCAAATTATTTGCAGAAAGTGCAAGGTCAAGACTCGAAGTTTGATAATCTTGATCACGTTGTTTCAAAATGTCTTTAGAAACGTGACCTTCTGCAATTTCACGTAAAGCAACAACGGTAGGTTTGTCGTTGTCCCACTCAACGGTAGGTTCTATGCCTTGACGTGCCAATTGACGCGCGCGCTTGCTTGCCACTAGTACAAGCTCAAAGCGGTTGTCTACATGGTCTAAACAATCTTCAACGGTAACGCGTGCCATAAGAATTCTCGTTCGAATAATAAATTTAAACAGACTGTGCAGTATAAGGTGCTTTGCTTATAGACTCAAGTTTTAATCACGCGCTTGGCGGGCTAATTAACTTTTGAATCAAGGCTTGATGACGATGTGCCTGCTGTGCCATCACCAAACGATTGGCGGTAATCACAGATTCTAA
Source organism: Acinetobacter sp. YH16053 (assembly GCF_013417035.1). Classification (NCBI taxonomy): domain Bacteria; kingdom Pseudomonadati; phylum Pseudomonadota; class Gammaproteobacteria; order Moraxellales; family Moraxellaceae; genus Acinetobacter; species Acinetobacter sp. YH16053. The sequence goes on from NZ_VPEP01000006.1 coordinate 4,827, forward strand.
ATCGTGCAGGGCCTTATTAAAGTCATCATTAATAATCACATAGTCAAAATTGACATATTGCTGCATATCTTCAACTGCGCAGCCTAGACGATGCTCAATCACATCGACAGCATCGGTGCCACGGTTAGATAAACGCTCGCGTAAATCAAACTGACTTGGTGGAAGAATAAAAATTTGCTTCGATTCAGGAAAAAGATTGCGTACTTGCTGAGCGCCTTGCCAGTCAATTTCAAGTAACACATCGTGACCTTTGGCTAACTGCTCTTTAACCGTGGCTTGCGCGGTGCCGTAATAATTGCCAAATACTTCTGCATACTCAATAAAACCGCCCTGTTCTACCAAGTCGATAAAATCTTGTTTTTGTGTGAAGTGATAATGCACACCATCGAGTTCGCCGGGACGTTGACCACGTGTTGTGTGAGAAACTGAAACGTGTAAATTATTCACACGCTCAAGCAGGGCTTTAACAAGGGATGTTTTGCCTGTTCCTGAAGCGGCAGAAACGACAAACAATAGACCCGACATGATATTTTTCCTGATATGATAAAATATCTTCTCTATTTTAGAGTAGACGCCCCTTAAACAAAATAGCCAAGATGGCTTTTGTTGGCATAAATTTTAAAACATCCCACCTATTAACTTCAACATAGAGGGTTCTATGGAAATTGTATTGGCGAATCCACGTGGTTTTTGTGCAGGTGTAGACCGAGCAATTGCGATTGTAAATCGTGCCCTTGAGTGTTTTAACCCACCTATTTATGTGCGTCACGAAGTGGTTCACAACAAATTTGTGGTAGATGACTTGCGTCAGCGCGGTGCGATTTTTGTCGATGAGCTGGACGAAGTGCCAGATGACAATATCGTGATTTTTAGTGCACATGGCGTATCTAAAGCAGTGCAGCAAGAAGCGGAGCGTCGTGGCTTAAAAGTGTTTGATGCCACTTGTCCGTTGGTCACCAAAGTACATATTGAAGTCACCAAATATGCGCGTGAAGGCACAGAGGCGATTTTAATTGGTCACGAAGGACACCCCGAAGTTGAAGGGACGATGGGGCAGTACGATAAGAAAAATGGCGGCGAAATTTATTTGGTAGAAGATGAAGATGATGTGGCTGCGCTTGCGGTTCAGCATCCAGATAAAGTGGCTTTTGTGACGCAAACTACTTTGTCGATTGATGATACTGCCAAAGTAATTGATGCCTTGCGCCAAAAATATCCTAATATTCAAGGACCACGTAAAGACGATATTTGTTATGCCACTCAAAACCGTCAGGATGCAGTGCGTGACTTGGCCAATCAATGTGATGTGGTGTTGGTGGTGGGTTCGCCAAATTCATCTAACTCTAACCGTTTACGTGAGTTAGCCGAACGTATGGGGAAACACGCCTATTTGGTGGATAATGCAGACGAGTTGGAGCAAGCATGGTTTCAGCCGAATACAAAAATTGGGGTGACTGCGGGCGCATCTGCACCAGAAATTTTAATTAAACAAGTGATTCAGCGTTTGCAAGACTGGGGTGCAACTGCCCCTGAAGAGCTTGCAGGCCGTGAAGAAAATATTACCTTTAGTTTGCCAAAAGAGTTACGTATTCCTATAATACAGGCTTAAACTGCGAAGTACATAACACTTTAAAAAATTGATGAAAAATAGGCAGATAACTGTTGCATGACGGTTATCTGCTTTTTTATGCCTTTTATCCTGAAGTGTGAGGGTTTTGTAAAGTTGTTCGCTATTATTTTTAATAGGGCAAAGTCTGTGTCTTGGGGGGAGTATGCGAAAAAAAGAAAACGGGTTCACCTTAATTGAGTTGATGGTGACTTTGGCAATTATCGCAATTATTGCAACGATAGCTGCTCCAAATTTATCCAATTCGATTGAGAAAAGACAAATTGAGCGAACAACTACGGATTTCGAAAAAGCGCTTACACAAGCGCGGTCCGATGCGGTGTTAAGTCGTAAGAAAATAACAATTCATTTAAATGCGACAGGGGAAGATTCTCCAACTGACCGATATTGGACAATTCCAGAAGATGTAACATTAACATTTAATACGGCTAGTTGTGTTGGTAGTAGTTGGAATGTCTCTACAATCTCAGCCTTAACAACGATTGTCTTTTTACCCCAAGGTAATGTATCAACGTTGCCTACAAATTTAGAAATTAAGTTAGCTCGGGATAGTGTTAAGCGTTTTATTTATTTAACTAACTTTGGACGTGTTGCATCCAATGCAAAATCAGTTTTTGAAGGGAGCTGCCCATAATGAAAAAAATAAATCAAACGGGTATCGGCTTAGTTGAAGTCATTGTTGCACTATTACTTTTATCTATAGGTGTGCTTGGTTTTTCAATGTTGCAAATTAGGGCAATGGAAGCTTCATTAGATGCTTCAAAGCGGATCCAAGCAATGAATTTAGCACGTGATTTATCTGAGCGAATGAGAGCAAATAAGCAAGGATTAACTAAATTTACTGTGGGAGCAGATGATAGTGAAAAGATTGTGGATGCTTATACGAATGCATTGACAGGTAAATACTATATAACAAGTTATTCTCCACAATGTGCAAATACATCGAAATGTACTAGTGTTGAATTTGCCGAAGAAGATGTTAATCAAATTTTATTTAGGGCGAATACTTTAGGGATGAAAGTAGCTGTAAATGATTGTCCTGGTGCAGATACTAATAGGAACTGTGTATTTGTCGCATGGGGGGAAACTAATCCTGTTGATGGAAGTTCCGATACAAGTTGTACAAACGACGGTAGCTTTTTGTCTAGTTCAAAATGTATTGTTTTGGAGGCCTATTAATGAATTATTCTAAAGGTTTTACATTAATTGAATTAATGGTGTCCTTAGTTACCGGGTTAATTGTTATTGGGGCAGCCATGCAGCTGTTTTTAACTGGAAGTATTAACTACAGTTTGCAAAAAAACTTGGCTGAGCTGCAAGATAATGGAAACTTTGGCCTAAATTTTATTATTAAAGATATAAAGTTGGCGAATTTAGATGCTGATTTATCTGTTATAAATGACCGTAACAAATATAGTGGTATTGTTCTAACAAGTTTAAAAAGTTACTCCTCTTTAACACCTGAAGAATTAGAAGTTCAGTCAGCAAATCTACCTTTAACGTTAACGAATGCAACTGTAAATATCGCTAATTTATCTTTGGCTGATGTAGGGCCAAGTAATGTTGGTGATGGAAGTGATCAATTGGTAATACAGTATAAAGTCTTTGATCCTAATGGTTTTGATTGTGAAGGTGGTAGTTTTACTCAAGAAGAAATTGAGGAAGGAACGTTTGTAGTTCAGCGCTATTACTTGAGACCTGATGGAAAATCTTCTGATTTAGCTTTGGTCTGTGATGCGGGTCGTTATAAAACATTAGTGGCGACAGACAGTTTGCCTGCTGGAATTAGTGGTTTAGGGGAAAACAGCCAAATCATTATGCGACGTGTTGATTATTTTCATGTACTTCTTGGCGTGAAGCAAAATAATTCAGATGAGTTTAGTTACATGACAATTGACCAATATATGGGGGCGAATAATGTTTTAACTAAAGACGGATCCCCTCGACCACGGATCATGTCTATACAGTTAGGTGCTTTAGTGCGTGGTTTTGATTCAATTTCTGGCAATGATGCTCTACCTACAGCATTTCGAGTTTTAAATAAACAAGTGACATTAAATGATGCGAGTTCAAAAGAAAAATTTGCTCGAGAAGTTGTGAGTCAAACTGTAGCTTTAAGAAATGGCTATGGTCTCATGGAGGACCTGTAAATGAAGCAATATCAAAAAGGGGCAACGCTGATTGTTGTGCTGTTTGTGCTTATTTTTATGGTTTTAATAGGGACACTTGCTGTTAAACAAAGCTTAGTAGGGCTAAATGTTGCAACAAATAGTCAAGTACAAAGTTTAATGCGGCAAACAGCAGATGCCGTTTTTTTCTCACTTGAAAGAGATAATCAAAATTCAGCAATTTTTCAAAAGAACTTAAGTTCATTAGGTTTATTTGGAATGGTCAAATCGGATGCTTTTTTTAATAAAGAATTGGTGTTTTGCTATCGTCCAAAGACGCAGAATCAGGTTTTTAATATCCAAAACGCTAGTATTATTTATCCTACAGGAACTGATGATATTAATAATACTGAACTTGGTTCTACAGGTTTTTGTAAATACACATCAAATGATTACAGTAGTGGCCGTGATTTTATGATTTCACAAGTGGCTGTGAAAAAAAGCAGTTTATCAACTGATGTTCCCTTTAAATTTTATCCTTTAGGGACAGACGCATCTACAGTACAACTTGATCAAGTCCAACCAGTACAAATTATCGTAACAACGATCATACCGGGGGCAGCGAGTGGATCAGGGGCCGGTTGGGCAAGTTTTGATACACAAATCAATAACTGTTTTAAAAATCATATTAATGACAAGTCGACTAAATATCCAGATCAAAAAACGGTAGCAGAGTGTTTTAGTGATCTTGGTGTGCCTTATAGCCAGCAAATCATGGATTATGCCGTGATTAGTTATGCGTCCAAAAGTTAAGGAATTCTGGGGAGGTTTTATTATGAAAACTATATATAAAAAATTAACAGTTGCGGTTCATGCGGCCATCATGACGTCCTTAATTTGTTCCGCTTTGCCTACTTTCGCAAGTGACGTGGAACTATATAAAGCCCCGCAAAGCTCTGAAACGACTATTATGTTTATGATGGATGTTTCAGGGAGTATGAACTTTTGTGATAATGGATCAAGCACACCTAGCGCAAGTTTATGTACGGGAAGTAGGAAAACTCGTCTAGATTTATTAAAAGAGGGAATGACTAATTTATTGTTGGGTAATATCGAAAAAGGGATTGAGCCTTTACCCGATAAGTTGTTTGTGGGCTTGTCAGAATTTGGACATTATACAGGTCGTATAAAGTTAGAAGCGAAATCGCTAGGTTCATCGGATAATCTGGGAGTTAAAGAAGTCTACAGAATTGTTGTGCCTTCTACTTATTCAGGGACAAGAACTCAAACTAAAAATTCTGAAAGGGTATTTATTAGAACAAGAGATTTGTTGGCTACAGAGACTCAGACTAGAACCCGCGAACAGACTCGTCAAAGAACTCAACGAGCTAACGGTAATTGGAACAATTGGAGCCGTTGGAGCAGTTGGAGCAGTTGGAGCAGTTGGAGCAATTGGAGTAACGGAGTTTATACGGGAACTTGGGGTAGTTGGAATAATCCAAGCTGGAGTGAGACTAGTACAACAGCAACATCACCTTCGGTTGCAGTCATTAGAGGAGAGGAGCGCGTACAACAGTGTGTCGAATGGAATGCACCAACTGATAGTTCTAATTTATCCTGTAAAACTTGGGAAAACTCTACATTGCTGCCAGAACAAGTGAGCGGAAATTATACACTTAATACAAATATAGATAATAATTATACTTTTTCAAATTGGGCAGCAACAAATAGTTGGCAAGAAATATCATCTCAGACGGGTGGAACTAGTACATCCACGACAACGCCATATCAACAAGGAAGTACGACTACAACTACTGAGGATAGTGCAGTAATTCCATCATTATGTGGGAACGGTTGTCAAAAAGAAACAATAATACGTACAGCAACTCAAACAAGAACAATGAAAAAAGTAGAAACTGAACAAAGGACTGATACTAAGTCTGAACAGCGTACACAAACAGCGACGGCAGTCGCAGATCAAATAAAGACCTATACAGGTACTGCTTATGATACACATCGCAATAAGATGGTTCGTGCAGTGAAAGCGTTAAGTGCTGCCAATGGTACACCTACAGCATTTGCTTATGCAGAGGTGGGGGCCTATATGTTAGGCAAAACAACTAAAGATATTAATTATATCAGTGGGTTTAGTTCTTCAAATGGTCAAACCAATATTCAAAATGGGGATCGATACTTAGCACCAACATCCGTCACTAGTAGCAAGCAGTGTAATACTCAAGGCATTTACTTTTTGACAGATGGTGTACCTGAATATTCTTATAATGTTTCAGCAAGAGCCATCATGCGTAAATCCTTAGGTGACGATAGTTCTTTTAGCTGTTCAAATACTTATCTAGGTAAGAAAAGTAATTACTATGATAGTGGTGATAATGATGTAACAAATTGGCAGTGTATTGGTGATTATGCAAATAGGCTCGCTACTGGTACTACAAATCAGCCAAAAATTAAAACTGCTGTTGTAGGTTTCGGGGACTATATGTCAGGTACTGTAACAAATAGTGATTATGTCAATGATATTGCCGATGCCCAAAAATGGGGGGAAATCGGCGGTGGTGGTTTCTATCGAGGAAGTAATGATCAAGCAATTGTTGATAGTGTATTAGCATTCCTGAAAAAATTACAGAAGTACATTCCACCTGTAACTACGGGTTCAGTTACAGTGCCTGTAGATAATCTGGATACCCAAAATATTCAACCATGGGGATATTTCCCGCAGTTTGATCCACAGCCAGACTCACGCGTAACTACCTGGATTGGTAACTTAAAAAAATATGAAGTCAAAAATAATATTCTTCGTGATCGTGATAATAATAAGGTTGTAGATGAAGAAACAGGGGTGAGTGTAGATGATCCAAATGATTTCTGGGCAGATACCTCTATCAAAAAAATAATTACAAAAATTAAAATAGTTGATGGTAAAGAGGTTGAGGAAGATATAGAAGTTCGTGTAGGTGGAGCTTTAAGTCAACTTAAATTAGGTTTAACAGATACTAATATCGAGCGTAAAATTTTTACTGATCGAAAAATAAATGAGGATGGTACAGTTGCTACTGTGGGCGATAATTCTGATTTGTTGCAAGTAAAAACTGCTGATTTAAAGGTGCAAAATGATACGAATAATTTTGTGAAGGATCCGAAACGTGGTTATCTTGCAGCTTTATTTGGTTATGACATCAGCTCTGCTATGGCGAAACAGTTAGAAACTAGCCCTTCTAGTGGTATGGCACAAACTACTTTTGCTAACTTTTTAACAAATACGAATGCGACCTTGAGACAAATGGGCGCAGTCATGCATTCTAAACCGTTGCTGATCACACAAGAAGGTAAAACAAAATTTGATGCTGCAACTGGAGACTTAAGCTATGAGAGTCGAGACGATTTAATTGTATTTGGTACTACACAAGGTTTATTACATGTTGTCCGAGCAGGTAAAAATTCGACAGATTCCGATGCTGGTAAAGAAGTATTTACATTTGTGCCGAGTGAGATGATTGAAAAACAACATCAAGGCTTCTTGGATCAAAAACAGCAAGGTATTGATCTGAAATATGGTATAGATGGACCTTGGACGGCATATACAGAATATGCAACACGTAGTGGAACCTCTGCAACTGCACCAGTTGTAAGCGTTAAAAATGGTAAACAATGGCTTTATGGTGGTTTACGCATGGGTGGACGAAGCTACTATGCATTAGATCTATCAGATGTTACATCTACAAGTGGTACACCTAAAATTAAATTTAAAATTGACCCACAAAGTGCTGCAGCGTATAGCCCATTAAGTTATATGGGGCAAAGCTGGTCTAAACCAACACTGACATGGGTGAAGTGGAAAGGTGAGCGCAAATTAGTGATGCTTGTTGGTGGTGGTTATGATGATGCCTATGAGAATTTAAACCATAGACCAAGTTCAAGCAAAGATAAGGGTGCTGGTGTTTATATGTTTGATGCCGATGATGGTAGCCTTTTGTGGTGGGCAAGTTCAAATGTAGATACAACAACCGTAGATGCGACCCAAGTTGCAGATATGAAACGTAGTGTTGTAAGTCAAATTAAAGCAATTGATCGTAATAATGATGGATTAACCGATCATTTATATTTTGGTGACTTAGGTGGGCAGCTTTGGCGTGTAGATATAGATTCATCTAATACGGCTGGTGACAGTTCAAATTTTGCAAAACGTGTCGTTAGGATTTTAGATATGTCATCTGTCTCAAACGTACCGCGTTTTTATAGTACACCAAGTTTTAGTATTCATAGTTCAGGTAATGGTTTCTTTGGTGTAGTTACTATTGGTTCAGGGAATTTAAGTTTTCCAATGTCTGAATCAGATCAAAATGATGCACTATATGTAATCTACGATAAAGATGTTACAAAACGAAACTTATTTGTTTTAAAAGACTCAGAGTTATCTACTGTGGATATTAATTCAGAAGGAACTGATACAAAGCAATTGGTTGAAAATACAGATGGAAATACATCAACACCATTAACAAAAGGTGGCTGGTATTATCCATTAGCTACTAAAAATCGTATCTTAAACGATAATGTTGTCATTGATAATGATCTTTATACGAGTGTCTTTGATGCTACTGTAGATATTGATGATGTTAATTGTTATGGCGGTGTACGAGGGAAAAGTGTTGCTAAACAATTTTGTTTGCCATATGGACAATGTTTGAAGAAAAATAATGATGGAAACTATGAAAAGGAATCGCTTCCTGAGGATATTGAATTAGGTTTAGGTAATATTGGTATTAGTTTTGGTGGTATTGATAAAAAACGTGGATTAGTACTTAACTTGCCGACAGATAAGCCATTAAAGTCGTATCAAGGTAAAACGAAGTTTATTTCACAACGTTGGTACGAACGTTAATTAGGAGGATTCAATGAATAAAGAAAATGGATTCACTCTGATTGAGCTTATGGTTGTGGTGGTAATCCTTGCGATTATTGCTGCAATCGCTTTACCAAGTTACCAAAGTTATGTGCGGAAAAGTACCGAAAGTAAAGTGCAGCAAGAAATTCTTAAAGTTGCAGAACAACTTGAAAATTATCGTGCTCGAAATTTTAACTACCGAAATTTTGCTGCCAACTCTGTGCAAATGCCTGATGGATATAGTTTAGATATCTATGATATTGATGACACTTCAAAAACTTTGACTTCGGGCGTGCAGGGGCGAGGTTGGTATATTAAAGTTACACCCCCAGGTGATCCCAAAGATTATTACTTCTTAATGGGAAGTAATGGCTTAAAATGTAAGTCACATTTAGCAAGTGATGTTGATTTTAAGTGTGAGCCATGGGATGAAACTGGACCGAGTGGAAGTCAATCATGGTAAAAAATAAAAATGGTTTTACTTTAATTGAGCTGCTTATTGTTGTGGCAATTATTGGTATTTTAGCTGCAATAGCCTATCCAGCTTATACACAGTATGTAATCAAATCCAACCGGATTGATGTGCAAACAGAATTGGCGAGAGTCGCTTCAGTGCTGCAGCGTTACAAAATGTTGAATTCAAATTATTTAAAAGCTGGACAACCCTTAACGTTATCGGACTTAGGAATTTCACCAGATTATCCAAATTCAGCAAAAAAGTTATATGAGTTAGAAATTTCAAATGTCTCTGCTGGTACTTGGACCTTAACGGCAACACCTGAAGGAGCACAAGTGGGGAATGGAGAAGTAGTGTTGAATCATAATAATCAAAAATGCTGGACAAAAGGTTCCTCATGTACTCCTTCTGCCACCACCAACTGGGACGGCAAATAAATAAATTCAAACCTGCGGATAAATACGTTTAGATCTTTCATTCAGGGCAAATTTCGCGTAAAATACCGCCCTCTATGAAAGGGGTTTGAAATGTATCGATGGTCGGTACAGGGATAATCCGTAAAAACTATAAGGTTGTATCATGGTAGTTATTCGTCTTACTCGTGGTGGTGCTAAAAAGCGTCCATTCTATCAAATCGTTGTAACTGACAGCCGCAATGCGCGTGACGGTCGTTTCATCGAGCGTATTGGTTTCTTCAACCCAACAGCTCAAGGTAAAGCAGAAAAACTTCGTTTAGATGCTGACCGTTTTGCTCACTGGGTTGCACAAGGTGCTCAACCTTCTGAACGTGTTGCTTCTTTAGCTGCTCAAGCGAAGAAAGCTGCAGCTGCTGCATAATTTTTACAAATTAAGTCGTAGGTAGCCCATGACACCAACACAGAATGTGCCCGAAGATCGTATTCAGATTGGACAGCTACGTTCAGCATATGGATTAAATGGGTGGCTCTGGGTCTATTCCAATACAGAACCCATGAGCAACATATTTGACTACCTGCCTTGGTACATTGAAACCAAAGCAGGTTGGCAAATGGTCGATGTAAAACGTTGGAAACCACATGGCAAAGGCTTGGTGGTCAGCTTAAAAGGTGTGAGTGATCGTACCGCAGCAGACAACTTGGTTGGCGCAAATATCTGGATTTCAAAAGCGCAACTGCCTCAACCGGGCGTGGACGAGTATTATTGGTCTGATTTAAAAGGTCTAACAGTGTTAGGTCTGGACGATGACGAACAAGAAGTGAACCTCGGTCAAATCCATGAACTGTTTGAAACAGGTGCCAATGACGTGATGGTGGTTCGCGCAACTGCCGATAGCGTCGATGGCGAAGAGCGTATGATTCCATGGCATAAAGATGTGGTACAACGCGTTGATCTCGAAGCGGGTCGCATCTACGTGAATTGGGGCGTAGATTATTAATCCTTTCAGGATTCGCAGAGCAGGAAAATAGAGGAGTCTGCGGTGTTTTTTGCAGTCATTACGCTTTTTCCTGAAATGTTTGAAGCGATTACAGCTTACGGTATTAGCGGACGTGCAGCAAAACGTGACTTGATGCAAATTCATTGTATTAATCCACGTGATTATGCACAGGGCAACTACAAACGGGTGGATGAACGTCCATTTGGTGGTGGTCCGGGTATGGTGATGATGGCAGAGCCTTTGGCGCAAGCAATCCAGCATGCCAAACAGCTTGCACAGCAAGCAGGAGCAGTTCATGTACCTGTGGTGTATATGTCGCCACAAGGTAAAACCTTAAACGAAACTGCAGTACAACAATTCGTTGAATATGATGGATTAATTGTATTGTGTGGTCGTTATGAAGGGGTCGATGAGCGTTTAATCCAAAACTATGTTGATCAGGAATGGTCAATTGGAGATTACGTTTTATCGGGTGGGGAGCTACCTGCAATGGTGTTGTTGGACAGTATTATTCGGAGACTTCCAGGTGCTATGTCTGATGAGCAATCTCATGTGCAAGACTCATTTGTGGATGGTCTTTTAGATTGCCCACAATATACCAAGCCAGACCATTTTGAAGGTTTGGATGTCCCCGAAGTACTAAAGTCGGGACACCATGCCAATATTGAAAAATGGCGGTTTTTGCAGCGTTATCAACGGACTTTAGAGCGTCGACCTGAGTTGATTGAAAAAGTTGAGTTGAGCAAGCAGCAAAAAAAATGGCTAAAAGATTCGCAAGGACAGACCAAGTAATCGGTTTGTCTAAGCAAAATTGCTACAGACAGTGTGTTTGTAGTTTTTAAATAGGCTCTTTATGCATTGAAGCGGTCAGGCATAAAGGGAAAGTCAATCGGGTCTATGCGCTTTAGCCTCTATACCCAGTGGAAATCAGACCTCTTCTGACCCACACATATTGGAGATACCCCATGAGTGGTAAGCATCCTTTAGTACAAGCTGTTGAGAATGCACAGCTTAAGCAAGACATCCCAGCTTTTGCACCAGGCGATACAGTTATCGTTCAAGTAAAAGTAAAAGAAGGTGATCGTGAACGTCTTCAAGCATTTGAAGGTGTTGTAATTGCGAAGAAAAACCGTGGTTTGAACTCTGCGTTCACAGTACGTAAAATTTCTAGCGGTGTTGGTGTTGAGCGTGTTTTCCAAACTCACTCTCCAATCGTTGCGAAAATCGAAGTGAAACGTCGTGGTGACGTTCGTCGTGCTAAACTTTACTACCTACGCGAATTGTCTGGTAAAGCTGCACGTATTCGTGAGAAATTACCAGCACGTAAACAAGGTTAATTTTAACTTTGCTTTACAGCTAAAAAATGCGCCGTTTAGGCGCATTTTTTTATGTCTGGTATTTGAGTTTATAAACCTTGCATTTTTAAGCGATTGGCATGTTGACGATATACATCAACAGGATCTGGTGCAAAAATATCTTTCATGCCCAAGAGTTGATTGACTTCATCTAAGTGGTTCCAATAGTAGTTATCACGAATGGTTTTACCAAATTTGGCGCTGCAGCGTGATACCAAACCATCATTATCACGACCATTATCAATCAACAAACTGGTCGCCAACATGGCTGAGTCTGGATCAAGTAAATTAGTGACAGCCGTATTGCCCGTAAATGAATAGAACTGGATGCCTTTTTCTTGATAAGCGCCCTCACCACAACTTGTCGTTGGCATACCCATTGGGAATTTGCTGTTAAATTGTGCAGAACCCGCCAAAGTTAAGCTTTTTGCACTCGCCAACGAATCATGTGGATAGCTGTTTGGATCTAAACCTTGTGCCCAAGTGATGGTTTTGGAAACTAAATTGACCATGTCGATTAATGGCTTTTCAAGTGGTGTGCCTTGTACTTTTAAAATAAAGTCAGCTACAGGCGAGCCTTTATTCGGTGAACCGACCGCAGTCAGCGATGCGACTTTAGACGGCATCACGCCTGCAACATAACGAATAGTGGGCCCACCATGTGAGTGACCAATTAAGTTGACTTTGCTTGCACCTGTAATTGCAAGAATTTCATCGACCTGTTGTGCCAGTTGTTCGCCACGAACTTCTGATGAGTTAAATGGAGATACGCGGGTTGCCCAAGCGTTAGCACCGTTACGTGCTAAATTGGGTAAAATTTGGTACCAATAATCGACACCTAACTGATCTCCACCAATATTGATAAAGCCTGCCATACCGTGAGTAAACACAATCGGATATTTGGTTTTGGCATAACTGGAGATCACGAAGTTAGATTTGACCTGTTCTGCATTGGATGCGTGCGCGGTACTGAAGGTACTGGCCGCAATTAAGCCTGCAATGAATAATCCATATTTCATATAACATCCTCTATTTTATTGTGCTTTCCTAGCATGACAATATCTATTGTCAAATATCATTATTCAGGAAATTTGCTAGATTGCAAGTTCTGAATGATTCATGGTTATTGAACTTCTTGCACTTGAGTTTCAAGCACAGGAAGATGGTTTTGCCAAGATTGAAATGAGCTTTACTATTACAAACCTTGTAATTTCAATCGGTTGGCATGTTGTCGATACAGTGCAACTGGGTCAGGTGCAAACAAGCCCGTTAAGCCAAACATCATGTTGGCAAGGTCGGTATGATTTAGTCGGTAGTTGTCACGAATGACGTGTCCAATGTGGGTACTACAACGTGCGACCATGCCATCGTTGTCTAAATTGCCATAAGACAGTGGGCCGAGTTGCATTAAAACAGTGTCAATATCCAGTAAATTGGTGGCTTGTGCTACACCTGTCCATGAATAGTAATGAATCCCGCGATCTACTTTGGCACCGCTGCTGCTGCAATTTGCGGCCAAGGCTGTGGTTGGAAAACGACGGTTAAAATCTGCAGACGCTGTTTCGGTTAAAGAAGCCATCGATGCATCAAAATCGACAGGCATGTCTGGCTGTTGCTGCGCCCAAGTAATGAGAGGCGCCACCATATAGTCGCCTAAAATATTAAACGCGGTGCGTGATAAACGATTATTTTGAATATCATCGGCAACTTTGGAGCCACGGAATGTACCTGCAACGCCCGTAATTGATGCCACATATTCAGGTTTGGTCGCAGCTACATAACGTACTGTTGGGCCACCATGTGAGTGACCAATTAAATTGACTTTGGATTTGCCAGTGATTGCCATGACTTCTTCGACTTGGGCAATCAGTTGCTCACCTCGAAATTCAGTACGGTGTGCAGGGGAGAGTTGTGCGGCAAATACGGTTGCGCCATTACGTACCATATCTGGCAAAATTTGATACCAATAATCCATATTAAAGGTTTCATTGCCAATGCGTGACCATCCGAGCCAGCCGTGTACCATGAGCAATGGATATTTGGTTTTGGCATAGTCAGATTTGGCCTGTTCCTGAATAGGCAACACGCTTGGAGCAGCTTGAGCGACACCCATTGAACCGAGCAAGCAGCCAGTGACAGCCAATGTAATTGCCCGTATGTTAGAGATGATGGTCATAAAACAATCCTGTGTTCTTTATTTTTATTACAAGTGAAGTGGTGGCTTCGCTTCCCTCCTGAAAGCTCAGATATGCAAATTGCCGTTGGTTACGGCACATTATTGTGAGTCATCCTCGACTATTTTTTGTACGCTCAGGTATTTTTTCATGCGTAATTTAAAAAAAACATATCATTTGGGGACAGTTATTGCGCATTGTCCCAGAGATTTGTAAATCTACATGCATATTGATATCTATTTAATATTTATAGACATTTGTATATTAAATCGTTGTGGTGAGTTTGTACTAAAACAGCTTTTCAGGCATAAAAATAGGGCATGTTGAATGCCCCAGTTTCCTATGTAGATATGTTAGTCAGCAAAAGGTAATTTTCCACCTTGATCATGTACCTGTTCAAAGGTTTCTAAACGCAATTGCTCTTGTGGATTTTGAAAATGCTGTCCGCGTAATTGTTTCACGGCTTGTTGCTTGGCTTGATCATTCATTCCACTTTGCATGATTTGATCACGCGCACTTAAATAATCCTCTACTCGTGATTTCCACTGACTGCGTTGCCCATCTAATTGTTCTAAACGTTGGGTTGCTTCTGGACCAACCAGATTTAAACGCATTTGGCGGATTTCAGCAGCAGAACCACCACGTGCTTTAATTGCCGCAGTCAAGCTGCGTAAATCTTGCAAGGTGTTCAGCTGTTCTAAATTTTCTTGCCAATCTTGAGGTAATTGTTTAAATAATTCCTGCAATTGTCGTGCTTTTTCAGCTTCAGATAATTTTTTATCATCCATGACTGCCATGCGCTTTAGGGTATATTCGTGATAGGCATCTTCCGTACCAAATAAACCTTCAATTTCATAATCAGAAAAATATTGTTTACGCAGATTTTGCATGCTGCTAAAAATGCTGCGGTAATATTGCGGATCTTCCTGATTTAAATTCGGTGCTTGCAGTTGTCCAAGCGCATTGCGATAGTCCAAATAACGCTGCCATAAATCTAAAATTTGCGATAAGGCAGGCTCTTTATGTCCTTGTTGAATATACCTTTTAAAATCACCACGAATTTGTTCAATGCTTTTTTCGCCATATTGGGTAATAAAATATTCAAAACAGTTACGGGTTTGCTCATTCACAATCAGACGATTACTTGCATCCAGTTTAAGCTGACAATTGACTTCGGTGTCCTGCTGACTTGGGCTTAAAAAATTTGCAGCAGGGTTATTTTGCATGGCTTGCTGCATGCTCAAAGCTTGAGATGTTTCATCATTTGAGCTTTGCTGGGGTGATGTATCGGGGGAGTTTGATTGTGGCATCAGCCAATACACCAAAGTTGAAATGAGCAGTATCACTACGCCTAAAACAATCCATATTTTATGTTTCTGCATTCCAATGCACCTGTATATCCATTTTATTTTTTTAATCCTAAGCCCCAAATATGCCATAAAAGTAAATCGCTGTTCTAGAAATGTTGTCATTTATCGCGGCAGATTGTTACCATGACGCAGTTTTGCTTTGACCTATGTGTGCTATGAAATCATCTGCGGCTAAAATCCAGCGTCGTGCCATTAGTGGTGTATTTTTATTGAATAAGCCTTTGGGCATCAGTTCCAATGCAGCATTGCAAAAAGTGCGTTGGTTATATCGGGCGCAAAAAGCAGGACATACGGGAGCATTAGATCCATTGGCTTCGGGTTTACTGCCGATTTGTTTGGGTGAGGCGACCAAATTTTCGCACTATTTACTCGATTCGATGAAATGCTATCAAACCACCATTCAATTGGGACACAGCACCACCACGGGAGATGTCGAGGGTGAAGTGTTGTTGCAGCAGGCTGTACCTGCATTGAGCCAAGAAAGCATTGAACAGGTATTGGCACAATTTCAGGGCGATATTATGCAAGTTCCGCCCATGTATTCTGCCTTAAAAAAAGAAGGTCGTCCGTTATATGAATTGGCGCGACAAGGTATTGAAATTGAACGTGAAGCGCGTCCAGTCACAATTTATGCCATTGAATTGCTGTCTTTTACTGAACAGAGCATCACTTTGGATGTGACTTCTTCGAAAGGTACATATATTCGTGTTTTAGGTGAAGACATTGCCAAAGCCTTGGGTACTTATGGACATTTGACCTATTTGCATCGGATTAAAACGGGGCATTTTGACCTGATTCCGAGCTATAGCATTGAATATTTAGAAAGTTTAAGTGAAGCAGAACGCGAGGCTTTATTGCTGCCTGCGTATGCACCTGTGCAGCATTTGCTACACATACAAGTCCCTGAAGGACGCGCTGAATATTTTAGTCGTGGCATGGAAAGTAATATTGACCATCCTGCAGCAGCGCAAGTGTTGGTCTTTGATGGTGAAAAGTGTTTAGGTTTGGCTGAAATTACAGATAAAAAGCGCTTGGTACCGAAAAGGGTTTTAAATCTCTAAATTTTGCTCAGATACATAACTTGAATAAAGTGGGTAAGTGAATTAAAGCTTTTTATACAAATAGTTGCAGGAATTTGGATTGATCCTCTATATAGTAGCTAGAGGATTAAAAAACGAAATCAAAACTGACTCCAAAACCGATGTGGATGTGCGAGTAGATTCTTATCAATCTGTTCGCCGCGCATGGGTTAAAAATAGAGGGCTGCACATGAATATTTTTGAAGCTTTACGCCAAAGTCACGACATCCAACGAGATTTAGCCCGCCAACTGACGCAAACTTCAGGCGATAGCCCTGAACGTAGAGCGGTATTTGAACAACTTAAAAATGAATTATTTGCGCATGCAGTGGCAGAAGATCGCTATTTTTATATTCCCTTAATGATGACTGATGCGGGTTTAAATATCACTCGCCATGCTTTGGCAGAGCATCATCAAATGGATGAATTACTCGAACAATTAACCGAAACTGAAATGAGCAACACAGGTTGGTTGGCCATTGCAAAGCAACTGTCAGATAAAGTGCATCATCATTTAAAAGAAGAAGAACATGGCTTTTTTCAGCAGGCAGGTAAAATTTTGTCTGAACAGCAAAAACAAAGTCTAGCCAAGCAATATTTGGCAGAATATAAAAAATACCAACAGATGTCTAAAGACAGTTTGGTTTAAACATTCTGGTTTAAATATTCTGCGGCTGTTTGGATTTTTTTACTGCTCTAAAAGTAACGCCGACCGAAGCTAACATAATGCAGCATAAGGCGAGCCATTGCAGTGAAGTAATTTTCTCACCCAACAATACCAAGCCTGTCAGTGCAGCCAAAGCAGGCGATAAACTGGAAAGTGTGCCATAACTCATTTTGCTGAGTTGTTTTAAGGCTTGTAAATCCAGGGCATAAGGAATGGCCGTGGCAAGCACTGCAATGGCAAGCGCCTTGCCCCAATACTGGGTTTCAAAAAGTGCAGGGGCATTGTTATACAGTCCGAAGGGAATTAAAGCCAAAGCTGAAATACTGATGGCGATGGTCAGCGCGTGCATGCCAATATTTTGTTGCACCACTTTTTGCCCAAAATAAATATAAAAAGCCCAGCACAATCCTGCACCTAGGGCACACGCTGCACCAAACAGACTAAAATGATCACCCTGCGCTTGTCCCCAAGGCACCATAAGAATAATGCCTAAAATTGCCAACAATACCCAGACATAATCTTTACGGTTTTGAATGGACAATAAAGCCAGCCCCAAAGGCCCGACAAACTCTAAACCCACCGCAATACCTTGCGGCAACTTGCCCAAAGACAGATAAAACAGAATATTCATTAAGCCCAAGGCTGCGCTATAGCACAATAAATCACGCCATTTTAAATGTGCGAGCCGCGACAGAATTTGCCATGAGCGAAACATGATTGCCACAATTACACTGGCAAAGCACAGTCGCAAAATCGTCACAGTAAGCGGGTCAAGCACCTGAAACAATTGT
Source organism: Acinetobacter sp. YH16053 (assembly GCF_013417035.1). Classification (NCBI taxonomy): domain Bacteria; kingdom Pseudomonadati; phylum Pseudomonadota; class Gammaproteobacteria; order Moraxellales; family Moraxellaceae; genus Acinetobacter; species Acinetobacter sp. YH16053. The sequence continues at coordinate 22,769 of NZ_VPEP01000006.1, forward strand.
TTGGCAAAAGAAGCACTGATTTGATAGGAGATCATGGATAAAACCATGAACAACACCGCAGTGAGTTGGGCGTTTGGCATGGGGCAGAAAAATACTCAACAGTGTGGAAATGGGAAGGTCAGGCAGATTATAGCAAGTTTAAAAATACAGGGCTGTGGCAACTCAAGGTTACTCATAGATCAGGCATAAAAAACCACAGTGCTAAGACTGTGGTTTTTTGTAGCACCAGCGTGTGGTCTTAGAACAAGACACGTACGCGAATTGTGCCTTCAACTTCGTGTAAAGTATCTAGTGCTTCTTTAGATGCAGTCGCATCAACATCCATCACTAAATAACCGACATCACCTTTGGTCATAAGTGATTGACCAGAGATGTTGATGCCGTGTTCAGCAAACAAGTTGTTGATTTTAGACAATACACCTGGAATATTTTGGTGAATATGCAATAAACGGTGCTTGCCTTCAGTCAATGGCAGTGCAATTTCAGGGAAGTTCACTGCAGACAAAGTCATACCTTTATCTGAATATGCAACAAATTTCTCTGCCACTTCTAAACCAATGTTCGCTTGCGCTTCCATGGTCGAACCACCCACGTGCGGTGTTAAAATCACGTTTGGTAGGTTACGTAGTGGGGAAACAAATTCTTCACCATTGGCTTTTGGTTCTTTCGGGAATACGTCAACTGCAGCACCTGCAATATGACCAGACTTGATGGCATCTGCCAAATCTTCAATCACCACACAAGTACCACGTGCCGCGTTAATGAAAATTGCGCCTTCTTTCATTTGTGCAAATTGTTCTTTTGCCATGAAATTGCGGGTAGAGGGTACATCTGGAACGTGTAAAGAAACCACGTCAGCATTTGCCAATAATTCGCCCATAGAGCCAACTTGACGTGCATTACCTAACGGTAACTTGGTCACAGCATCATAATAAATGACCTGCATACCCAAGCTTTCAGCCAATACTGAAAGTTGAGAACCGATTGAACCGTAACCCACGATACCTAAAGTTTTACCACGTGTTTCAAATGAACCTACAGCAGACTTGTTCCAGCCACCTGCATGTGTATCGGTTGATTTTTCAGGTACGCGACGTAGCAATAAAATTGCTTCAGCCAATACCAATTCTGCAACCGAACGGGTGTTTGAATAAGGGGCATTGAAAACTGGAATACCACGTTCCATTGCTGCAGTTAAGTTCACTTGGTTTGTACCAATACAGAAACAACCTACCGCAATTAGTTTGTTCGCAGCTTCAAAAACTTCTTCAGTTAGCTGTGTACGTGAACGAATTCCGATGAAATGCGCATCTTTAATCGCTTCTTTTAACGCATCGCCCTCAAGCGCTGTTTTACGATAATCGATGTTGGTATAACCCGCTGCATTTAACACGTCGATTGCGTTCTGGTGTACGCCTTCTAACAACAAGAAACGAATTTTATCTTTAGGTAGTGAAAGATGTTGGCTCATTACGGCTCCGCTACAAAGGCCAAATTTAGTGGCGGTATGATAACATAGGAGATGGGTCGATATACATTTCCTTTATGACCAAGAGTGCAGGTATTTTTTGTCAGATATAATCTCTTTCAGAAATATTGCCCAAAATTACCCTGTTCTTACCACGTTATATTATCGGAATTGCCAATATTCACAGGTTTTTCAAAAAAATCGCTTATAATAAGCGGCACACATGAAAGCCAACCCACGCTGTTGCTTTGATGCACATATTTAGTCTGCAGTATCTTCAAATTGATCAAGATATGCAGACAGTCGCTTTTCTTCCTGTTTAATTCTTGCTAGGTCTGCAAACGATGAATGCTCCAGTCGCTTTAACCCCTGAGTTATTGACCCAATTAACGGCAATAGTCGGTGAAAACCGTATTAAAACGGATGCCGATAGCCTCCAAAACTGGGGTCGTGACCATACAAAGCATTTTGATCCGAACCCATCGGTCATCGTTTTCCCATCAAGCACAGAGCAAGTACAAGCCATTGTAAAACTGGCGAATCAGTTTAATGTGGCCATTACTCCATCGGGCGGACGTACAGGTTTATCTGCGGGTGCGGTGGCAGCCAATGGTGAAATTGTAGTCAGCATGGACAAGATGAACCAAATCTTGGAATTTTTCCCTGCAGACCGTATGGTACGTGTGCAAGCGGGTGTGGTGACTGAGCAACTACAAAACTATGCCGAAGAACAAGGCATGTATTATCCAGTCGATTTTGCATCTTCAGGTTCTTCACAAATTGGCGGTAATATTGGTACCAATGCGGGCGGTATTAAAGTCATTAAATACGGCATGACCCGTAACTGGGTGTTGGGTCTGACTGTGGTAACAGGCAAAGGAGATATCCTGCGTCTGAACAAAGGCATGATCAAAAACGCAACAGGTTATGCGCTGCAACATTTATTTATTGGCGGTGAAGGCACACTTGGCTTAGTGACCGAAGCTGAAATTAAGCTAGAACGCCAACCGCAAGATTTGCAAGTGATGGTGTTGGGCGTACCTGATTTTAATTCGGTGATGCCTGTATTACATGCTTTCCAAGCTAAAATTGATCTGACTGCATTTGAATTCTTTGGTGAATTGGCGATGCAAAAAGTCTTGGATCATGGTCATGTGCAACGTCCATTTGAAACCCAATGTCCATTCTACGTGTTACTTGAATTTGAAGCGCCATTTGAGCCAATTATGGACAAGGCGATGGAAATTTTTGAACACTGTATGGAACAAGGCTGGGTGATGGATGGCGTATTGAGCCAAAGCCTAGACCAAGTTGAAAGTTTATGGCGTTTGCGTGAAGACATTTCTGAGTCGATTGCACCGTTTATTCCATATAAAAACGATATTTCAGTATTGATTACTCATGTTCCTGCATTTATTCAGGAAATTGATGCAATTGTGGCAGAAAACTATCCTGACTTTGAAATTTGCTGGTTCGGCCATATTGGTGATGGTAACTTGCACCTGAACATTCTTAAACCTGCCGATTTAAGCAAAGACGAATTCTTTGCCAAATGTCAGGTGGTAAATAAGTATGTATTTGATACTGTGAAGAAATATGATGGTTCTATTTCTGCAGAACACGGTGTAGGCATGACCAAAAAACCATATTTGGAATATTCACGTTCAGCTGAAGAAATTGAATATATGAAAGCGTTGAAAAAGGTTTTTGACCCTCAAGGCATTATGAACCCAGGCAAATTATTTGATTTGTAATTCCTTTCGCCTTTCATTTATTTAAGTGAATTGAAAAACGCATCCTCGTGATGCGTTTTTTTATGCCGCTGTTTTAATTTTACATTTCTGTTCTAGCGTTTCTGCTCGAACAAGGCATCATAGAAGCATAAATAATAATCAACATTTTGGAGGAGTTATGTTGCGTTTAATCACGGTTTCCGCATTGGGTGTTGCGTTATTGTCAGGCTGTGCGACTACACAGAATATTATTTCACAAGTTACGCCTGCAGAAACACCTTTGGCGCAGGTACTCAAACAACGTCCAGATTTGCGTAAAGAATTGGCTACCGTTGAAATTCGTCAATACTTTAACCGTGTCGAAGCACCAACTGCGGCAGAAGTAAAAATTACCGAAACAGGCTTAATGGATGATTCGGTACGTTCAATTCGTAGTATTTATCACTTTAAAAATATTAATGGACAATGGCAGCAGGGCGATGTGCAAACCGCTTATTTATGCGCACGTGGTAAAAATACCAAGACTTTCCAAAGCAAAAAATGTCCTTAAATTGCTGTAGGGCTTAGATAAATCTTGCATGATGTTCTAAAAATGCAACAAAGCGTCTGTGGATAATACTCGTGTTATCCACAGCTTTTATTTAGGATGACTTCATCCTATTCAAAAACGTGTGAGCGCAGCATGTCCATCAAAACTCTAGCATTTCTACACCGCAATGATAGCCGTTTTGCCGTGGGTGATTTTTATCCTGTGCTTTCGGTATTTTCACATTATGAATTGGGCAATACCGTATCGCCTTAACCCGCTGAAGGAGGTGATGCCTAACTTGGTCTGATGTCACATCAAGTGCCGCAATTTATTTAACGGACTTAAAAAATGCGCCATAAATTTGCCATTCAACTCTGTTAAACTGCAGCTCAATTTTCTATTTTTATGGGCTAAACGCGGCTGACTTGCATCGTTTTGTCCTTTATAACTCATGCCACAGCAGCAAAAAAATACCATTCAACGTGCCACACTCATGTTTCCCTTGGCTTTGGTCTTGTTTGAGTTCGCGGTTTATATTGGCAATGACTTGGTTCAACCCGCAATGTTGGCCATCACACAAGATTTTGGTGTCAGTAGTGCATGGGCAGCTTCGTCCATGTCATTTTATTTGCTGGGGGGTGCTTGTGTGGCGTGGTTATTGGGGCCACTCTCTGACCGTTTGGGACGCAAAAAAGTATTATTGGGCGGCGTGGCATTTTTTACCCTAACCTGTTTATTGATTTTATTGACTCAGAACATTGAAAGCTTCCTTGTTCTTCGTTTTTTTCAAGGTTTTGGTTTGTCAGTCATTAGTGCAGTCGGTTATGCGGCTATTCAGGAAAACTTTGCAGAACGTGATGCAATTAAAGTCATGGCGCTCATGGCGAACGTCTCTTTACTTGCTCCCTTGCTCGGCCCAGTCTTAGGTGCATTTATGATTGAGCATGTTTGTTGGCATTGGGGTTTTATCGGCATAGCACTGTTGGCATTTTTGAGTTGGTTTGGACTGAAAGCCAAAATGCCTGAAAATCAGCAGCGTATTCCCAAATCTCCATTTCGAGATGTATGGGATGATTTTAAACAAGTTTTTCAAAATACCAGATTCTTAGGTCTGACATTGGCGCTGCCTTTATTGAGTATGCCCTTAATGTTGTGGATTGCATTATCTCCCGTGATGTTGGTTGAAGATTTAGGCTTTAGCAGTCTGCAATACGGTTTGGCGCAGTTTCCTGTTTTGGGTGGTTTGATTTTAGGCAATTTGGTGCTGATGAAAGTCATTGACCGTTTGCCTTTAGGCAAAACAGTCTTGATTGGCCTGCCTTTAATGTTGTTGGGCAGCGTGCTGATCGTACTGGGTGCAATTTGGCAAAGCTATTTTGTGTGGTGTTTGGTGATTGGCATGAGCCTGATCAGTTTTGGTGAGGGGATGAGCTTTTCGGTCTTATATCGTTTTGCCCTAATGTCATCAGAAGTGTCTAAAGGCACTGTTGCTGCCAGTGTTTCAATGCTATTGATGCTGTGCTTTTTTATAGTGATTGAACTGGTACGTGTTTTATATATGCGGTTTGATATTTGGGCGTATAGTTTGGCTTGTTTGGTGCTGATAACGCTCTGGTTTAGTTTGCCACGCATGATGCTTAAACAGGTGATGCAGGAGCGAGTTGCTGCAGGGCAGTTTTAAGGGTTTAAATTTTTCTGCGGTATCATAAAACAAGGCGATGTAGCATCGCCTTGCAAACATTTGATTTAGAAATCAAATATCAAATAATGTGTAATGTGATGAAAGCTAAAAAGGACTTGTCGATTAAGCCTCTACAGGTTGTTCCATCTTTTTCAATTTAGCATCAAAAACAAATGGGCCAAAAGGTAAAATTGATGCAATTAAGCCCAAAATAAACATTTTAAGAGACCATTTTTGTTTTTCACAAACCACAAAAAGCACCACTAAAAACGCGATAAACAATACGCCGTGACCCATACCTACATATTTCACTAAAATTGGGTTATCGAACATATATTTCATGGGCATGGCAATAAATAACAACAATAAGAACGAAATACCTTCGAGGAAACCAACCAGACGTAATGTTTTAATGTTCATGCCAATCTTTTTAAAGTGGATAAAAAAGCAGTGTAGCTGAAATTTAGACATTCGCAAAGGCGAGCGGTTGTGATCTCTGCACATTTATGAGTTAGACACGATGGTTGCAAAATTGAGCTAATTTTTTGCAAATTAGTAGCAAGTTATTCAAAAACGAGTAAGTGTGGTTATGAAAGACGACCGATATAAAGCAAGAAGACCTGCATTGAGCGTCGTTTGAGAATAATCCTCAAAAAGATAAATTTTACTTTTTGCGGATAAGTCGAAAGGCATGTGTATAACCCTTAACTTATCCACAATTGGTAATAAATGTTTTATTGAAAATGCATCATGCTCGCTTAAATAATCCCACAGGCAATTCGCTCACCGCCGCCGCCCAATGGTTTTGGATGGTCGGCATAGTTATCACCGCCTGCATGAATCATCAAGGCCAATCCTTCAACTTGTGCCAATGTTAAACGGGGTGCAATCACGGTCACTTTGGCTGTTCCGTCGTTTGCAACACTTAAAGCCGGTAAGTCCCCTAAATGTCCTGTCAGCGGTGTACCATGATTCGGGATATTTTTGGGATTAAAATGTCCGCCCGCTGCCAAAGCAGCAACCATTTTTCCATCTTTTTCTGCTGCTGCACATGAACCTTTTTCATGGATATGAAAACCTCGTTCCCCTGCAGGGAGTTGTTGGAGTTGGGTGTGAATGATTAAGCCTGCTGCACTGTCACGCAGTTCGACCGTACCTAATTCTTTGCCAATACCTTGTGCTGAAACAGCATGCATTTTCACTAATTTTGATTTTTCTTGTGTGGTTGCGGTGGTGCTGCAACCCATGAGTACTAGACCACTAAAAGCAGCAAGACTGGCAAATTGGAGTATTGAGCGCATAAAAGACATCCTGTTTGTTGTGCATAATATTGAGGGATGTCTTGATTGAAACAAAGTTAGCCACGTTACAATACAACATTTGCGTAGTGGAATGTATGTACTGTGTTGAGCTGATTTGTTCAGATCAACACAGCCATGTGAGCAATATGATCAGAAAGAAAGCTTAATCAAGCTTTGAATTGGATGATGAATCGTCTTCAGGGAGATCATGCGCAAGGGTAGCTTTGGGCATCATTAATCCTTCATTGTTGTTTTCATGCAACCACTCACGCCAAATAGCGAGTAAGACTGCCAAAATCACAGGGCCAATAAATAGACCAATCAGACCAAAACTGGCAATTCCACCTAAAACTCCAAACATGATCAACAGGAATGGAATTTGAGTGGCACCCGAAATCACCAAAGGACGAATCACGTTATCAGCAGTGCTGACCACACACACGCCCCACGCCATCACACCAATGGCTTCCATGGTATGCCCTTGGCTAAATAACCACAGCGACACCGAACCATAAGCCAGCGGTGGGCCAAAGGGAATCAGCGCAAATAAGAAGGTCACAATTGTCAGTACCATTGGGTTAGGTACATCGGCCACAAAATAACTTACACCTGCCAATAAGGCCTGTGCAATTGCCGTAAGACCAACCCCATACACCACGGCACGTGTGGTTTCAGAAATGGTATCTAAATAGTGGTGAATACGTGGCCCAATCACCATTTCTAAAGCCTTGCTGACTTGATGCAAGATGGTGTGACCATCACGATAGAAAAAGAAGAGCGATAACAGGGCAAAACCCAGTTTAATCAGATTTTTACTGACCTCATTAATGACCACTTTTCCGTAGTTTAAATGTCCCTGAATCCATAAAGAAATCGACTGCACAATACTGTTGGGATCGTGGTTAATTTCTTTGAGAGTGCGGGTGACTTCTTTACCAATAATAGGTAAATTGCGAATGAAATCAGGGACATTTAAGTGTCCGGAAAAGACCTGTTTTTGTAATTCGTAATATAAGTTACGACCTTCATGTTGCAGGATAAAAATGGCAAAAGTGAGTGGAATGCCGACCACCAACGTGACCATCAGCATCATTAAGGCTGCGCTAAGCGTAGGACGATGACCGCATAAACGTAGCACCGACTGATATAGTGGCCAGCTCATATAGGCAATGATTGCTGCCCAAACAACAGGAACAATAAAATATTTGAGTATGTGAAAACCCAAAAAGATCAGGACAAAAAACAGTCCAAACAATAAAATTTTTTGTAATGTTGGCGCGTACTGTTGCACTGAATTCACTGAAACATTCCTAAGGTCATGTGCCATATTAACTGAAAAAAAAGCTCCCGAAAACGAGAGCTTGGTAAGTTCTGGTGAATAAGTTCTAAACTGTGGCGATTCTAGGCTTTAAAACCATTGAGCAGGGTCATCTACAATGGCATTCAGTACAGGCTGCCATTGATCTTGCATTTGCAGATAAGTTTTTTGGGTTTTATCAAAAATACTTAAACCTTGCATTGCCAATTGTCCGTAAGCGGCACGTTCTGAAATCCATGCCACAGGCTGTTGCTCGATTTTCTGGAAAAAATCCTGAATATCTTTAGAGCTGGCAGAGTTTGGTTTGACACGGTTGGCCAGCAATAAAATTTGTACCTTGCCTTTGCGAATACGCTTAATATCTTGTAAATGTTTTAAAAAGCGACGGGTGGAGTCAATATCAAAAAATGAAGGTTGTAGCGGCGTGATAATAGCATGCGCTTCACTGACCAATTGTTCAGCATGCTCGCCCGATAATGCCCCAGGTGCATCAATAATTAAGTATTCAATATTTTTAGGTGCATCACCAATCGACTTTTCGTGACGCCAGTCCAGACTTTGAATTGGGGCGGCTGTTTCTGGTCGTTGTTTTAACCACTGTAGCGCAGATTTTTGGTTGTCGGCATCAGCTAAGGCAACTTTATAGCCTTTTTGTGCAAGTGCAGATGCTAAACTAATAGCCGTAATGGTTTTACCACAGCCACCTTTTTGGTTGGCAATTAATATAGTTTTCATGACCCTCGAATCGATTTTACGCTGCTCACTCCTAGCATAGCATTGTTTTATGCTCGGAATATGACAGTTGACAAAAGTCGTAAAGAGAACTGAAAAAATTCAGGATTAGAAGGTTAAATGTCAATTTGGATGGCCATGCTGATTGGGGCATGTGTAGGCGTAGTGTTGACCACGCTGATTTTGAGTAATAGCCGTAACGGGCGGATTAAAGCTGAGTATGAGCAATATATTGCAGAAATTGAACTGGCTCATCAGCAGGCGTTATTGCAGGCGCAAAAGCGCAGTGTAAATACCAGCCGTGCGGTGTTAAAAGGCAAAATGGCAGAGCAACTGGCACCGATTATGCCAGAATTTCAGTATTTACCCAGTGATGCCAAATTTTTAGGTGATCCTGTCGATTATGTGGTGTTTGATGGTTATACCGATTATCGGGATGGCAACGGACGTGCCGAAGATATTGCCATTGTCTTAATTGATATTAAAAGTGGTGGTGCGCGTCTGACCAAAGGCCAGCAAGCCATTGCTCAGGCAATTCAGCAGGGTAAAATTCGTTTTGAAACTATCCGTATTGATTTTCAAGATGATGATTAAACATCATTCACGCTGCAACAACGTGACATGACGTCATCTTTGTGGGGGGCATGGTAATGTAAGAGGCATAATTGGCTTTAGCTATTGAAGCAAAGTCTTCGCATTTAGATTTTAAAGTGATGACTTCAATTTATCATTTAGGTTTATGCACCCGTGCCAATAACATACGCTGTGCAAGACTTGGAATGCCTGCAACATCGATATAGCGGACTTCGCCTAATTCAAAACCCGTTTCGAGTAGGGCGACTTCAATATCACGATTTAGATGGCAGCCATCTGCAACTTTCTTTTGAATAGGGGTGAGCAGGTGCTGTAAACGCTGAATATTTAGGCTTTGTCGGTTCAGCACATGCTCCACCACATGCAAAGTACCGCCGGGTTGTAGTACACGATAAATTTCCCGCAAACTTTGTGCCAAATCTGCAATGCTGCACAGCGTCCAAGTAGACACCACATGCTGTAGTTGTTCATCGGCAAAAGGGAGTTGTTCTGCACTTGCAGCAATGTGCTCAACTAAAAAGGGTGCTGCGTCAATTCGTTCCTGTGCCAGTTGAAAGACGGCTGCATTGGGCTCTAAGGCATAAACCGTATCGATATTTTGATAAAAAGCTAAATTGATCCCTGTACCAAAGCCTATTTCCAACACTTCACCTGACACGCCCAATAAAAGTTCACGGCGCAAATCCATGAGCGACGGGGTTTGCATGACTTGATTGAGCAGGTGCGGAAAAATATGTTTTTGATAAAGTCGGTACAGCATATTTTAATCTGATCATTCCTTTTTATTACCTTTGAGCTTAGCTGAAAAGTCTGTGCTTTTGCTATGTCAGTACATGCCAAAGACTGCATTTTGTTACTAATTTTAACTATTGTATTCATGATCTAGCGCTAAGATAAAAAGCTGAATACATGAATTTGATGGGCTGATGACCATGATGAAAAAGCATATTTCACTCAAACTGACCGCATTATTGTTGACTTTGGCTTTGCCATGTTCTGGCTATGCTTCGGTTGAGCGTAATATTGCCAAAGGCTTACCACCTGTCGTGAAAGGTCAGTCGATTGAAGTGTTGCAACCTTTTAAGGGTGATTTTCGAATTTTGGGTTCAAAAACCTATCAGGATGATGCCCAAGCCAAATTTTCTCCGATTGATTATGCGGTGAGTTGGGGTTTATTTGCTGAGCCTGAAATTGCCCGTCATATTACCGTCAATCAATATGACCGCTATTTAAACTGGAAAATAGACCGTTTACCTGTGCCTGCAGAACAAGCCATGCAAATGGTGTCTAATATGCATATCATTCCTGCCAACCCAAAAATTGCCAAAGACATTCAAAAAGTAAAACGTGGTGATTTGGTGCGTTTAAAAGGTGAGTTGGTTGAGGTGAAAGATCAGGACTTGGTTTGGACGTCATCGCTTACCCCTACCGATACGGGGGATGGTGCGTGCGAAGTATTTCGCGTCAGTTCAATTCAGTGGATTGAAAAGGTTAAAAGTTAGGACAGGGTGATGAATTGCTATTTGCGCATGGGTTTGAGTGGATGTGTTGTGGCATTGGGCTTAAGCGCATGCACAGGTATGAATTCAAGCATTGATGGACAAACGTTTAAATTTACGGCACAGCAGCAATGTCCCGCATTGTTAGAAATGGATGTTGGGCAAACATTAGAATTACAACTGAATGAAAACCTAAGCACAGGCTATCAATGGAGTTTGGTAGAGCCGCTGAAGTTATTTGATGTAGAAAGTATTTATCACACTGCTGAAGCTTCATTTTCTGCCCAAGTAGGGCAAGGCGGACAAAAAATATTTTATTTTCAGGCTATCAAGGCTGGTCAGGAATTGCTCCACGTGAAACATGCCCGAGCATGGGAAAAAACCGCAATACAAGAATGGCAATGTCGGGTGCGTATTTCTTGATGTGTTTGATTATGCTAAATAGCTCGAATCATTGTTAGATTCAACGGCAAAGAATCTATAATTCCTTAAAATAAAAAGCCTTGTGAGGCTGTTTATAATCAGTATCACACGGCTTTCCTATCTAAATTTAAAACTAAAATACTCAAAATTATTTGGCGCTGAGTGCTTGCCCTTCAAATCGGATGCCATCCCAACCATGTTGCATAAACTGGCGAATGTTTTGGTGGTCACTGCCTGTCAGGTTTGCACGTACCGAGGCATAGTGTTCTGCAAACAAACTGAGGGTTTGTGCCTGATCTAGACCTTTTAACTGAGCAAAAGAAAATACTTTAGCGCTGCCCTGATTTTCAGTGGCAGCATTGTTTTGTTGTCCATTTTTAAATGCGGTTGGGGTGTGGTTATAGTGTGCTTCAATGAATGCAATCACATCGGCAAATGTTGCACTGCCTGCCTCAAGTTGAGCCAATAATTCTTTTGCCATGACATCCTCCACATGTGCCTAAATTGAAATAATATGCAGACTAGCGCAATTTTTATGGCAAAGTCTATGTGTTTTTTGAGTGTACATTCGCATTTAAAATCATGATTCTTGTATAGTGTGATCAGGTTTTAATTGTGCGGTGATGGTTCATTCATCTCACTTTTTTTCATTAGGATTCAAAACACAATGAATTGGCTTTTGGTAGCAATGGGCGGTGCAATTGGCGCAAGTTTACGCTATGCCGCAAGCCTGTATTTATTTAAATCGGCACAGCATTTTCCATGGGCAACGTGGTCGGTCAATCTGTTTGGCTGCTTTTTGGCAGGTGTATTTTTTGGATTGAGTCAGAAATATCCTGTGTTGCAGCAGGAAGCCCGCTTATTACTGATGGTAGGTATTTTAGGTGGCTTTACCACTTTTTCCAGTTTTAGTTTGGAAACTTGGCAACTCTTAAGACATGGACAGCAAGGTATGGCGTTTAGTTATGCGCTTTCCAGTGTGGTTTTGGGAGTGATGTTGCTGGGATTGGGTTTTTATGTGATTCAACAGTTTTTAAAACATTAGATTAGGGTCTGTACCAAATCAATCGTTGAGTAGAAAAATCCATTAGATAAAAATTATAAATAAAAAGAAGCCCAAGCTGGAGGAGAGTGCTTGGGCTTTGAAGATAGAGGATATCCCATCGTTTCGATGAGCAATCTTGCTATGTTTAAAATATAAAACAGAAAACTTAACTGAATATGAAGTGATTGTGAGATTTTGCAATAAAACTCAAGCTTAGCGTTTGAAACGTGCAAAGCGTTTGTTGAAGCTCGCGACACGTCCTTCATTACTGGTTTGACGTTGTTCACCTGTGTAGAACGGATGCGATGCGCTTGAAATATCCAAAGTCACATAAGGATATACCTTGCCTTCATATTCTTTACTTTGGCTGCTTTGCAAGGTGCTGCCAATCACAAAATAGGCATTGGCGTTGGTGTCGTGGAATAAAACTTCACGATATTCTGGGTGGATATTCGGACGCATGAGATTTCTCCAAACTAAGTGTGTAATTTGTGAAATGTTATAACATAACAATTAATTTGGCAAATAAAACCCACATGCATTCTTTCTAGTGAGTTTTACATCAAAAATTATCCAATCCCTTTTTAAACCTGTTGTATAAGGGCTGTCATTGAGGGAATAGTGTCTGAACAGATTAAATAATTTTTTCTATTGGAAGTGAAAAGGCATCGTAAGAACAAGTTTGACCCATGCCATTTTAAGGCATAAAATGGCATTCAGTGGTATGTATGGAGTAGATGATGACAACATTGGTAAAAAAACGGGTTCAATACACGGTTGATCAGGCAATTATGGAATCGGCAGAATACATTATGACAAAAGTTGGTCTGACGCCTGCCACTGTAATGAGCATGGTTTACGCTGAAATTGCACGAACTGGAAAAATACCTGTCACGACTCAAGTGAGTGACGAGGATTTGAATACAGCAAGATTAATCGCGATGAGCCATAATGTTCCTAGTGTAAAAGTGTCTAACGCTGCGGATACTGCTGCTTTTTTAGAAGATGATGGCGGCTACTAATGACCCAACAACTCTATTGGGCTTATGTTGGCTTTACAGATATTGCCGAGGGTAAGACCAGACCTGTGTTGTATATTCGCCAAACGGACACCGACTATGTTGTATTTCGTTTAAGTAGTCAGTACGAAAATAAGTCTGCTTTTATTAAAAGCAAATATGTGGAAATTAAAAACTGGCAACAGGCTGGTTTAAAAAAGCCATCGTGGATTGATACAGTACAAACATATCAGCTGCCTATCCAAAAAACACAACTCACTTATATTGGACAACTGTCTGCCGATGATCTGGAATGCTTAATCAAACACCTTGAAATTCAATAATTTGAATTTCATCGTTTCAACTTGAATGAATCGGTTTAGATAACAAAAAATCCTCCTACATTTGGGAGGATTTTTTGTCTGGATTATAATTTTAGTTACGGAGCATAAAACAGATTGGGCTTTATTTTCAGCATCCTTTGCTGAGTCCAAAGTTGAGTCTAAGCTCGCGGTGGAACCAACTCCTCAAAAATATCATTTAAATTATCATGTACTTTTAAATGAATTAAATTCCAATAATGCCCTGAAACAGTTCGATTCACCATTAAGGTATCGGGAGAAGGCTTAAACACATCCCAATATTTCAATGAACTTTTGACCAACTCAACGCCATCATGATGGGCAGAATTTTCAGCAAAATCATAATGTGTGGTTAGCGGACGCATCAGCACTTCTAACCATTGCAAATATAAATCTTCAGGGAATTTACCCAATGCAGAAATTGCCTGCAGTGCATCTAGATGCTGTTCAATTTCGGCAATATCTTGCGCACGCGCAGCATGAATCAGTTGTCGAAAATGATGCACTACATCATTCGATAGAGTTTTGACGCCGCCGTAATCATAAATCACCACAGAACCATCTTGGCGGAACGCAAAGTTGCCCGGATGCGGGTCGCAATGAAAGCGTTTTAAATAAAAGATTTCTTGACCCATGGCACGCAATAAACGTCGTCCCAAAGTGTTGCGGGTACGCTGTGACCATGTGCTTGCCGTTTCTATATTTTCACCTTGTTCCAAACTTAAGGTGAGAATATGCCGCGAAGAATAGTCTTTAAACACTTGTGGGATAATAATTTTATCATCCAAAGCTGCGTGAAAGGTACGCGCTACTTCTAGGTTTTGTGCCTCAATCTGGTAGTTCAGCTCATTGTCTAAACTTTCCTGAATTTCCTGAAATAGACGGTCTTGTAATTTACGGTCTATTTTTAACACACCCATTAAGCGCAGGGCTAAACGGACTTGCTTCAGGTCGCTTTCGCAGGCTTCATCGACCCCAGGATATTGCACTTTGACCACCACTTGCTCGCCATTGGGTAAAATGGCTTTATGCACTTGCCCAATAGATGCGGCTGCAAACGGAGTTTCATCAAAGTGTTTAAAAATTTTGTCGAGCGGTTTACCGAGTTCTTTTTCAACTTGTGCCTTAATTTCAGCAAAAGGCATGGCAGGTGCTTGGCGCTGTAATTTACTGATGGCTTTGGCAACTTCAGGCGGAAAAATATCTTTATATTGCGAGGCAATTTGCCCGACTTTCATCACCGCACCTTTCATTTCGCCTAAGGTATCAGCAATTTGGATACCAATATCCTGAAACAATTGGCTGCGTGCCGCATTTTTTTGTTCTTCATCTGCGGTGAGGTTTTTAATCGAGTTCGATACCGTTTTGGTTGCAATACTTGCTGTCATGCTCGCAAGTTTCATAAAGCGACGACCAGGTGTACGCGCCGTTTTTGCCATGCGATGTTCCTCAAGATCATCTTTACTATCTTTTGATCATAAGTGTTCGTGAGCAAAATGCCTACTTTTAATTGTTAAAGTATTTTTTGATCACAAGACCCACGTGCCAAAACGTATTTTGGCATGTAGGTGAGTAGGCTGAGGTTTATGCTGTAAATTGGCGTTCCAGTCGTTGATTGTTGAAATATAAACGGGTCAGAAGTAACACACAGGCAATGCTTAAACCGACAATCAGCCCGACCCAAACCCCTGCAGCGCCCATACTGCTGTAACGAGTTAAATACACGCCAATGGGGAACGCCACAACCCAATAAGCGAGCATGGTAATCCACATTGGACCTTGGGTGTCTTGCATGCCACGCAAACAACCCGCTGCGCTAATTTGCCATGCATCCATGAGTTGATAGGCAATCGCAAATAATAATAAAGACATCGTCACTTGCGCCACTTGCGGGTCGCGGGTGTAAATTGAAATGATTTCAGGACGGAAAAACCACATCAGTGCCATTGTAGAAAAGGCAAATACAGTTGCGGTTGCAAAACCCAAGCCTTGTACTTTACGCATGGCGTGAATATTTTGTTCACCATAATATGTGCCAATACGAATGGTCAGGGCAATTGCCAAAGACATGGGAATCATAAATAACTGAGATGTGACTGACATGGCAATTTGATGGGCTGCCAGTTTGGTTTCTCCCAAAGGACTGATTACAATGGCGGCAGTACTAAAAATACTCACTTCAAAGAAAATGGCTAAACCAATGGGCAGTCCTAACAGCAAAATACGTTTAATCCAGACCGCATCAATCGCTTCCCATTGGCTAAATACCTGCGTGCTTTGATAGGCGCGACTTTTAAAAATATAAAATGCCAAAGTTATAAACATTAACCATTGCAAAATGGCGGTGGCAAAACCGCAACCCGCACTGCCCAGTTCAGGCAGAGGCCCCCAGCCATACATAAACATAAAGTTCAGCGGAACCAATAAAACCAATGCCAACAGACTAATTACAGTCACAGGGCGTGGATAGCCCAGTGCTTCTGAATAACCGCGCAAGGCAGCATACATGGTCACGGCAGGCATCCCAAAACCAATGGCATGTAAAAATAAGCCTGCTTTGGGCTGTAAATTTTCAGGCACACCAAATAATGGCAATAGTGCAGGCATGAGCTGTAAAATCAGCCCTGCAATCACACCTAAAATAAACGCAATCCATAAAGACTGACGGGCGATGGTTGCAATTTTTTCTGGGGTACGCGCGCCTTTAGCCTCGGCGACTAAGGGTGTGGTAGCAATCATAATGCCACTGAACAGCAGCATAATGGGCATCCACAAACCGACCCCAACAGCAATAGCAGCTAAGTCGGTGGCAGACATGTGACCTGCCATAATGGTATCAATCAGACCTAAACCTGCTTGCGCAAATTGTGTGACCAAAATTGGAATCATCAGTTGAAAAAGCTGTTTTAATTCAAAACGGGTCGTGGTCACAGAATGTATATTTGACACAAAAAATCTCAATGCATGAGGTGCTTAGCGTTTGGGTATTAGCGTTGTAAAGTGAGAAGCACACCAATAAAAATCACCACGCTACCTAAAAGACGTTGCCAATTGATACTGACTTTTTCAGTGCCCAAGAACCCAAAATGATCAATCAGCATTGATGTGACCATTTGTCCAAAAATAATCACCCCAGATAAAGTGAGTAAACTTAGTTTTGGAACACTATAAATACTCATGCTGATGGCATAAACCCCTAGACATCCGCCAATCCATAAATACCATGGGATGTTGAGCAAGGTGCTGAGGTTGGGTTTTTCGACTTGCTGAAAAAATACCAGTATGGCTAAAACTATTGTACCAACCAAAAAAGAGAAAAGGGCAGCTTGTAGCGGAGAATATAAATATTCACGCAATTGGCTGTTGATTGCAGTTTGAAAGGCCATTGCAATCCCGATGCCCATCGCCAGTGGCAAAATTAACAGTAATTGGCTGGATATCTTCATCATTTTCACATTTTTTCTTATTCAATAAACCCTAGTCTAAAGCAAATTCTAGGGAATACATCGGTGTCCTGCTGTAGTCATGTTAAAATCTGTATCACTGTTTTGATTTTGCATAGAGCCTGTCTTTGAACCCACTTCAACCCATTGATATTCCTTTATCTTTATATGTTCACATGCCGTGGTGCGTGCGTAAGTGTCCGTATTGTGATTTTAATTCACATGCTGTGCCTGACGGTAAGTTGAGTTTAGATTTAGAGCAGGAATATCTACAGGCTTTGCTGGAAGATTTTAAAACCCAGACTCAGTTTGCGCAGGGGCGGAAAATTCACAGTGTTTTTATTGGCGGTGGCACACCTTCGCTAATTTCAGCACAGGGGTATCAATGGTTATTTACACAGCTGAAAGCCGTGCTAGCTTTTGAAGATGACTGCGAAATTACGTTGGAAGCCAATCCGGGAACAGTGGAGCATGATCCCTTTGCAGATTATTTGGCTGCAGGCATTAACCGTTTGTCGATTGGTGTGCAAAGTTTTAATACTGAGCATTTAAAAAAATTAGGGCGTATTCATTCTAATGATGATGCGATTGCCGCAATTGGCTTGGCGCGTGAAGCGGGCTTTCAGCGAATTAATGTCGATTTAATGCATGGCTTGCCTGAACAGACTTTGCAGCAAGCACTGCAGGATTTAAAACTGGCAGTGGAACATGGCGCAACGCATATTTCATGGTATCAATTGACCATTGAGCCTAATACCGTATTTTTCCGCACTCAGCCGATTTTACCTGTAGATGATGTCTTGGAAGAAATTCAAGCGCAGGGTGAAGCCTATTTAACTGCGCAAGGTTTTGTGAATTATGAAGTGTCTGCATGGCGTAAAGAGTTGCCGTCTGCACATAATTTAAATTATTGGCAGTTTGGCGATTATTTGGCGATAGGTGCGGGGGCGCATGGCAAAGTGACTTTGCATGATGGTGTGTATCGCTTCCAAAAAACCCGTTTGCCTAAAGATTACTTAGCCAAAGTACCTGCGGAAAACTTGCAGTTTAAAGCAATTGCAGCCGATGAGTTGCCATTTGAATTTATGATGAATGCACTGCGCCTGAATGATGGGGTTGAGGCAAACTTGTATACTGCCCGCACAGGTTTAAACTTGGATGATTTGCAGGATATTTTAAATACATTGCGTCAGCGGCAATTGTTGCAGGATGATCCGAAGCGATTGGCATGTACTGCGCAAGGGCATGTGTTTTTAAATTCGGTGTTGGAAGCGTTTTTGTAGGAGAATATAAAATTTCAATATTTTTCAGATTGTTGTAAGAACTCAGATAGGACAAATTTGAATGGACTTAAAAACCTTTGAGTTACTTGCGAACTATAATTTATGGGCGACTCAAAAACTAAAACATGCTTTGGTATCTGTTTCAGATGGTGATTTTTTCTCAGATCAGGGCTTATATTTTAAAAGTATTTTTGGCACGCTCAATCACTTGCTAGTCGGTGAACATTATTTATGGTTTCCACGTTTTGCTTTGCAGCATTCTGCTATTTTGCCATTAGATCATATCGTTGAAACCAATAGAACACAGCTCATTGAACAGCTTGAAAAGAAAGCTGAAAACTGGATTCACTTTTTAAAACAAGTAGATACTAATTTTTTTGATCAAGACTTGCATTATAAAACATCAACTGGTGTTGCCATGAGTTTGCCTTATGCAGAAACCTTAATGCACGTGTTTAATCATGCAACACATCATCGTGGACAAATTACCGCAGTTTTAACCGCAATGGGCTATGCATGCCCCGAACTTGATTTAATTTATATGTTGCTTGAAGAAAACGCTAAGAAGTGATTTGAATGAAGCGATTAGAAATTTTATGTCTAGTGATTTTTTTTTATTTTTATACCTAATCCAGTGGATGTTTCATGGCTTTCCAACAGGTCATTAAAAGTAAATTTGAATTCATTGATAAAAACTAGCGTCTTAACTTTGAATCTAGGCATAAAAAAGAGCGCATATTGCGCTCTTTTATTTACTTCTACTCAGAAAATTTTAGTAATCAAAACTAAAATGTTCTGGGGCTAAAGCGGTCATGGTTTTAGATGGATTCACCATTGCTTCTGCATGACCTTGGGTGCGCGGCAATAAACGCTCAAAGTAGAAATCGGCAACTTTGATTTTGGCTTTATAGAATTCAGGTGTTTCCTGACCATTACCTTCTGCCAATTTGGTTGAAGCGACAGCCGCTTGTTGCGCCCAGAAATAAGCCATCATCACATAACCAGAGAACATCAAGAAATCAACCGAAGCACTGGATACGATGTCACGGTCTTTACGTGCTGCCAACATAATACGCACGGTTAATGCATTCCATTGTGCACATAGCTTAGTCAAGTCCCATGCAAAACGACGCATGTATTTGTTACGTGCATGCTGACCACAGAATTTCAAAATTTCAGCGGTGTAGTCACGAATCACTTTACCTTTAGAGCTTAACAACACTTTACGACCAATCAAGTCGAGCGCCTGAACGCCAGTTGTACCTTCATACAGGGTAGAAATACGTGAATCACGTACAATTTGCTCCATGCCCCATTCTTTAATATAGCCATGACCGCCGTACACTTGCATGCCGTGGTTGGCAGCTTCATAACCCATTTCAGTTAAGAAGCCTTTTAAGATAGGGGTGTAGAAACCTAAATGGTCATCATGCGCTTCAAAAGCTGCAGTATCACCACGCATTAAAGCGTCGTTCATTTTATCTGCCAATTGTGCAGCATGATAAATCATGGCACGACCACCTTCTGCTACGGCTTTTTGCGTTAAGAGCATACGACGTACATCGGCATGGTGAATGATTGCATCAGCTACTTTTTCAGGGTCTTTTTTACCTGAAAGGGCACGCATCGACATACGTTCTTTAGCATACGGCAATGCACCTTGGAATGCCAATTCTGCATGGCAAATCCCTTGGATTGCTGTACCAATACGCGCAGTATTCATAAAGGTAAACATGGCATGTAAGCCTTTGTGTGGTTCACCAATCAAATAACCCACGGCATTGTCAAAGTTTAGGACTGCAGTTGCAGACGCGCGAATCCCCATTTTGTGTTCAATAGAGCCACAAGTGACAGGATTACGCTCACCCACCGTACCTTCTGCTGTTGGCAAGAATTTCGGTACGATAAATAATGAAATACCTTTTGTGCCTGCAGGCGCATCTGGGAGGCGTGCTAACACAATATGAATGATGTTTTCAGTCAGGTCATGTTCGCCTGCAGAAATAAAGATTTTGGTACCTGAAATCGCATACGTACCATCGGCTTGTGGTTCTGCTTTGGTTTTTACCTGACCTAAGTCGGTACCACATTGTGGTTCAGTCAAACACATGGTGCCTGACCAAGTACCTGCAACCAAGTGCGGTAAATAGGTATCTTTTTGCGCGTCTGTACCAAATTGCATAATGGTGTTGATACAACCCACGCTTAAACCTGGATACATTTGGAATGACCAGTTTGCTGTACCCATCATTTCAGATTTGATGAGGTTTAGCGACATTGGCAGGTTTTGACCGCCGTATTGTTCAGGGTAAGACAGACCTTGCCAGCCACCTTGCACAAATTGGTCATAGGCTTCTTTAAAGCCTTTCGGTGTGGTCACATTGCCATTTTCAAAATGACAGCCTTCTTCATCGCCTGATTGATTGAGTGGAGAAAGTACATTTTCACAGAAATCTGCTGCACCTTCCAAAATCATATCGACTGTATCTGCGTCCGCAAGTTCACCGTTAGAAAGATTTTTGTAATGGGTCGGGTAATCAAGCACTTCGTTCATTAAGAAACGAATATCATGTAATGGGGCTTTATATGCTGGCATAGTCTTAATCCTAATTTAGAAATAGTTTTGGATTATCTGTATCGATATGTTGATTATTCACACTCATGATCAAAAAACATTGATAAGAATAGCGAATAAAAATGTCAGAAATGCGAATACTGAAAATTATTCACCTTACAAAAACGAATGAAGTGTTATGTTACAATGTATCATAATCTGTACGTTTGAACAGACCAATCTATAATGAATATAAGGTGTTTAGCAATGAAGATACAATTAAAATATTTATCTTTATGTCTTTTTAGTTTAGCTGCTACAGGTTGTTCGCAGCATGTCATTAAGACCAATTCCAATCAGACGGTAAGTATAGAACAAAAGGCAATTACGGGGTTAAATGCCATCTTTGAAACACCTAGTTATGATTTTCAGGGCAAATTACGGGTACAGAGCAATTTAGTTGAAGCAACACCAAAAGTAACGGATATTGCTCCTACCACACTTGATCCTGTACTTAAAAAGCAATTAGATCAGTATTTAAAACAGCAAAAAGTCCGTTTAAGTACACAAGAAAAACAAAACTTATATACGGCAATGGCTAAGGAACAAAACTCTGCTTCCTATGCTGCAGGGGCAATCGAAAAATCGAGTCCTTTTAATTTTCTGTTGAATGTATTGAATGATACTGAGTTTAGCTACGATGGCTCGGTGCATTATCGGCAAAAAATTGCTGCTTTGAATGTGGCAGCACGCTATGAAAAACCGACACTTTTGGTGCAAATGAAAGTACCGATGGTGGTCGATTTTAATGAATATAAGTTCTATACCAACTATTTTTCTTTGTTGCCTTATTTGGTGAATAAAGACAGTCAAAATGACTTTGCCTATATCGACTTTTCTAAATACAAAGCCGATTTTGAGCGGATTAAAGTGGCACAATTTGCCGAATACTTAAAAGCCATGAATGCGGTGCCGTATGTATTGGCAGATTCTAAACATATTCAAAAGTTATCTTTAACTGCACAAGACCGTCAGCAAAAAATTAGTGAAAAAATTCGTTTGAACAGTAGTTTGGAAGATATGTTGCTGCAGCTTGCCATGTTTGATCAGGTCAATGCACCGTATTTGCAACAGACTGTATTGGGGCAGGCGACCACAACCGAAGATGCTGCTGAACAAGCTGAAATTACGCAAGATACATCGGCCAAAGAAAGTGTTGAAGACTACTTGAAACACAATGAAACTGCTGAAGATTATGGCATGAGCCAAGAGGCTTTTGTGGCGTATCAAGCCACCCTTGCTTTACGTGATTTGGTCAGTCAGAAATTTTATGCAACTGAAACGACAGTGAGTAATGTGGCAGATTATTCAGCAGATGCCAGTGAAGATGCCATGATCGCAGCTGAACAAGCCGTTGAAGCGGCTGCTGAGCAGGCAGAAGATTCAGCAAGCACCGCAAGTATGCTAAGCGAACAAGACTGTCAGCGTTTGATCGAAACAGCAAAAACAGCCAAAGTTGGAGATTTAACCTACTGTGCTTATGCCTATGAATTAGAAGCATTTAGTCCAAATCGTGCTGAGCAGGCACAATCGGTATTGGATGAGCACTTTGCTTCACCGCAAGAAAAGCTAGCTAAAGTTTTTGAACCATATCGTTCGGAACAATTGGTCGATGCCGCTGCTTTCGCAGCTTTGTGGCAAAAACATCAGGCTGAAATTCAACAGATTATGAATGCTACACCTAAAGATAAAAAAACACCGATGCAAATTGATGTGGCTTTAGATGATCAGGGGCGTGCTGCAAAAATTGATTATGCACTGCAATTTAAACGCGAAAATTACGGCACAATTCATGTGTATAACGATGTCAGCATTGCGAATTATGGGCAAGCCAGCAAAATTGACCGTAGTGCGCTGCGTCAAGCCAAATCCATTCAAGAAGTCAGTAAAGACTCAATTTTAGAAAAATGGGTGACAAATTTAGGGCGTACCTTGGAGCAGGAAACTGCAGAAAATAAAGATAAGACCACTGCAAAACCCGCCTTAAGTTATGATGAAGAATTGGCGCAGTTGGCGCAAAAAACCTATCAACAAACAGAATCTTTTAGTCAGACTTATCAGACTTTATTTTTAGTGCACATGGCAGCAGAGCAAAGTGCGTGGGTAAAAAATCTTAGTCCACAAACCTTGCAGGAAATGGCAGAAGTGTATGCCTATTGGTTTAGTGATGAGCGCTACTATGACCCGAAAGGTACGGCGCTAAAACGGATTGAAGCCTTACAAGCCAAGCATCATTTAGAAGAAGATGAGCAATTTAATAATGCAATTGGTCGTCGTATCAATAATTTGACTGAAGATGCAGTCGATGAAAATAAAGTCGCACTTGAATGGCGTAAGCTGAAACAGCAATACAAGCAACCACAACAGATATTTGCTCAGCAATATTTAAAAGCCTATGAAGCAGCTTATGATTGGGATGTGCCAGACTTGGAAAATTTAAAGAAAACGGCAGATATTTTAGGGCAGACGTATGTTGATCGTCAGCAGGGCAAATTGAGCCAAAATTCAATTCGTACTTTAACTGAAGATCAGGCTGAACAGATTGATTATGAGTTATATATGGATGTGTATGAAGATATGCAGAAATTTGTAAAATAAACCGTGGGTGAAAAATGGGCAATCAGCGTTCAACAAGATTGCCCAGTTTAAATAAAAAAATAGCCCTTTGCTGCTCAAGGGCTATTTTTTTATTTGGTGATGATTTAGAGGAAATCTTTTAATTCAGGTTTCACGCCATTCCAAATATAAAAAGATTCAATCGCCTGTCCGACCAGCATGCCAAAACCTTCCGATGTCGGTACGCCACGCGCTTTGGCTTGTTCTAAAAAGCTCGAAGGTTTGCCATAAGCCATTTCATAAGCAAAATTAAACTGCAAACACTCAGGCAAGGTGAGGGCATCTCCCGTTAAGCTGGCAGACGTCGCATTAATGGCTAAATCAAATTGACCTGTTAAATCGGTAAGTGCCATGGCTTGTAATTCTGCTTGCGGTACGGCAGCTTGTAGGTCAGCAACCAGTTGTTCAGCACGGGCAAGGGTGCGGTTGGCAATCACAATTTTTTTTGCGCCTGCTTGTACCAACGGATAAATTACCCCGCGGGTTGCACCACCAGCGCCAATAATCAAAATATCACTGTGCTCTAAATTCCAGCCCAAAGCACGAATGGCATCAACCAAACCCTGACCATCGGTATTGTCGCCATGCAAAACACCATCTTGCATCCACAAGGTATTGACTGCTTTGGCAATTTTGGCACGTTCGGTTAATACGCCACATTGGGCAAATGCTTGCTCTTTAAAAGGCACGGTTACATTCATGCCTACACCGCCCTGATTAAAAAAGTCTGCAACACTGTCTCTAAAACCATCAAGAGGGGCAAGGCGTTTGCTGTATTGCAGGTCAATGCCTGTTTTTTCTGCAAAGGCATGATGCAGTTCAGGAGAACGTGATTGTTCAATTGGGTTGCCAATCACGGCAAATTGTTTGCGCATTTGCCAAAATCCATGTGCTGAAATGTGCATCAATATACGTCAAATTCAGCGCGGACTAAAGCCTATGGCGGTATAAAACGGTGGGAGTCTTTGGACTTAAGGATTACAAATCTCTAAAACGGTTTCTAATACCAAAATAGTGGCAATCACGAACATGGCAATGCCCGCTAAAATGCTGCTACTAATGGCTAAGCCATCTGAAAGATGACTTTCAAAAATAAAGGTCATGCAAATTGAGCCAAGTAACATGGCAAAGGTTGCCCAAAATAAAAAGATTTTGTGTTTGAACAGCGGGCTAAACATTCGGATCTCCTGACAGATGTGGCGCAGTGTGACATAAGGCTTTGACAGTTTGATGAATTCGCCTTTGACTCATGGTTTGATGTATGGATAGTTAAATCCTATTTGTGCATGGTCGAATAGGGTGCGCGGTCACATCATCTATTAAAATCCATCCGCACTATCATGACAGTTAATTCATGCTGTGCATATTTATTGATTTGAAAATAAGCAATAAAGTTTCTAAGTAAAAAAGCGATTCGTGGAAGAATCGCTTTTTTGAACCTTGAATGTGATCTTTTTTACACTGCGATGTAGCAAGGTTTCACCAGTCGCGAGCTTTAACTCGTCTTGAGATTTAACCAATCGCGTGGTTTTAAATAATAGTCAGTGAGTTTTTTCTCTGCGGAATCTTCTGCCCATTCAGGACGGTACGACCATCCCGCCAAGTTCGGTAAGCTGACTAAAATGGACTCAATCCGTCCACCTGTCTGCAAGCCAAATAAAGTGCCACGGTCATAGACCAGATTGTATTCCACATAACGTCCACGACGGTAAAGCTGGAACTCACGTTGTGCTTCGGTATAGGCTTTGTCACGATTACGCTCAAAAATAGGCAGAATTGCAGCCAAATAACCGTTACCCACCGCCTGAATATAGTTGAAACAGGTGTCAAAGTCCCATTGATTCAGATCATCAAAAAATAAACCACCCACGCCACGCTGTTCATCACGGTGCTTTAAATAAAAATAGTCATCACACCATTGTTTATGTTCTGCATAGACTTGATCGCCAAAAGGCGCACATAAGTCATGTGCTGTTTGGTGCCATGCCAACACATCTTCATCATTTGGATAAAATGGTGTCAGGTCAAAACCACCACCAAACCACCAAATTGGCGGTTGTCCTTCAGGTTCAGCGACAAATAAACGCACATTGGCGTGCGAGGTGGGTACATGCGGGTTTTTCGGGTGAATTACCAATGATACACCCATCGCCTGCGCAGGTGCGCCTGCAATATTTGGATGACGTTCAGTTGCAGAAGCAGGCAGTTTGGAAATATTGATGTGCGAAAACATCACTCCGCCTTTTTCAATGACCGTACCGTTTTGTAAGACGCGGGAACGACCACCGCCACCTTCATGACGTTGCCAGTCATCAATTTCAAACTGTGCGCTTCCACCACCTGCCTGTTCTTGTTGTTCTAAAGCCGCACAAATTCGCGCCTGCAAATCGAGAAGAAATTCACGTACACGTTGAATATCCGCGTGAGTAGGATGCGACATGGCCACCTCAGCATAAAAATAAAATGGCTTACATCAAAACATAAAACTGTCTAAAAATTAAGGGGTTTATCCAGTTTGCTGCAAATCGCTCATGCAATTGCGCAAGGTGCTTTGTATTTCAGCATGTATTCCGAGCAAAAGACTAGGTTGATTTCCATGCACAAGCTCAGCACAATAGTTTTTACAATCTAAATTTTAGTCAGCAGCAATTAACTGAATGGGGCAGAGTGGATGACACAGCAGGCAAATTCTTTAATTCAAAAATACAATGTGCCTGGACCACGTTATACCAGTTATCCAACCGTACCTTATTGGGATGATGCTACTTTTTCAGCCGAGGCATGGCAGCAGACGCTGAAGCGTTCTTTTGATGAATCTAATGCCAGCGAAGGCATTAGTCTGTATATTCATTTGCCATTTTGCGAAAGTCTATGCACTTTTTGTGGCTGTCATAAACGTGTCACCAAACGCCATGAAGTTGAACAGCCATACATTCAGGCGTTATTAAAAGAGTGGGACTTATATTGCCAATTGCTCGAAAGCACTCCCATCATTAAAGAAATTCACTTGGGCGGGGGCACACCAACTTTCTTTTCTGTCGAACATTTGACGCAGCTCATTCAAGGCATTCTGGCAAAAGCCAAAGTGGCAGAACAGCACGAATTTAGTTTTGAAGGTCATCCCAATAACACCACCCGCGAACATTTACAGGCCTTATATGACTTGGGTTTTCGTCGGGTCAGTTATGGCGTGCAGGATTATAATGAAAAAGTGCAGCGCGCCATTCATCGGATGCAGCCTTTTGAACATGTGCAACGTGTGACCGAGTGGGCGCGTGAAATTGGCTATGATTCTATTTCACATGATCTGGTTTTTGGTTTGCCCTTTCAAAATCTAGACGATGTACTGAATACCATTGAGCAGACCCAGCGTTTAATGCCAGACCGTTTGGCATTTTACAGTTATGCGCATGTGCCATGGATTAAAGGCAATGGGCAGCGTGGCTTTAAAGATGAAGATGTGCCTAAAGATGAATTAAAACGTCAATGCTATGAAGAAGGCAAACAGCGTCTTTTGGCCTATGGTTATCATGAAATTGGGATGGATCACTTTGCCTTAGAACGTGATGGCATGTATCAGTCGTTTAAAAATGGTACCTTGCATCGTAATTTTATGGGCTATACCGCATCTAAAACGCAGCTTATGATTGGCTTGGGCGTTTCATCTATTAGCGACAGTTGGTATAGCTTTGCGCAAAATGAAAAAAGCATTGAAGATTATTATGCACGTTTAGCCTGCAATGAAATTCCTGTGTTTAAAGGGCATGTGCTGGATCGGGAAGATTTGGTGATACGTCAGCATATTTTAAATTTGATGTGCAGCTTTGAAACGTCGTGGGCCAGTCCAGAATTGGCATTTCCTGAAATTGAGCAAGTGCTGCAACAGTTACAGGAAATGCAGGAAGATGAATTACTGCTCATTCAAGATCAGCACATTCAGATTTTGGAAAAAGGTAAACCTTTTGTGCGCAATATTTGTATGGCCTTTGATTTGCGTTTAAAACGCCGTATGCCGAATAATCGTATTTTTTCGATGACGATTTAAGTAAGTTGAGTAGAAATTATTTAATTCAAAAATTAAAAGGTGACTCAGAAGTCACCTTTATCATACATGTGCGCCATGCGTTCGTGTTTGGTTTGCAAATATTCTTCATTGAATGGATTTAGACCCACAGTTAAAGGCACACGGTCTACCACCGTAATCCCTTGTTCCTGTAATGCTTGAATTTTCAAAGGGTTGTTGGTGATTAAGCGCACAGCTTTAACCTGCAAATGATCTAGCATAATGCTGCACATATCATAGCGACGTGCATCGGCAGGTAAATTCAGCATTAGATTGGCATCCACCGTGTCATGTCCTTGATCTTGCAGGGCATAAGCACGAATTTTATTGGTCAAGCCAATCCCGCGACCTTCTTGGCGTAAATATAAAATCACACCTTGTCCTGCGTCATTAATCAGACGTTGAGTGGCTTGAAGCTGTGGGCCACAGTCGCATTTTAAAGACGCGAAAGCATCGCCAGTTAAACATTCTGAGTGAATCCGTACCAGAACGGGCTGGGTTGGCGCAGTGTCCAAACCTTTGGATAATGCCACGTGTTCTTCGCCAGTTTCAGGATCTTGAAATACCGTAATGTTGAATTCACCAAATGCGGTCGGTAATCGTGAGGTTGCGACAAACTTAATCGGCACTGTTTAACTCGTGAAATAGTCGATAAATTGTTTAAAGTATAGCGTAATGCTCAGACATTAGTAGAATAGCGAACACGAATTTATACAGAAGATTTTCTTTTTTGTATAAAGCGCACGATAATGGTTGATAAATAGTTAGATTATTCAGGATAATCTACCCACCCAACGTGTGCCCAACTGAAATCACTGCTCAAAACTACATCGCTAGAAATGTGGCTGATTGAAGGTAATACCATTCGGTTATATGATCGAGTAATTCCCATTGACCTCGCTTAGGATTTGCCAGGCTTTAGAAGGCTTTGCCACATATGCTGTATACAGAAATTCCAACTCAACGCCCTGTAACACCATTGCTCGATGCGATTGACCATCCGCAGCAATTACGTTTACTCGCGCAAAGCCAGCTTCCTCAGGTGGCAGATGAGTTACGTCAATTCATTTTGTATGCCGCAGGTCAAAGTGGAGGACACTTTGGCGCAAACTTAGGCGTGATCGAACTGACCGTTGCGCTGCATTATTGCTTTAATACCCCACACGATCGCTTAATTTGGGATGTCGGTCATCAGGCTTATCCGCATAAAGCCCTAACAGGACGCCGCGAGCAACTCACCACCATTCGCGCCAAAGATGGTTTGGCTGCATTCCCTGCGCGTGAAGAATCTATTTTTGATACCTTTGGCGTTGGTCACTCCTCAACAGCAATTTCTGCAGGATTGGGGATGGCGTTGGCACGACGTTATCAACAAAACCCGTGTGAAGTTGTTGCCATTATTGGCGATGGTGCCATGACGGCAGGTATGGCTTTTGAAGCCATGAATGATGCCGTGGCTCACCAAGCCGATATGATGGTGGTGCTGAATGACAACGATATGTCAATTTCATGCAGCACAGGCGGCTTTGCTAAACATCTTGCTGCTATTTGGGAACGTGGTGAATCGGTTTATGTCAGTGAAACTGGCGAAGCTTACGTGCAGCCACATCCGAAATGGACGTATAACTCGCGTTTACACTGTGCTGCCACTGAAGCTGCAGACAATTTATTTAAAGCGATTGGGTTTGATTATTTCGGCCCTTTCGATGGACATGATGTTGAACAACTCACACACGTGTTTAATGCGCTGAAAAAACGTAAAGGCCCACGTTTAATTCACGTTTACACTAAAAAAGGCAAAGGCTTTGCGCCTGCAGAAGCTGATCAAATTAAATATCATGCCATTGGTAAAATTCATGCCAAAGCTGCACCAGTTAGCGCACCTAAATATTCTGATGTATTTGGGCAGTGGTTATGTGATCAGGCAGAACAAGATTCACGATTATTGGCAATTACGCCAGCCATGTGCGAAGGTTCGGGCATGGTGCAATTTGCCAAACAATTCCCAGAACGCTATTTTGATGTCGCGATTGCCGAACAGCATGCGGTGACTTTGGCTGCGGGCATGGCCTGCGAAGGTTTAAAGCCTGTGGTGGCGATTTACTCTACCTTCTTGCAGCGCGGTTATGACCAACTGATTCATGATGTCGCTTTGCAAAACTTAGATGTCACTTTTGGCATCGATCGTGCAGGTTTGGTGGGTGAAGATGGTCCAACCCATGCAGGTGCTTACGACTACGCCTATATGCGTACCGTACCGAATATCGTGATTATGGCGCCAAAAGACGAAAATGAATGTCGTCAAATGCTGCACACCGCTTATTTATATAACGGTCCTGCAGCAGTGCGTTATCCACGCGGGCATGGTTTGGGTGTCGAAATTCAGCAGCAAATGACAGCAATTCCATTAGGACAAGCTGAAATTGCGGCGCAGTTCAATCCACAATATGATGACTATATTTCAGTGCTGGCTTTTGGTAGCCGTGTGCAAGCGGCAGTTGAGGCGGCAGAAGCATTTGCTCAGCAGCATGATGTCGCAGTACGTGTGGTGAATATGCGTTTTGTGAAGCCATTGGATGAAAAACTGTTAGCTGAGATTGCAGACAGCACTGCATTATTCGTCACTGTAGAAGAGCATGCGATTATGGGTGGTGCAGGCAGTGCCGTGAGTGAATACTTGGCGAAGGCCCAGATTGTCAAACCGATTATTCATTTAGGTTTAGAAGATAGCTTTATGCAACAAGCGACACATGGTCAAATGCTGCAACAGGCAGGTTTAGATGCACAAGGCATTGAAAAATCAATGCAAAATGCTTGGCAAAAACTGCATCAATCTATATTGAATTAATTTTTAGCAACACTTCTTCCCCAAAAGCCTCAATATTTGCTAAAATATTGGGGCTTTCATGCATTATTCTTTATCAAACTCTTCAAATTTGTAGTGGGTGTTCAATGGAACCTATGGTGGTGATGGCTGCGCGTGCGGCTCAAACAGTTGGTCAAGAGCTTTTAAAAGCGCATCAGAATCGTCATAAACTCGATCTACAAGTCGAAGAAAAAGGCATTGATGGTCCTGTAACGCGCGTAGATCGTTACCTCGAGCAATTGACCATTGATACATTACGCAAAAGTTATAAAAATCACAGCTTCCTGGGCGAAGAATTTGGCATGCAGGAAGGCAAAGGTCACGATGCCGACTGGTGTTGGGTGATTGATCCTTTAGATGGCACGTTAAACTTTGTTCACGGTTTCCCTCATTTCTGTATTTCGATTGCAGTGCAACACAAAGGTGTGACACAGCACGGTGTTATTTACGATCCTGTAAAAGATGAGTTGTTCTCTGCGAGCCGTGGCCGTGGTGCGATGATGAATCAACGTCGTATTCGTGTAAATGTAAAAGACAGTTTAGACAACACCTTCTTGGCAGTGGGTCATGCTTATCGTGCTAAGCGCGATGGCGAAATTGTTTCTTATGCCAAAAACCATTTTGAAAGTTTATTGAATGTGACAGAAGCAGGCGCTCAATACCGCCGTGCAGGTTCTGCTGCATTAGACTTGGCTTATGTGGCTGCAGGTCGTTTAGATGGTTATTTTGAACTTGGCTTAAAACCGTGGGATATTGCTGCGGGTGAGTTAATTGTGAAAGAAGCGGGCGGTACTGTGGTCGATGCACGTGGTGGCAGCGACTCTATGGAAAATGGGCAAGTTTTGGCATGTTCAATGAAAATGTTAAAACCACTTATGAAAGCCGTTGTACCTGCTTGGGGTGACGCAGCTAAATAATTAGATCACACGATCTACGCCGTCGTAAAAATGAGTAAAGCTCTCTATCTTGAGGGCTTTTCTTTTATCGACTGGTCTAAAATAGCTAATTTAAGATCATTTTGATTGTGGGTATACTCGCTAAAAAGCAGGATATATCAAGGTTTACACAAAAAAATGCAAAAGTAGATTAAATAAGGTGACTTTTAAAATAATCCTGCTATAATCCGCCCACGCACTTAATTTCTGTTCATTACCTGAACATTTCTCTTCTAATCATTGTGTATGCGCGTGCGGTCCAAAGAGAGGACGATATCTCGCGCCCCAATCGCTAAAGCGATTCCTTCAGGTTAAGCCGTAATCATGCGTGCGTTATATCACATCGTCGTTACTCGGATCGCCGCTGAATCTTACATTGTCAGCGATAATTGCTGTACCGCTTTTTGCCGATGTCCATCTGACTTTATTTTAATGGAGCACCCATTTTCAGGGTGAAAATCTCTATGAGCAAAACTTTTGCTGATTTTTCTTTACACGAATCTTTACAACAAGCTTTAGAAGGCTTGAACTTTACTACGCCGACTCCTGTTCAAGAACAATCGATTCCAGCGGCACTTGAAGGTAAAGACTTATTGGTGTCTAGCCAAACAGGTTCTGGTAAAACTGCTGCGTTCTTACTCCCAACTTTAAACGCGCTTGCTAACCAAGATACTTTCGTTCCTTTTAAAGAACGCATGAAAGCCATTACTCAGCCATCTATTTTGGTACTTTGCCCAACACGTGAGTTGGCGCAACAAGTCAGCCAAGATGCGATTGCATTTGTACGTCACATGAAAGGTGTACGTATTGCAGCAATTATGGGTGGTATGCCTTTTGGTAAGCAAATCCAACAATTAAAAGGTGCACAAGTGGTTGTAGCGACTCCAGGTCGTTTACTTGACTTGGTGAACCGTCGTCAAATTAAGCTCGATAAAGTTGATGCTTTAATTGTAGACGAAGCTGACCGTATGCTTGACCTAGGTTTCTCTGAAGACCTAGAAGCCATTAGCGACTTGGCTGCTAACCGTAAACAAACACTAATGTTCTCTGCTACTTTTGCAAGCCGTATTATCACGCTTGCAGAACGTATGATGAATGAACCTGTGCGTATTGCAATTGAAACAGGTCACTCAACCAACATGGACATCACCCAGACTTTACACTGGACAGATGGCTTTGAGCACAAGAAAAAATTATTGTCACACTGGTTGTCTGATGAAGGTGTAGACCAAGCGGTTGTATTCGCATCGACTCAAGAAGATACCGACATGTTGGCTGAAGAATTGGCTGAAGCAGGTCACTCGGTGGTTGCTCTACACGGTGCAATGCCACAGACCGTACGTAACCGTCGTTTACGTAGCATTCGTGAAGGTCGTGCAAAAATTTTGGTTGCAACTGACGTTGCAGCACGTGGTTTAGACGTACCAACGATTTCTCACGTGATCAACTTTGGTTTACCAATGAAAAATGAAGACTATGTACACCGTATTGGTCGTACAGGTCGTGCGGGTCGTACCGGTAATGCCATTACTTTGGCAACTTACCGTGAGCGTGGCAAAATCCGTGCTTTGGAAGATTTCTTGGATGCACGTTTAAGCGTTTCTGAAATTGAAGGCTTAGAGCCATCTCCACCACCAGCACGTTCTGGTCGTGACGGTGGTCGTGGTCGTCGTGATGGCGGTCGCGGTGGTCGTGGCGGTTTTGGTGGCGGTCGTCGTTTTGAAGGCGAAAGCAACTTTAAACGTCGTGAAGGTGGTGATGATCGTCCACGTCGTAGCTTCGATGACAAACCACGTGGTGAACGTCCTGCATTTGGTGAAGATCGCCCACGTCGCGAGTTCAACTCAGATCGTCCACGCCGTGAAGGTGGTTTTGGTGACCGTCCACAACGTTCATTTGAAGACCGTCCACGCCGTGAATTTAATTCAGACCGTCCACGCCGTGAAGGTGGTTTCGGTGACCGTCCACAACGTTCATTTGAAGATCGTCCGCGTCGTGAATTTAATTCAGACCGTCCACGTCGCGAAGGTGGTTTCAACGATAAACCACGCTTTGATGCGACTGATGACAACCGTGGCAACCGCGTAGACTATAAACCACGTCGCGAAGGTGGTTTCGGTGACCGTCCAAAACGTGATTTTGGTGATCGTCCTGCACGTCGTGAAGGTGGTTTTGGTGACCGTCAACCACGTTCTTTTGATGATCGTCCTAAGCGTTCATTTGGTGGTGAAGATCGTCCACGTCGTGAGTTCAATTCAGATCGTCCACGCCGTGAAGGTGGTTTTGATCGCCCACGTCGTAAATTTAACGACTAAGCGCTATCTGAAGCGTCAGCTTAAAGAAAACCGGTGTTGAGCACCGGTTTTTTTATGTTAAAAAATGATTTTCCGTCTGAATGAAATGTATACTGTGTCATGTTTTTATTGTGTTGTGCGAATTATGAACATCGATGGCTTGCGAATGCTGATGCAGACGAGAGAGGGAATGATGCCGTATATTGGTTTAGCGCTGATTTTATGTAATTTAATTTATTATATTATTTCCTCTTATTTTTAAGTGTTTGCTGTAATGAAAGTGATTTAGATAACAATAATATTTATAGTTGCACAAGACGTACACAGTTTTAAAAAATTTGCTAGATAACATTTTATGCTTCAATCCTTTATAGTATACGTGCTGAAAAAATGCAGGAAGACCCTCAGCTATGAATAATTCAACACCTCAACATGAGCCGTCATTGATTGAAGTCAATGAACTGAGCTTTAAGCGAGGGAAACGTGTCATTTTTGAAAATGTCAGTTTAAAGATTCGCCGTGGGCAAATTACGGCCATTATGGGACCTTCTGGTACAGGTAAAACCACATTATTACGCTTGATTGGTGGTCAACTGGCACCCGATCATGGTGATATTTTAATGGATGGAAAAAACCTTGCAGATATGTCACGTCAGGAGTTGTTTGCTGCACGGGCACGTATGGGCATGTTATTCCAAAGCGGTGCATTATTTACCGATATGAGCGTGTATGAAAATGTAGCATTTCCATTGCGTGCGCATACCAAGTTACCGGAGCATTTAATTGCAGAACTGGTGGCGTTGAAACTTGAAGCAGTGGGGTTACGTGGTACTGAACAACTCATGCCTGCAGAATTATCGGGCGGGATGAACCGTCGTGTGGCCTTAGCACGTGCGATTGCGTTAGACCCTGAATTGATCATGTACGATGAGCCATTTGCAGGCCAAGACCCGATTGTAAAAGGTGTACTGACTCGTTTAATTCGTTCTTTACGTGAAGCTTTGGATTTAACCACCATCATCGTCTCGCATGATGTAGGTGAAACGCTGTCGATTGCTGACTACATTTACATTATCGCAGAAGGCGTGATTCAGGGCGAGGGTACACCTGCGGAATTACAACAGCATGAATCGGCATTTGTACGTCAGTTCTTAACAGGCGCTGCCGAAGGGCCTGTCGATTATCAATTTAGCCATCGGGCTTATTTAAGTGATGAGGTGCGTTCATGAATGCTATTGCCGCATTAGGTCAACGCGTCATTGAGCGTGTTCGTGGCATTGGTGTCGCCACCCAAATGTTGTTGCAAATTCTATTTTCCATGCCAACCCTGCTTGGGGTGAAGCTGTTCCTGTACCAAATGTACCGTGTTGGCGTGATGTCGTTATTGATTATTGCGGTGTCGGGTTTATTTATTGGTTTGGTCTTGGGCTTACAAGGCTACTCCATTTTGGTCAATATCGGTTCAGAAGCCATGTTAGGCACCATGGTGTCTTTGACTTTATTGCGTGAACTGGCACCTGTAGTGGCTGCACTGTTATTTGCAGGACGTGCAGGCTCTGCCTTAACTGCAGAAATTGGTTTGATGAAAGCCACAGAACAATTGGCCAGTATGGAAATGATTGGGGTAGACCCACTCAAGCGTATCGTGTCACCACGTTTATGGGCAGGAATTGTCAGCCTGCCAATGCTCTCCATTATTTTTGCTGCGGTTGGCATTATGGGCGGCAAAATGGTTGGGGTAGATTTTCTGGGTGTAGATGAAGGTTCTTTCTGGGGTGGCATGCAAAGCAGCGTGCAATTCTATAAAGATATTTTTAATGGCACCATTATTAAAAGTTTTGTTTTTGCATTAATTTGTACCTGGATTGCAGTGTATCAGGGCTATGCCTGTGTGCCGACCTCAGAAGGCATTGCAACGTCGACCACGCGCACCGTGGTGTATTCTTCATTATGTGTTTTAGGTTTTGATTTTGTGTTGACTGCGGTCATGTTCGGAGGTGTTTAATGAAATCACGTACTAGTGAGCTGGCCGTAGGTGTTTTTGTCATTCTGACAGGCATTGCATTGTTTTTCTTGGCGATGAAAGTCAGTGGATTGGTCGGAACCAATTTACGTGACAGCTATAATATGACCGCAACGTTTGACAATGTGAATGGTTTAAAACCACGTGCTAAAGTCACCATGAGCGGTGTGACCATTGGGCGTGTGAATGACATCACCTTAGACCCTGTATCACGTTTGGCCACTGTTGAATTTGAGTTGGATGGTAAACTGACCAGTTTTAATGCTGAGCAATTAAAAACAGTGCAAAATTATGCAGTTGAAGAATTGCGTTACAGTGCTGAATACGAACAGGCAAGTCCTGAGCAACAAAAAGAAATGGAACAACAACTGTTGAGTAACATGAAATCCATCACCAGTATTGATGAAGATGCTTACATAATGGTTGCAACCAATGGTTTGTTGGGTGAGAAGTATCTCAAAGTTGTTCCAGGTGGTGGTTTGAACTTTGTGAAACGTGGCGAAAGCATTGCCAATACACAAGGCACCATGGATTTAGAAGATTTAATCAGTAAGTTTATTACTGGCGGTGCAGCGAAAACATCCAATGCAGCGTCAGACACAGATACAGCGACAGCTGAAACAACAGATGCAGAAGTGTCATTTGTTGAGTAATTGAGGAGATTGTCCGTGAAAACACTTTTAAAGCAAACTCTGGCGGTAAGTGTGCTTTCTACCATGTTGGCAGGTACTGCATTTGCTGCACCCGCAGAAGCGCCACCAGCTTTTGTGAAAAAAGTTGCCGATAGCTTGATTACACGTTTAAAAGCAGATCATGCTAAATTGCAGAACAATCCAGCATTGGTGAAAACCATTGTGCGTCAGAACCTTGACCCGTATGTAGATGCGCAAGCATTTACCCGTATTGTGATGGGGACTTATGCGACGAACCAATACAGCTCAGCGGCACAACGTGCACAGTTTGAGAAAAACTTCCGTGAAACCTTAATTGAGAACTATGGTACAGCGTTTGCGAAATTCAGTAACCAAACCTATACCATGCGTCCTTATAAGGCGACCAACAGCAAGAACCCTGTAGTGACCATCGACTTTGTTCACAATGGTGAAAAAATTCCTGTGTCATTCCAGTTGGCAGATAAAGGCAGCCAATGGAAAATCCGTAACATCAACGTTTCGGGTATTGATCTAGGTTTGCAATTCCGTAACCAGTTTGCGGCAAACGTGAAGCGTAATGGTGGCAATATTGATAAAGCTATTGCAACCTTTAAGCCAGATGCAGAAGCTGCGGTTGAAAAGAAAAAATAGGTTAGGTGTGGCGTGATTGAATTATCAAATCAGGAATTATGCGTTTCTGGAAAAATAGATTTCAGTAATGCTGAGCAATATTACCAAAAAGGCATACAGTTGATTCGTCAACAGCAACTACCTTTGGTAGTGAATTTGGCAAATCTGGAACAAGGCAGCACTTTGGCTTTGGCTGTTTTGGTGCAGTGGTTGCGTCAGACACCAGAAGCCAAAGGCTTACAGTTTAAAGCTGTTCCTGAAAAAATGATGAAAATCATTCAAGCGTGTCATTTGCAAGATGATTTAAAACTGATCGCCTAAAAGTGAAACCACAAAAAAGCACCTACTTGTAAGGTGCTTTTTTTATTGCGTTAATTTGCTTTCTTTACGAAAGGGAGGTTATGAGTGGTTGCAAACCTCTCTGACCCGCTGCTAAAAGGAGAAGAAAAATTGCAAACCTCTGCCTAACCCTCTCCTAAAAGGCATAGGTATCTACACAATTTCCATGTTTTGCGTTAAATTGAAGAGCATGCTCTTCAATTTTAACATCTCTCGCTTAGATCAGCGCCTTGTCAAACGTTACAACAACCTTGTTCAACTCAATATGAATCCTCTTGCTTCACTTGCTCCTGCAATCAAAGATATTGCCTCTGCTCAAAAAAATAGTTTCGCAACGACGCAAGCTGTATGGCGGTTTTTAAATAATGATAAAATCTCATTTAAACAATTAAATGAACCTATTCAAAAACTTGCTTGTGATCAGATTAAGACATCGCTGCATCGTTATGCTTTAGTTATTCATGATTGGTCACAAATCCAATATGTGACACATCGTAATAAAACCCAAAAACTCCAAAGGACACATCAGTACGACTCAGGCTATGAATTACAAACGAGCTTACTTGTTGATGCTGGTTCTGGACTTCCTGTTGCTCCATTAGCTCAGACCCTTTCTAGTGCTTCAGGTTGCTATTCGACATTCAATGAGCAACAGACCGAACGTAAAACCCATTTAGACTCCCTTTCTGAACAAATTCAAAAAGTTGAACAGTTTCCTTTTGATAAAACCTGCGTACATATTATTGATCGTGAAGGAGATTCCATTGCTCATCTCAGGTAATTAAGCAGTCATAGTTTTCAATGGCTTATTCGAGCAAAGGAAGGAAATCGGATTGAGCATCAGGGTGAAATATGTAAAGTTGGAGAAGTTGCTGAACGTATCGAAATACAGCAAGTGAAACCCATTTCTTATAAGGGTAATCAACATATGCTTTATGTTGGAGAAACCAATGTTCGGCTTACCCGTGCTGCAAAATCAAATAAAAAAGATTGTTTAGGTCAAAGAGTTGCCCCTCAGAAAGGTGCTGCAATTGAGGCTAGACTGATTATTGCGGTGGTTAAAGATATTAATGAAAAGACAGTTGCAAGATGGTCATTGATCAGTAATGTACCAACTGAGATTACCGCAGTAGAACTGACGACTTGGTATTACTGGCGTTGGTCAATCGAATGTTATTTCAAACTTCTCAAGCAAGCAGGCCATGATATTGAGTCATGGCTTCAGACTACGCCAGAAGCGATTTTAAGGCGTTTGCTAATCAGTTGTATGGCTTGTGTGTTGACGTGGAGAGTGCAGCGTTGTACAGATGAACAAAATCAGAAAGTCCGTGCATTTTTGACTAGACTTTCAGGTAGACAACAGAAAAGAGGCAAGGTAGAGAGTGCGCCTGCCATATTGGCAGGACTCTCGATTTTACTAAATACTCTTCAACTGCTCTCAGAATATTCAATAGATGAACTGAATGAAATCGCAACTATTGCACTAGGTACCTAAAGATGTGTAGATACCTATGCCTAAAAGGAGAGGGAATATAAAGGGCATTAAATCCATTTTTTCCATCTGAAGTAAATCAATGGGCCAATAAAGAAACCAATTAAAATAACACTGACCACAATAAAACTGGTGGTACCTTTGGCAAAAGGTAATACATCCGTGTTCATGCCGTAGACACTGGCAACTAGCATTGGTGGCGCTAACATGCTTGGTAAAATCGAGAATCGACGAATGGTGTCGTTCTGTTCAGTGTTAATGAAGCCCGAAGTCGTGTCGAGTAAGAAGCGCACTTTTTGGAATAAGAAAGCATCGTGTTCGACCAGTGAGCGTACATCTTCACTGAGTTCTCGAATGTCTGCATCGTAAATATGACTGCCTAACGCACGTGGACGTGCCAAGAAGGTCAGGACACGACGTAAATCAATCAAACACAGTTGGGCTTTCCCAAGCATATCTTCTAATTGCGCCAGTCGGGTAATCATGTCATCGAGGTCTAAAATTTGCTCACGATGGCGGTTATTTAGGACTTCTGTGGAATACTTTTCTAAGTCCTTGTGGATATCTTCTAAGATATCCGCAAGTTCGTCCAGTTTGGCTTCAAGCAAGCCTAAAAGCACCCAAGTCGGGTCTTTATAGTCAATTTCGTAGTCGTTACGTCGTGCACGCGCCCGAAATGCCCGAAACGCCACTAATTTTTCACCACGTAGGGTAAACAAGTGTTCTTTATGTAAAATAAAGGCGACGGTTTGCACAGTGGCTAAAATACTGGAATTGTCTTCAGTTTCGCCATCGACTTGATAGTTTTTATTTTTAGTTAAAAAATAGGTACTAATGTGTAAAATACCGTCATCATCGCGGTAGAATCGCGCTGAAGATGAAATATCTTCCAAAGATTTTAAGGTCGGTAAATTTTGTGAGTATGCGTCTAGTACCCATTGCTGTTCTTCTTGTGAAGGGGCAATTAGGTCAATCCAGACCAGATCTGGATGCAAATCAAAACCACCGTTAATGGTGGCATCTTCCAGACTACCGCGCTCTGTGGCATAAAAGGCTTCAAGCATTCGTCTTTTCTCCTTGCGCAGTATGGGTTTTGTGGATGGGTGTATTTTAGACAAGGATCTTACTAAATACACTGCTCAGAATGCTATTTTATTTAAAAATCTCCCTGAAGTTTAATTTTATGGCATGACAGCCAGATAACATGGTGAAAAAATGATGTCGTCAATTGCTATTTTCTGTGGTTCTGCCCCAGGAAAAGATTCAGTTTTTGTTGAAAATGCACGGAAAGTGGGTGAAACACTGGCTGCACAAGGCAAAACTTTAATTTATGGCGGTGGGCGCTCAGGCTTAATGGGTGTGGTGGCAGATAGTACCTTGGCCGCAGGTGGTCGTGCAATTGGCGTTATGCCTGAAAGTTTGGCAGAGCATGAATTGGCGCATCCGCATTTGACCGAATTACATATTGTTGAAAACATGCATGCTCGCAAAATAAAAATGTCAGAATTGGCACAGGGCTTTATTGCTTTGCCGGGTGGTTCCGGAACTTTAGAAGAAATTTTTGAGCAATGGACGTGGGCACAATTAGGAATTCACTCGAAGCCCTGCGCTTTTTTAAATGTAGATGGCTTTTATGATGATTTGCTGAAGTTTTTAAGACAGACCTCTGAAAAAGGTTTTACTCAGCCACGTTTTTGTGAGGCATTGATTGTATCGAATTGTATTGACAATATTTTGCAGCAATTTGAACAATACCGTGTTCCTGAAATGAAATGGGAAGTGCCTGAGCTAGAGTGGGTGCAGCAGGAACTGGCGAAATAAAATGGCTGAGATCAACAACATCATTACCGTTGCAGCTGCAATTATTTTAAATGTCAAACAGCAGTTATTGGTGGTGCGTAAACAGCATACCGCGTGTTTTATGCAGGTCGGTGGCAAATTAGAACCCAATGAAGCGCCTGAAACGACCATGTTGCGAGAAATTGCCGAAGAAATTGGCTGTCAGGCGCAAATTCAACAATTTATTGGACGCTATGAAACAGCAACGGCCAATGAGCCCGACTGCCGTTTGGTCAGTTATGTGTATTGGGTTCAGCTTGATCAGGCACCAAAAATTGCTGCTGAAATTGCCGAAATGAAGTGGGTAGATTTGGATGATCAAGATACTTTGTTGGCACCGCTGACCCGTGAAGTGGTGATGCCGTGGTTAAAACAATATTTACAACAAAATTAAGAGCAGTTGATCATTCTTCTATATTTTAAGTTCAACTTTTTAATGCGTTGAGCATATTCAACCGAATAGTTTTTTTATTCAGCACTGGCCAGACAAACCGCCTCGACTTTTTGACAGCCGAGCTTGAGCAACTGCTGTTTGAGTGCATGAATTGAACTGCCCGTCGTGACCACATCATCCACAATTAAAACCCGACGAAAACGGATTTTAGGCGCAGCCTGAATTTGAAATTGCTGTTGGATGTCTTCCAATCGTTCTAAGCGACTTAAGCCTTTTTGCGCGTGCTGTTGTAAGCGGGTCACAGGTTGCCAAATCGGGACATTTAAATGCCGCGCTAGTCCTTTTGCCAACAATAAAGATTGATTGTAGCCGCGTTCAGTCAAGCGGGCAGTGGAAATTGGCATCGGTACAATGGCTTGGATTTTAGGATAAGACAGTTGTTTTAGCGCGCCTACTAAAAGCAGTTGGTAATGTAACTGCTGTTCATATTTAAATTGTTGAATGATGCGATTAATTGGATAGTGATAATCAAAAGTGACTTGAATCTGCATTTCTTGTCGTTGTACCGCTTGGCTACGCCACGGCAATTGTTGCCAACAGGTTTGACAGACCGAATGTTGCCATTGCGTGTCGCTATGGCAGAGCTGAC
The DNA here is from genome assembly GCF_013417035.1 of Acinetobacter sp. YH16053. NCBI lineage: Bacteria > Pseudomonadati > Pseudomonadota > Gammaproteobacteria > Moraxellales > Moraxellaceae > Acinetobacter > Acinetobacter sp. YH16053. The sequence continues at coordinate 64,585 of NZ_VPEP01000006.1, forward strand.
ACGGCTGCAGTTGGCGCAACCATTGTATGCCGCATTGTAGTAGATTGATCGGCTGAGTCATCTTAGGACTGCAATCCGTTTAAACATAGGCATAACGTGGTGCCTCAGGCAGCCAGCGTTTTAGCAAAGCTTCGGCATGTGTAGGATAATCGTTTAAAATTTGCTGTGCCACATGATGCGCCTGTGCCAGCAAATGATCATCCCGTTCTAATTTAGCCACCCGAAAGCCCATATCTCCCGTTTGTTTGGTTCCTAAAAGTTCCCCAGGGCCACGCAGTTCTAAATCTTTTTCTGCAATCACAAAACCATCGTTGGTTTCGCGCATAATCCGCAAGCGTTCTTGTCCATTTTGCGAAAGTGGATTTTTATACAACAAGGCACAAAAACTGGCTTTGGCACCCCGTCCGACTCGTCCACGTAACTGATGCAGCTGTGAAAGTCCTAAACGCTCGGCATTTTCGATCACCATAATTGAAGCATTGGGTACATCGACCCCGACCTCAATTACTGTGGTGGCAATCAGTAATTGTAGTTGATTGTCTTTAAATTGCCGCATGACGGCTTGTTTTTCATCGGCTTTCATTTTGCCGTGTACCAGCCCAATATTCAGTTCAGGAAAGCGTTCTTTAATTTCAGCAAAAGTCGCCTCGGCAGCTTGCGCATCTAAGGTTTCCGACTGTTCCACCAAGGTACAGACCCAATAGGCTTGTTTGCCTTCGGCACAATTGCTGGCAATGCGTTGTAAGACTTCTTCACGCCGATCTAGCGGAATGGTCACCGTTTGAATAGGTGTACGTCCTGGCGGTAGTTCATCAATCACCGAAGTGTCCAAATCGCCATAGGCGGACATGGCTAAAGTTCGCGGAATAGGCGTTGCAGTCATCACCAATTGATGCGGTGTAGTGTGATTGGCACCTTTATTGCGCAAAGCCAGACGTTGATCGACCCCAAAACGGTGTTGTTCATCAATAATCACCAAACCTAATTTGGCAAATTGCACATTGTCCTGAAATAACGCATGTGTCCCAACCACCAAATTGGCGCTACCATCTTGAATGCTCAGTTCAGCCGCTGCGCGTGCTTTGCCTTTTTGTTTGCCAGACAACCATGCCACTGTTAAGCCCAATGGTTCAAACCATTTTTGAAAGTTCAGATAATGTTGTTCTGCCAAAATTTCAGTGGGTGCCATCAGCGCGACTTGCCAACCTTCTTCTAGCGCATGACACGCTGCGACTGCAGCGACCAGCGTTTTACCTGCACCTACATCACCTTGTACCAAGCGCAGCATGGGTTTATTACGCTGCAAATCCTCCATGATTTCTTGCGAAACCCGTTGCTGTGCGCCTGTCATTTGAAATGGCATGTTGCCGAGTAACGTAGGCGCTAGTTTTTGACTTGGGGAAAAGGCAGGTGAGGCAATTTGCTGAATATAAGCCCGTCGGGTCAGTAAACTGACTTGATGCGCCACCAATTCTTCAAAAATCAGGCGTTGCTGTGCAGGGTGAGAGCCTTGTGCCAATTGCAGCATATTGGCATTTAAAGGTGGATGATGAATATAATCCAACGCCTGTTTGAGTGCATAGCCATTGGTCATTTTTTCAGGCAGGAGTTCAGGCAAATCATCACTATGCTGTGTCAAGGCCTGTTTGACGTATTCACGTAATTTGGCTTGGGTCAGCCCATCGGTGCTTGGGTAAATGGCAGTCAATTGGGTTTTAGGCAGTGGGGTATGTTCAGTAATGAGTTGTAATTCGGGGTGATACATTTCCAGACCACGCGCCCCAACCCGTACTTCGCCAAATACTCTTAAACGATTGCCGAGTTTGGCACGATCTGTAATACCTTTATAAATATGATAAAAACGTAAGGTGATTTTTCCAAATTCATCTTCTAAATTGACCGCCATCGACTTGCGTTTACCCAGTGGAAAATCGACCCCTTTAACCACACCTTCGAGTAAATAGCTGCGCCCCACGTTTAATTGGTTCATGGGAATGATCGTGCTACGATCTTCATAGTCACGCGGTAGATGAAACAGCAAGTCATCTGTAGTGAAAATATTTAGTTTTTCGAGTAATGCAGCAGAGGCAGAGCCTACCCCTTGCAACTGATGGACTGCAGCCATGTCCCCTCAACTTCAAATGCTATGATTAGGTGCTGAATGCATATTCTATTTATTGGTTATGGTAAAACATCGCAGCGTGTTGCAAAACAACTATTTACGCTCGGTCATCAAATTACCACAATTAGCCGCAGTCCGAAAACAGATCCTGATATGACGCATCTGCTTCAAGATATTCAACAGCTCGATTTATCACAGACTCAACCTGTTGATGCCGTTTATGTATTACTTGCACCATCTCGAAATACGGTTTTGAGTTCTGTAGAAGCGTATCAACAGACTTATGTAGATTCTGTGCAGCCGATTGTCGCTGCATTAAAAGATCATCCTGTAAAGCGAATTATTGTGGTGTCATCTACACGGGTGTATGGTGAAAATGCAGGTGAATGTATTGATGATGATACTGTGCCTAAGCCAAATGATGTACAAGGGCAGTTGTTGTTGCAGATGGAACATTTGTGGCAACAGGCTTATCCTGAACAATGTGTGATTGTGCGTCCTTCGGGTATTTATGGCGCATCGGTTGCACGCATGCTCAAACTTGCGGAAACCACACAAAGTTATCCGAATATACATTGGTCAAATCGAATTCATATTGATGATTTGGCAAATTTTTTGGCATATTTGCTTCACGTGGAACATCCAGAACCAGGTTATATTTGTAGCAATAACCAAGCTCAGCCTTTGCACGAAATGATTTTAAAGATTCAACGTGAATTCAATTTACCTGAGTTGGTGTTGGAAAGTATGCGTGAAACAGGGAAGCGGATTTTTGCTACGCGCATGGAGAAAACAGGATTTCAGCGCAAACATGAGGATTATTGTGATCATCTAAGAATTACGCAAAGTGATTCACCTTAAATCGAAGAATAAAAGTTCTCTTGCTAGGAAAGGGCTAGCAAGAGGTGATTTTTAAAATCTCAAATATTGAGCTTTAATTCAGCCTCATCCCCAACTGTCTGCCTGAGCCATTTATGGCGTAAGAGAAGAAGCTTAAAAATTACTTCTTCTTACGTTTCAAGCGTTTCTTCGCTTGTTGTGCAGCAAGTGCCTCCAAAGCCTCACACAATTCTTCATCACTAAAGGTGGTGATGTGTTGCAGCATCTGCAAAGTCACATCATCCAACACCAAATTGGCGTATTGCGCGACGTTTTTAAAGTTGTCATCAAACACAATCGCATTGTCACTGTTGGTGCTGATATAACCTTGCTGAGTCAAAACTTTAATAAAGCTTTGGAATAAGGCTTTGTCAAAGAATTCAGGTGAATTGAATTCATACAGCACCGACAAACGCTGACCGACCAAATGGCTCAGTTCTTCGACTTGACGTGCCGAAATATTGCCTGAGCCGCGTTGTGTAATCAGCGCCAGCGTCATGTAATAACGCTCTAAACTCTGCATTACAGGCGCAGCCAATACTACCAATTGGTTGTGATCTTCACTATTTGGTGCAGGTGAAATTAAATTGCCTTCTGCATCTTCAGAAATCAATTTGGCCTGAATCAAGGCTTCCACGTAGGCACAAATCCGTTCTTTGAGTTCCTGATCTTGCCATTTCAAGAACAACTCAGCTTTCAGGAACGGATATAAAGTACGAATGACGTTGATTAAATCACCACGACGAATCGAACCATTATGTTTCACCAATGCTGCAATTAAAGATGGTAAGACAAAGGCATGCAAAATATTGTTGCGGAAGTAGGTGAGTAACACCGCCTGATGGTCTTCAATCGCGATAATATCGCCCAAAACGTGCTGCACTCGTTTAATCAGTTTGAGTTTTAAGCCGTAGGCAATAATTTCTTTACCTGATAATGGTGTGACTTGAGTGCGCTCATCATAAGGCAGGGCAGTGAGCAGATTACGGTAAGTGTCTAACTGCTTCACACAAATTTCTTCATCCAAGGTATGTTTTGGTGTTGCCAGTAAAATCAGCGATAACAAAGATACCGGGTTAATTACCGCAGCACGGTTAATGTTTTCCAAAATCGCATGTGCTGAAGTATTCACTGCATCTGACACTTGTGGTGGAATAGGATCATCATTTTTTTCAATGCTGATGTGTTCGGCATCGTGTTGTTTTAGAACATCATCTAAAAACACAGGTTCGCCAAAATTGACATGCACCTTGCCAAAAATCCGTTCAATCTTGCGCATGGTTTTTAAAATGCCCATTAGCGATTCAGATTCTTTTGGCTTGCCTTGCATTTCACCGACATAGGTTGAACCTTCCATCAGGCGTTCATAACCAATATAAGTTGGCACAAAAGCAATCGGTTTAGCACGACCACGCAAATGACTGTGAATGGTCATGGCGAGCATGCCTGTTTTTGGTGGCAACAAGCGGCCTGTACGTGAACGTCCACCTTCAATAAAGTATTCAAGCGGCGTGTTACGCGACAAAATACTGAATAAATATTCTTTAAAGACGGTTGTGTATAAGCCGTTGCCACGGAAAGTACGACGGATAAAAAACGCACCGCCACCACGAAGCAATTGACCTACAAATGGCATATTCAGGTTATCGCCCGCAGCAATGTACGGCACCATCATGCCGCGTTTGTAAATCACATAAGACAGCAATAAATAGTCGATATGACTGCGGTGACATGGGGTGTAGATAATTTCATAGTCTTTGGCCAGTTCGCGCACGGTACTAAAATTATGCACTTCCACGCCATCGTACAATTGTGTCCATAAGCGGGTCAGTGCCATATCGGCAAAGCGTACCGCAGCATGAGAATAGTCCGACACAATTTCATTTAAATAACCAATCGCACGACGCTCGGCTTCAATCACGCTAATTTTACTGCGTAAACTTTCACGACGAATAGCATCTTGCACATCGGGAGATTTAATCAGACTGAGCATGACATTGCGACGGTCAGACAAGTCTGGGCCAAGCACGACTTCACGCTGCCCATCTAAGTAATTATTTAGCGTGTTGACAATAAAGGTCGCAGGCGACAGGTTTGGATGCTCAGTTTTGGCATGTTCAATTAAAGCGCGTAATGATTGTGGTTCGTGAAATTCCAAATAAGACTGACGACCATGCACCCCAATATTCATTAACTGCTTGACTGTGCCAGGCGTTGCCCACGTATCGGTAAACAGTAGTTTAAACCACGAATCTTCTTTGTCTGGAGAACGTCCCCACAACACGGTCACAGGTACCAATTCAATATCAAGTTCTGGGTGTTGTTCTAATTGTTCAATTAAACGTAACAAGCGTGGCGGAAAAGCATAAGGTGGTGGATTGAGTAGGTTGTTCTCATCGTGATGCTGTAAAAACAGAATCGAGGCTTTTTCTTTATGTGAACCCATCACCAATGGATCAAGCGCAGGCGTGAGTTTTAAGCGACGTGTTTCGCCATCGACCACCAAGGCATTGCTGCGTGAGTGATTTTGCAATACGTAGCAAGTTATCTTGGTGCGAGTGGCATTTGAGTCTACACTTTGCGCATCCTTGACAGGGACTTCACCCAAAACATGCGGTGTCACCACAAGGTCAAGCAGCTTACCAGAAAGCTGACGATACATTTGACCAAAACCACGCTTGGACATATTCACTCCTACTTCATCACCCAAGTCCCTAGCCAGTAGGGAATTTATTTTGCGTCATTGTATCTAATAATCGCGCTGCATTTTTAGATAATTTGCATGAATATTGTTAGATTTTATCGTTAAAAATCGTATTTTTAGCAAAATTGATCGGCTAAGTTGTGACACAGCGGTCAGTCTTTGATGGGTAAAAGATGCAGAATCTATGGCAAAATAGCAGGCTTAAAATAGTCAGTTTATTTTGACGATTTATTTTTTCATCGACTTCGATCCCGCATCCCCAATTTCCGCCATACATAGGTTAGTTATGAACGCACTCACACAAGAGCTGGTTGAACTTCTTTGTTTAGAAAAGTTAGAAGAAAATATCTACCGAGGTATCAGTCGTAACTTGGTGGGTAAACGTGTTTTTGGTGGACAGGTTTTGGGACAGGCTTTACGTGCTGCATCTTATACCACTGATCGTCCTGCGCACTCATTGCATGCCTATTTCTTGTTTGGTGGCGATGTCAACGCACCTATTATTTATGAAGTTGACCGTTTGCGTGATGGTAAAAGTTTTTCTAGCCGTCAAGTACGTGCCATTCAGCATGGGCGTACCATTTTTACTGCGATGGTGTCCTTTGCGCCGTTGGAAGACGGTCTGAATTATCAAATTTCAGAGCCAAACTATCCTGCAGCAGAAGCTTTAAAAAACGAAGCGGAACTCAAACAGCATATTGTCGAGTTTGTACCTGAAAATGTGCGTGCCAGTTTTATGCGTGATCGCTTGGTGGAGATTCGCCCGATTAATCCGAGCAATCCATTTTTACCGCAGCCTGAAGCACCTGCTTATGCACACTACATTCGTACCCATGACAGCATTTCACCAGAGGTGGATGAAGTGTCTTTGCATCAGGCAATTGCGGCATTTTATTCAGACTTCACGTTAATGACCACAGCACTGCGTCCGCATGGTTTGAGCTATTTATCACCAAGTTTGCAGTGTGCCAGTATTGACCATGCCATGTATTTCCATAAACCGTTCCGTGTGGATGACTGGATGCTGTACGACATGGAAGCCACCATTAGCACTAGTTCGCGTGGTTTGAACTTTGGGCGCATGTGGCAAAATGGTGAATTGGTGTGTAGCACCAGTCAGGAAGGCTTGATTCGTTTACGTGAAATCGAAACGCAATAAAATATAGCCTTTAAAATCTACATTCATCAGCCGACATTCATGTCGGCTTTTTTACATCCTGAAGCACGATCTGAACCTAATCAAAGTGCGCTAGAAAAATAATACTCGATTCAATTTCAGCCACATGGCATAGTCCACACATCACATTAAAAAACTCAATTGCGTATGAGCCTCAATACACAAATTCTAATTGCCGCAATTTTGGGTGTGGTGTTTGGTTTTATTCTGAATCTATTTCCAGACAGCACATTTTTTAGCGCCAGTTTGTATGGCATTGGTTTAATGAGCAGTATTTTTATTGGTTTACTGAAAATGCTGCTGATCCCACTAATTTTTAGCTCAATTGTGGTCGGTGTGTCGAACTTACAGGCTGTAGGGCAATTGAGTCGAGTCTGGAAAATTACGTTGGCGTGTTGTGTCACCACCACGACTTTGGCTTTAATTTTAGGTTTGGCGTGTGCGCATTTATTTGCAGTGGGTAAAGGCGTAGATATTGTGATGTTTCAAGATGCTATGGCGCAGCATCAAAGCCCAGACACGCTTACGCCGTCTTCGTTTTTTACCAATTTCATTCAAAACACCTTAATCAATCCGTTTAAAGCTTTTGCCGAGGGTAATGTTTTGGCAGTGGTGATATTTGCCTTATTGGTGGGTGTGACGCTGGTCAAAGGCGGGGAGCACTTTAAAACGGTACGTAAACTCAGTCAGCAATTTTTTGAAATTATGATGTTGATGATTGGCTGGGTAATGAAACTGGCACCTTTGGGGATTTTTGCTTTATTGGCTAAGTTGGTTGCAACCGAAGATATTTCAGTCCTGAGTCGTTTGGCAGAGTTTGCTGCAGTGGTCACGGGCACCACGATTTTTCATGGTGTGGTGGTCTTGCCTTTGCTGTTGTGGATATTTGGCAAAATGGATCCGATCACCTTTTTTAAAGGCACACGTGCTGCCTTAATTACGGCTTTTGCCACCAGTTCCAGTTCTGCCACTATGCCACTTTCGATGAAATGTGCGCAGGAAAATTTAGGTGTGCGTCCGCAAACTGCAGGCTTTGTGATCCCGTTAGGTACACAACTGAATATGGATGGAACGGCATTGTATGAAGCTGCAGCGGCTTTGTTTGTTGCCAATTTAATGGGGCTGGATTTAAGTTTAGGACAGCAATTAATTGTCTGTGCCACAGCCATGATCGCTTCTTTGGGCGCGCCTGGTATTCCAAGCGCAGGTATGGTGACGATGATTATGGTATTACAATCGGTGGGCTTGCCTGCAGAAGCGATTGCGATTTTATTGCCGATCGACCGTTTGTTGGATACTGTGCGTACTGTGGTCAATGTGCAGGGCGATATGATGATTAGTGTGGTGGTCGATCGGCATACTCGTGATGACCCTGCACTGCATTCCTGATAATGGGTTTAAAATCGAATCAAGTTTTCAGCATCATCCTGTTTTATTGTGCTATGTAAAGACATGAGCCAAAGCAGATTAATCCCAATATGGGCTGTAGGCCACTTCCCAAATATGACCATCTAAGTCCTGAAAATAACCTGCATAACCGCCGTAAAAGGTGCTCTGTGCAGGTTTTAAAATTTTCGCACCTGCATTTTTTGCTTGTTTCAATACCTGATCGACCTCGAGTGGGCTATGTACATTATGTCCTAAAGTGATTTGTGCAGCACTGCTGGCTGTACCTGTTAAGCCTGTATCTTGTTGTAAACTTTGTTTAGACCATAAAGCCAGTTTTAAGCCTGCTTGCAGTTCAAAAAAGACCACCGCACCTGGTTCAAATTCCTGTCCAATAATGCCTTCAGTTACAAGTCCTAAGCCGTCGCGGTAAAAGTCGAGTGCACGTTGTAAATCTTCTACCGCTAAGGTAATCACTGAAATGTGTGCTTGCATGTTTGATCTCCTTATCGCATGTAATTGTTTAATGTCTAATTGTTATGATCTTGACAGTAGGGCATTTCTGGCTGCGTTGTAAAGTGCAACTTTGGTGGTGAGAGAGATTGTGATTACGGCGTAAAACTGAAAGTGGACATACAAATAAAAAGTCCTATTCGAGATTGAACGAATAGGACTTTATGTTATCGACCAATAGTCAGTAATTTAACGGACTATTTGGTTTTGGTATCAGATGTGGCTGGATCGTCTATATCTAAAGATTCAGGCTGATCAACATCAACATCAACATCAACATCAACATCAACATCAACATCAACATCAACATCAACATCATCGCCAGTCGCTTCTGGAATGCTGTCTAAATCAAATTGATGCGCTTGTTCTAAGGTGAAGTTCAAACGACCGCCCATCACACTCGCAAGTTCTTCCAAACCTTGCTTATTGAGTGATGAAAACAATTGAATCGAGAAATCTAGTTTCATCTTTTTCAACTGCTGTTTGACTTCAAGCAATACTTTATTGGCAGGGCCGCGGTTGAGTTTGTCCGATTTGGTGAGCAATACATGCACGAACAATTTACGCGAATACGCCCATTCCAGCATCATCACATCAAAGTGCTGTAAGGGATGGCGAATATCCATCAGTAACACCAAGCCTTGTAAACTTTTACGATGAATCAAATAATTTTCGAGTTCTTTTTGCCACACAATTTTCATGGCTTCAGGTACGGCTGCATAACCATAACCGGGTAAATCGACCAAACGCTGTTCGGGGTTGCCCAAACTAAAGAAGTTGATCATTTGAGTACGACCCGGTTTTTTAGAAGCACGTGCCAATTGTTTTTGATTGGTTAAAGCATTAATTGCACTGGACTTACCTGCGTTGGAGCGTCCTGCAAAAGCCACTTCGTAGCCAGTATCTTCTACACATAAATTCAGTTTAGGCGCACTCATTAAAAACTCGGCTTTACGCAGCCAGTTTAAGGCGCGAACAGAGTATTCAGTAATGGCAGGGTCTACTTTTTTCTCGTAGCTAATTTTCTGCCGTGGCTGTGCTGCCGCCTTACTGTTTTTCGATTTTCCTCTGCTGTGGTGCATAACTTAACTTCAATTCATGGTCTACAAACAGGCATTATAAAGCAAGTCATACAGGCAAGCGACCTTTGCGCCCTGAATGCCCGAAAAAAGCAACATCTAGGATGATATTGCTTTGACCGTTTAAGTTACTTTAAAGATGAATCAGCGGGATTGGAGATTGTGTACTGAACTGTAAATTGGGGACAGGCTGTAGCACTTCACCCAAGCTGTATTGATCTAAGCTTTGATAAAACTGTTCCATTGCCTGATTGAGAATGCCTTTTAGTCCACATTGCGCACGCAGCACGCAGGGCGGGGTATTACACTCTACAATTTGATTTTCACCTTGCAGGATTCTCACCACATGACCTAAACGCAAAGGCAATGCTTCAGGATGCAAGCGAATCCCGCCACCTTTACCACGAGTGGTAATTAGCCATCCTTGCTTACCCATAAAGTGAACGATTTTTACCAGATGGTTCTGGGAAACATGCAAATCCTGTGCAATTTCCGCAATGGTATAGGGTACATCTCGAGGACGCGAGATATACATTAAAATACGCAGCGCATAGTCGGTGAATTTATTTAATTGCATGATCGCACAGATGTTTTTTTAAAATACAAATAAATTAAGGCTAGTCTAGCATAACTAGACTAGCCTTACCTATTAGCTTTTAACGCTTTAGATTAGTGGCGAACACCACCTGTACCAAACGCTTCGCTATGGATTTGCTCATCTTTGATGCCACGCGCAAGTAAAGCTTTACGCTGTTCTGCCATGAATGGCATTGGACCACATAAGTAGTAATCAGCATCGGCTGGTAACAGCGCTGCATCTACAGTGCTGAGGTCTAAACGACCCGCAACATCGTAATCTTGACCCAGTACATCACCTTCGTTCGGGAACTCATACGCAGTCAACGTATGAATACGTGGACATTTCGCAGTTAAGTCTTGGAGATGCTGTTTCATCGCATGTACTTGTTTGCTACGACATGCGTGAATGAATGTCACAGGTTGTGGTACATCTAAAGTCACTAATTGATTCAACATCGCAATCATTGGTGTTAAGCCTACGCCACCACTAATGAAGACATTACGTTTGTTGCTGTCGATGAGGAAGAAGTTACCTGTTGGTGCAGATACTTCAACTTCAGAACCTTCTGGTAATTGGTGCAATACGTTCGATACCCAACCTGCAACTTTATCTGCACCATTGCCTGGCTCACGTTTTACAGAAATACGTAAGTAATCTTGTTGTGGGCTAGTCGATAGCGTGTATTGACGTGGTTGCTTCAAGCCAAGTTCAGGAACAAATACGCGTACTGAAATATATTGACCTGCGTCGTATTTTGGTAAATCGCCACCATCTACTGGCTCGAAGTAGATTGAAGTGATTTCGTCACTTTCTACAACTTTCTTGGCAATTTTGAAATTACGCCAGCCTAACCAGCTGCCTTTAGTTTGTTCGTGTTGTTCGTAGATTGCACGTTCAGCATTAATAAACACTTCTGCTAACTGACCATAAGCAGCTGCCCATGCATCAATTAGAGGATCTTCCATTGAAATATTTAATACTTCGCTAATAGAGTGAAGTAGGTTTTCGCCCACAATATTATAGTCAGGTGCTTGAATGTTTAAGCTCACGTGTTTGTGGGCAATCAATTCAATCACAGGCGCAAGCACAGAAGGATCTTCAATGTTTTCAGCATAAGCCAATACAGCACCTGCAAGCGCTTGAGCCTGCGCACCACTACGTTGGTGACCCATGTTAAAGGTTTCTTTTAGATCAGGATTATTCCCCAACATGCGGTTATAGAAATAACCAGTCAGTGCGACACCATTTTCACGGAGTACAGGAACAGTTGCTTTTACAAGGTCAATTTGCTGTGGAGTCATGTTCGATCTCTCATGGCTGTTATTTATAAGATGTATTCAAAATACATCTTATAAATAAGGATTGCAAACATTTTTTTGTGAAACCTTAAAAAAAATATGGATTATAAAAATATCCCATTATTTTTAAAGTTTTTATGGGGTTTGTAGATGTGACAGCGAGAGGTTTGTAAGTGTTCATTTAGGTTTTGGATGGTGCATCCATGAATGAAATCTATACAAACCTCATCGTTTATAACATGCTATTTCTTACCAAATAATGACCCTAACAAACCTCGTACAATTTTCTGCCCAGTAGAACCGCCTAAGCTGCGTGCTGCGCTTTTGGCAAAGGTACCCACAATATCTTGAGTCAGTTTTTCACGCTGTTTGGCAGCGCGTTCTGCTTCTTTTTGCTGTTCGCGGGCTAGACGTTCTTGCTCGCGCGCTTGTTGTTTGGCGAGTGCTTCGGCTTCTTTTGCCTCTTGCTTGGCGCGAGCTTCAGCTTCTTTGGCTTCAATTTTAGCTTGTTCTGCTGCTGCGGCTAGTTGCTGACGTTGTTCAACTTTTTGTTGCAGCATTTCATAAGCACTTTCACGATCTAGCTGCTGTTCATACACGCCTGCAATAACACTTTGGCTGATACAGGCTTGTCGTTCTTCTGTGCTAATTGGGCTAAACGATGAGTAGGGCGGCATTACCCAAGCACGTTCTACAATTTGCGGTGTGCCTTGTTCATCTAAGCAACTAATTAAGGCTTCACCTACCGCAAGTTCGGTAATGGCTTGTTCAACTTTAAAGTCTGGGTTGGCACGGAATGTATCTGCGGCAGTTTTTACCGCTTTTTGGTCTTTGGGTGTAAAAGCACGTAGGGCATGCTGAACACGGTTACCCAATTGTCCCAATACACTTTCAGGCAAGTCCAGTGGGTTTTGGGTCACAAAATAAATCCCCACCCCTTTAGAGCGAATCAAACGTACCACTTGTTCAATTTTTTCTTGTAGCGCGCTGCTGGCATTGTCAAATAACAAGTGTGCTTCATCAAAAAAGAACACTAACTTTGGCTTGTCCATATCGCCCACTTCAGGCAATTGTTCAAACAGTTCTGATAACATCCATAATAAAAAGGTGGCGTACAGTTTTGGCGTGTTCATGAGTTTGTCTGCAGCCAAAACATTAATATTGCCGCGTCCCTGACTGTCAGTTTGAATAAAATCCAAAATATCCAAACTCGGCTCACCAAAGAATTTATCACCGCCCTGATCAGCTAAAGCCAGTAAATTGCGCTGAATCGCACCCAAACTGGCTGGAGAAAGATTGCCATACTCAGCTTTAAATTCACTGGCGTGTTCGCTGACATAGGTCAGCATGGCTTTTAAATCTTTAAAATCAATCAGTAATAAACCCTGATCATCGGCAATACGGAATACCGCAGACAACACGCCCTCTTGGGTGTCATTCAGGTTCAGCATTTGCGCCAATAATAACGGGCCAATTTCAGAAATGGTGGTACGAATCGGATGACCTTGTTCGGCAAATAAATCCCAAAACACCACAGGAGATGCTGCAAACGGAATGCTTTCGATACCTAAGCTCTTAATACGTGCATCAAACTTTGGGCTGCTGCTGCCTGCTTTGGCTAGACTGGAAACATCGCCTTTGGCATCGGCTAAAAATACGGGTACACCAATTCGTGAAAAGCTTTCTGCCAAGACTTTTAAGGTGACGGTTTTACCTGTACCTGTTGCACCTGCAATTAAACCGTGGCGGTTGGCAAACTGTGAATGTAAAACCACGTCTTGTTGAACGTCGGCAGTTTTTTTGCCAATAACGATTGCTGTACTCATTTTTATCCTGATTTATATAGCTATTGTTAAAATGATGATCTGTGCTGCATTAGTCGCTGAAGCGTTGTAAGGCATTTTGAATATCGTGAATTAAATCTGCAGGATGTTCTAGCCCAATACAAAAACGCACCAATAATCCTTCAGCCAAGTGAGAATGATCTAAGGTACGCATGGTCTTGAGATCGTAAAGCATCACTAAACTTACAGGGCCGCCCCAGCTAAAGCCGAGTTTAAATAAAGATAAAGCATCGCAGAATTGACGTACAGCGGCTAAATCATATTCAGGCTTAAAAATCACACTGACCAAACCTGCGCTGTGTCCATCGCGGCAAATTTCTTTCCAATACGCATGCCCCGCAGATGTGGCATCGGCAGGGTGCAACACCTGAGCAAATTGTGGTTGTAGTTTCAGCCAGTTGAGTAATTCAATTGTGCTTTTTGCTTGGTGCTCATAACGTAGTTGCATCGAAGCCAAACTGCGTTGTACTTGCGCGACATCATCCCCCGATACGCAAATACCTTGAATGGCATGCATACGAAACAGTTGATGATGTAAGTGTTGATCACGGGTCACGACAGACCCCATTAAAATGTCACCACCACCACTTGGGTATTTGGTCAGGGCATGGACGCTTATATCGACACTTAAATGTTCATCACCAAAATCGAAAGCATTAAACGCAAGTCCTGCACCCCAAGTATTATCTAAGGCTGTGAGCATGTGATGTGATTTGGCTTTTTTGACTAATGCAGTTAGGTTTGGAAACTCTAGTGTGACCGAACCTGCCGCTTCTAGCCAAATCAGTTTGGCTTGGGCAGAAGGTTGAAAGCTATCGACATCAATTGGATTGTAGACTTGAACGGTGATGCCGTAACGATGCTCTAAATTGCGTAAATGCTCCATGTTTGGGCCGTAAATATTGTCAGCCACCCAAACTTCATCGCCTTGACTTAAAAAGCAGGAATTCACCAAATTAATTGCTGATAGTCCGCTTGGTGCGAGTAAGCAGTATTCACCACCTTCTAATTGCGCAATCTGATCAGCGAGTGTGAATGTAGTCGGTGTGCCATGTGTGCCATAGCTATAATCATAAGCATCAGTCCAGTGTCGATTAAACAGTGCATCTGTGTTTTCAAAGATAATGGTCGATGCACGAAATAGGGGAGGCTGTACCGTTTGAATATATTGTGGGGCACGTCTTGGTGCATGAATTAAAGCAGTTTGAGCATTTTTCTTCACAGGTTCACTCAGAAAATAAGCAAATATTGAGTTTAGCTTAAGAGAAATACTGGCTTTAGGCTATAAAAAGCTGCACTACAAGACATGCCTTGAACTTGGCGCTATTTTTGCAGAAGCTGAAGTATAGAAAATACAAAGGATGATCCAGATGAAAGCACCACTAAGCGTGCATTATTTTCAGCATAGTGCAGGTGAAGGTTTTGGAAGTTGCTATGACTATTTAAAGCAGATGGGGGCGCATATCACTGCAACCGAATTTTTTGCTTTACCGCCTGAGCAAAATATTGAAATTGAAGCTCTGCCCAAAGTTGAAGAGATTGACCTGTTAATTGTGATGGGCGGTGCCATGAGTGTAAATGATGAAGTACATTATCCATGGTTAAAAACAGAAAAACGCTGGATTAGGCGTTATTTGGCGATGGGTAAACCTGCAATCGGTTTGTGTTTAGGTGGGCAGATGATTGCCAATGCGTTGGGTGCAGCGGTCAGTCGTAATCCAGAACAAGAGCGTGGTTGGCATCCAGTCTATAAAGTCGAAAATATACCAGAAAGCTGTTTCCAAATGCCTGATCAAATCACAGTGATGCAGTGGCATGGTGAAACTTTTGAATTACCAAAGGGCGCGGTAAGACTTGCCAGTAATGCCGCCTGCGCTAATCAACTCTATCAAATTGGGAAAAATGTACTAGGATTCCAATTCCATCCAGAAATCACCCCACAAGCTTTGCAGCTGTTTTTAGACAATGCCGAAATGAAACCAGCATTTTCGGGCATGTATGTACAACCCGCGCATGAATTAAAACAGATGTCTGCGGCACAATTTCAGGCAGGCAACCAATTAATGAATCGTGCAATAGATTATGTTTTAGCACAAAGCAAACTTCGAGAATAAAGTCATGGATTGTGGCGCAAACACAGAAAAGAAAGTTAGGTCAGGGCGATGACGATTTCTGCTGTCAGGGATGGTTGGAATGGTCAAAATGCAGATTGTCTAAATTTACACTCAATAAATGGATAGGAATGCTGCCTAACTCATATATAAAGTGCTAATCGTATATTTTAAAAAGAGAAATCGGCAGAGCGTGAAAAATAAAGCAATAAAGCCAAAAAGAGATTTGCTTATGCATTAAACAATCGTTATAATGGGCGACCCTTTATGCAAGGGGGTTAACTGCGAAGAAAGTAGTTAACATCGTGACAGTCGTGGCATCGATCATGACCTTAGTGATAATTCACTGCCTTTGACACTTGCCTTAAATTAGTGGGGTGAGATGCGTCAAGGGTGATTCTTTATATATTTGGCTTGGAGTTAACTGGTATGTCTAACCAGAGAATTCGTATCCGTTTGAAGTCTTTTGATCATCGTCTGATCGATCAATCTGCTCAAGAAATCGTAGAAACCGCTAAGCGTACTGGCGCACAAGTTTGTGGTCCAATCCCGATGCCAACTCGCATCGAACGCTTCAACGTTTTAACATCACCACACGTAAACAAAGATGCGCGCGACCAGTATGAAATCCGTACTTACAAGCGTTTGATCGACATCGTTCAACCTACAGATAAAACTGTTGATGCGTTGATGAAATTAGATCTAGCAGCTGGTGTTGATGTTCAGATTGCATTGGGTTAAGGCTTTCGGTTAATTAACACTCTAAGTTAATTAGGCCGCTTTTTTAGAGGTTTATGCACATGGCTATTGGTTTAGTCGGTCGCAAGTGCGGTATGACCCGTATCTTTACAGATGCTGGTGTTTCTGTACCTGTTACAGTGATTGAGGTTGATCCTAACCGCATCACTCAAATCAAAACGCTTGAAACAGATGGTTATCAAGCAATTCAGGTTACTACTGGTGAACGTCGCGAATCTCGCGTAACTAACGCTCAGAAAGGTCACTTCGCTAAAGCGGGTGTTGCTGCTGGTCGTTTAGTTCAAGAATTCCGTGCTACAGAAGCTGACCTTGAAGGTCGTGAAGTTGGCGGAACTATCGGTGTAGATTTGTTCACAGTAGGTCAGATCGTTGACGTAACTGGTCAGTCTAAAGGTAAGGGTTTCCAGGGTGGTGTTAAGCGTTGGAACTTCCGTACTCAAGACGCTACTCACGGTAACTCTGTTTCTCACCGTGTTCTAGGTTCTACAGGTCAAAACCAGACTCCTGGTCGCGTATTCAAAGGCAAAAAAATGGCTGGCCATTTAGGTGCTGAACGCGTAACTGTACAGGGTCTTGAAATAGTATCTATCGACACAGAGCGTTCAGTTCTTGTTGTTAAAGGTGCGATTCCTGGTGCGACTGGTGGTGACGTAACTGTACGTCCTACGATCAAGGCTTGAGGGGAAATAACGTGAATTTAAATACTGTTTCCGGCTCTGCTGTTGAGTTATCTGAAGTTGCGTTCGGTCGTGAATTCAATGAAGCACTTGTACACCAAGTTGTTACAGCTTACTTAGCTGGTGGTCGTCAAGGCTCTAAAGCTCAGAAATCACGTGCAGACGTTGCTGGCGGTGGTAAAAAACCATTCCGTCAAAAAGGTACTGGCCGCGCTCGTGCTGGTTCTATTCGTAGCCCAATCTGGGTTGGTGGTGGTAAAACTTTTGCTGCTCGTCCACAAGATTGGTCTCAAAAAGTTAACCGCAAAATGTACCGCGGTGCAATGCAATGTATCTTAGCTGAACTTGTTCGCCAAGATCGTCTTGTATTGGTTGAAGAGTTTGCTGTTGAAGCTCCTAAAACTAAAGAGTTGCTTGCAAAACTTAACGACTTGAATGCAACTCGCGCATTGATCGTAACTGAAGCTGTAGATGAGAATCTATATCTTGCAGCGCGTAACCTTCCACACGTTGATGTGGTTGATGCTACTGCAATCGATCCTGTTAGCTTGATCGCGTTCGACAAAGTTGTAATGTCTGTTGCTGCTGCTAAGAAAATTGAGGTAGAACTCGGATGAACAACGAACGTTTATATCAAGTCCTACAAGGACCTGTATTTTCAGAAAAAGCACAAGTTTTAGGCGAAACTGCTGGTGTTCAAGTATTCAAAGTTGCATTAAATGCAAACAAACTTGAAATCAAAAAAGCAGTTGAGCAATTATTTGGTGTGGAAGTTGTTAAAGTTAACACGACTATCACTAAAGGTAAGACTAAGCGCTTTGGTCGTACATTAGGACGCCGTTCTGATGTTAAAAAAGCATACGTCACCCTGAAAGCTGGCCAAGATGTTGAAATGGCTGACTTGGGCGATACCGCTGAAAGCGCAGCGGAATAAGGACGAAATTTATGCCGATTCAAAAATGTAAGCCAACGTCTCCAGGACGTCGCTTTGTAGAGAAAGTCGTTCACGACCATCTTCACAAAGGTGCTCCTTATGCGCCGTTGGTAGAAGCTAAAAAACGTACTGGTGGTCGTAACAACAACGGTCACATTACTACACGTCACGTTGGTGGTGGTCATAAGCAACACTACCGTATCGTAGACTTCAAACGTAACAAAGATGGCATTCCTGCTGTTGTAGAGCGTATTGAATACGATCCAAACCGTACTGCACACATCGCATTGTTGAAGTATGCTGACGGTGAACGTCGTTATATTATTGCGCCTAAAGGTTTACGTGCTGGTGATCAAGTTCAATCTGGTAACGATGCTCCAATCCGCCCAGGTAACTGCTTGCCACTTCGTAACATGCCAATCGGTGCTACTCTTCACAACATCGAACTTAAAATCGGTAAAGGTGCTCAATTAGCGCGTTCTGCTGGTACTTCAGTTCAATTGTTGGGTCGTGACGGTTCATACGCTATCGTTCGTCTACGTTCAGGCGAAATGCGTAAAGTGCACGTTGAATGTCGCGCTGTGTTAGGTGAAGTATCTAACTCAGAAAGCAACCTTCGTTCACTTGGTAAAGCAGGTGCTTCGCGCTGGCGTGGTGTTCGTCCTACCGTTCGTGGTATGGCAATGAACCCGGTTGATCACCCGCACGGTGGTGGTGAAGGGCGTACTAAAGGTATCCAACCTGTAAGCCCATGGGGTCAAAAAGCTAAAGGGTACAAGACACGTACCAACAAGCGTACGACTAAGATGATTATTCGCGACCGTCGCGTTAAGTAACAAGTAAAGGAATCTGACAATGCCTCGTTCTCTGAAAAAAGGCCCATTCGTCGATGCGCACTTGTTCGCTAAGGTTGAAGCGGCAATCGCGGCTAATAACCGTAAGCCGATCAAAACTTGGTCGCGTCGTTCGATGATCCTCCCAGATTTTGTTGGTTTAACAATTTCTGTTCACAATGGTCGTAACCATGTTCCAGTGATTATCTCTGAACACATGGTTGGTCATAAACTCGGTGAATTCGCGCCAACTCGTACCTATCGTGGTCACGGTGTTGACAAGAAGTCTAAACGTTAATAGGTGCTATGATGGAAGTAACTGCTAAATTACGCGGTGCCGCTATCTCGGCACAAAAAGCACGTTTGGTTGCAGATCTTATCCGCGGCAAATCTGTTGCGCATGCACTTAACATTTTAAACTTCAGCAACAAAAAAGCTGCTGTTTTAGTTAAGAAAGCATTGGAATCTGCAATTGCAAATGCTGAACACAATAACAGTTTAGATGTAGACGACCTTAAAGTATCTACGATTTACGTTGACGAAGGCATGAGCCTTAAACGTATTATGCCACGTGCTAAAGGCCGTGCAGATCGTATTACTAAACGTACTTGTCACATCACCGTTAAGGTAGGGGTTTGATATGGGTCAGAAGGTTCATCCAATCGGTATCCGCCTAGGTGTTGTGAAACGTCATAACGCTAACTGGTATGCGAATCCGAAACAATACGCTGAATACTTGCTTAAAGACCTTCAAGTTCGTGAGTTTTTAACTAAAAAACTTAAGAACGCAATGGTAAGCAATATTCTTATCGAACGTCCAACGGGTGCTGCTAAAGTAACAATTAGCACTGCGCGTCCTGGTATCGTAATCGGTAAAAAAGGCGAAGACATTGAGAAATTACAACGCGAATTAACATCTATTATGGGTGTTCCTGCGCAAGTAAGCATCAACGAAATTGACCGTCCAGACTTAGATGCACGTTTAGTTGCTGAAGCAATCGCTTCTCAATTAGAAAAGCGTGTAATGTTCCGTCGTGCTATGAAGCGTGCGGTACAGAACTCTATGCGTGCTGGTGCTAAAGGTATCAAAGTTGAAGTTTCTGGTCGTTTAGGTGGTGCAGAGATTGCACGTACTGAATGGTATCGTGAAGGTCGTGTACCTTTGCATACACTTCGTGCGGACATCGACTATGCAACTATGCGTGCTGAAACTACTTACGGTACGATTGGCGTTAAAGTTTGGGTATTCCGTGGTGAAATCTTGGGTGGCATGAAACAAGTCATGAACCCAGCACCTGCTGAAGAACGTCCAGCTAAACGCGGTCGCGGTCGTGGTGAAGGTCAAGAGCGTCGTGGTCGTCGCAATGATCGTTCTGCTGAAAAAGGAGAATAATCCATGTTGCAACCTAAACGTACTAAATTCCGTAAGGTGCAAAAAGGCCGTAACACTGGCTTAGCGCACCGTGGTAGCTCAGTATCTTTCGGTACTATCGCTCTTAAATCAGTTGAACGTGGTCAAATGACTGCGCGTCAAATTGAAGCGGCACGTCGTACAATCAGCCGTCGTATTAAGCGTGGTGGTAAGATCTTTATCCGTGTATTCCCAGACAAACCAATTACTTCTAAGCCTCTTGAAGTGCGTATGGGTAAAGGTAAAGGTTCTGTGGAATATTGGGTTTGTCAAATCAAACCAGGTAAAGTCTTGTACGAAATTGATGGTGTGAACGAAGAATTGGCACGTGAAGCATTTACGCTTGCTGCTGCTAAACTTCCGTTTAAAACCACTATCGTGACTCGGACGGTAATGTAATGAAAACTAAAGATCTACGTGAAAAGTCGGTAGAAGAGTTGACAGCTTTGCTTGATGAGCAACAGCTTAACCAATTCCGTCTTCGTATGGCGAAAGCAACTGGTCAATTGGGTAAATCGCATGAAGTTGCGCTTACTCGTAAAACTATTGCACGCATCAAGACCCTCCTTACCGAAAAACAGGGGAACGGGCAATGAGTCAAAATACAGTCCGCACGTTAACTGGCAAAGTTGTAAGCGACAAAATGGAAAAATCTATTGTTGTCCTTATTGAACGCCAAGTTCAACACCCGTTGTATGGCAAATTGATTCGCCGTTCAACCAAATTACACGCTCATGATGAGAACAATACAGCCAAGATTGGTGATGTTGTAACCATCAAAGAAAGCCGCCCAATGTCTAAAACTAAGTCATGGACTTTAGTTGAAGTTGTTGAAGCTGCTGCTGAGTAATTAACGTTCTTGTTGCATCATCGGTCAATTTCGAGTACTCTTTGAGCCTTTCGAAATTGTGACCGGTGATGCTCGGTTTTGGAGTAGGGCAATGATTCAAACCGAAACGATGCTTGACGTAGCTGACAACAGTGGTGCTCGCCGCGTACAATGTATTAAAGTACTAGGTGGTTCACATCGTCGTTATGCTTCTGTTGGCGACATTATTAAAGTTACTGTAAAAGAAGCTATTCCACGCGCACGTGTTAAAAAAGGTGACGTGATGAATGCTGTTGTTGTACGTACAAAGTTCGGTATTCGTCGTCCAGACGGTTCTGTGATCCGTTTTGATGATAACGCTGCTGTTATTTTGAATAACAACAAAGCACCGATTGCAACTCGTATTTTCGGACCAGTGACTCGTGAACTTCGTACTGAACAGTTCATGAAAATCATTTCATTGGCTCCTGAAGTTCTATAAGAGGCAATCATGGCTAAGATTAAAAAAGGCGATCAAGTAATTGTGATCGCAGGTAAAGAAAAAGGCAAACAGGGTACTGTTCTGTCAGTTTCTAATGACCGTGTTAAGGTCGAAGGTCTTAACTTGGTTAAGAAGCACCAGAAGCCAAACCGTGCTACGGGCGCTGAAGGCGGTATCGTAACGCAGGAAGCTTCGCTTCATATCTCAAACGTGGCAATTTTTAATGCTACAACCCAAAAGGCTGACCGTGTTGGTTACCAAACGATTGATGGCGTGAAAACTCGCGTTTATAAATCGAATGGTGAATCAGTGGCGGTGGCGAAGTAATAGGTTGAAATAGGCAATGGCCAGACTTAAAACACGTTACAATGACGAACTTAAGGCTCAATTACAAGAACAATTGGGCGTTAAGAATGTGATGGAGATCCCTCGCATCACTAAAATTACCATCAACATGGGTGTTGGTGCTGCAGCTGCTGACAAGAAATTGTTAGATGGCGCTCTTTCTGATATGCAAGCTATTGCTGGTCAAAAACCAATTTTAACATTAGCTCGTAAATCAATCGCTGGTTTTAAAATCCGTGATGGTTGGCCGATTGGTTGTAAAGTTACTTTACGCGGCGAACGTATGTACGAATTCTTAGACCGTTTGATCTCTATCGCGATCCCTCGTATCCGTGACTTCCGTGGTTTCTCTTCGAAATCATTTGATGGTCGTGGTAACTACTCTATGGGTCTCAAGGAACAAATCATGTTCCCTGAAATCGATTTCGATAAGATTGATCAAATTCGTGGTATGGACATCACCATTACTACGACTGCTCGCACCGATGACGAAGGCCGTGCGCTTATGCGTGCATTCGGCTTCCCGTTCAAATAAGAGGTCGATATGGCTAAGAAAGGTATGATTAATCGCGAATTGAAACGCGAAGCTACTGTTGCTAAATACGCTGCAAAACGTGCTGAATTAAAAGCAACGATTGCAAACGTAAATGCAAGCGAAGAAGAGCGTTTCGAAGCGATGATGAAATTACAAGCATTACCACGTAATGCGTCTCCAGTACGTCTTCGTAACCGTTGTGGTTTAACTGGTCGTCCTCATGGTTACTTCCGTAAGTTCGGTTTAAGCCGTAACAAATTACGTGACACAGTAATGCAAGGTGATGTACCGGGCGTTGTTAAGGCAAGCTGGTAAGGAGCACTATAAATGAGTATGCAAGATACCGTTGCCGACATGCTAACGCGTGTTCGTAACGCTCAAATGGCAAAGAAACAAACTGTTTCTATGCCTAATTCTAAGTTGAAGGTTGCTATTGCAAACGTACTTCAACAAGAAGGTTATATCGCAAATGTAGAAGTGGCTGACAACGAAGGCAAACCTACATTAACGATTACTTTAAAATACTATGAAGGCAAACCAGTTATCGAAACTGTGAAACGCGTAAGCCGTCCAGGTCTACGTCAGTATCGCGGTAAAGATGCACTTCCAAGCGTTAAGCAAGGTTTAGGTATTGCAATCGTTTCTACAAGCAAAGGCATCATGACTGATCGCGCTGCACGTGCTGCAGGTATCGGTGGTGAAGTTATTGCTTTTGTTTCTTAATAATAGGTGATTCCTCATGTCTCGTGTGGCTAAAGCCCCAGTAACTGTACCTAACGGTGTTACAGTTACTCAGAACGGCCGGCAGGTCGAAGTGAAAGGCAGCAAAGGTACATTGTCTTTCAACCTGCATGCGCTGGTCGAGCTAAAACAGGAAGACGGTATTTTAGCTATTGCTCCTAAAGCTGAGTCGAAAGACGCTTGGATGCAAGCTGGTACTGCTCGCGCTGTGCTTAACAACCTTGTAAAAGGTGTGAGCGAAGGCTTCGAACGTAAGTTGCAATTGATTGGTGTTGGTTATAAAGCTGCGGTAAAAGGTAACGTTGTTAACCTTAACCTTGGTTTTTCACACCCAATCGATTACACCCTTCCTGAAGGTGTGACTGCAGAAACTCCAACTGCAACTGAAATTATCCTTAAATCTGCTGATAAAGCAGCTTTAGGTCAAGTTGCTGCGGATATCCGTGGATACCGTCCACCAGAGCCATATAAAGGTAAAGGTGTTCGTTATTCGGATGAAGTTGTTCTTCGTAAAGAAGCTAAGAAGAAATAAGGCGCGAGGTTCTTATGAACGAAAAGAAACAATCCCGTTTGCGTCGTGCGAAAAGCACACGCTTGCACATCCGTGCATTGGGTGCGACTCGTTTGTGTGTAAACCGCACGCCGCGTCACATCTATGCTCAAGTTATTTCAGCAGATGGTGGCAAAGTTTTAGCGCAAGCTTCAACTTTAGATGCTACTTTACGTGCTGGTACAACTGGTAACGTTGAAGCAGCTCAAAAAGTAGGTGCTTTAATTGCAGAACGCGCGAAAGCAGCTGGCGTAACTAAAGTTGCGTTTGACCGTTCTGGTTTTAAATATCATGGTCGTATCAAAGCCTTGGCTGATGCTGCTCGTGAAAACGGCTTGGAGTTCTAATCATGGCTAAAGTTGAACAAAACGAAGGTCTTGTTGAAAAGCTGGTTGCCGTTGATCGCGTAGCCAAAGTTGTTAAAGGTGGTCGTATCTTCTCTTTCACAGCATTAACTGTTGTGGGTGATGGTAATGGTCGCGTAGGTTTTGGTCGTGGTAAAGCACGTGAAGTTCCAGCTGCTATTTCTAAAGCACTTGAAGCTGCACGTCGTAACATGATCACTATCGAATTGGCAGATGGTACTTTACAACACCCGATTCATGCGCGTCATGGTGCAAGCCGTGTTTACATGCAGCCAGCATCTGAAGGTACTGGTGTAATTGCGGGTGGTTCTATGCGTGCAGTTTTAGAAGCTGCAGGTGTACGTAACGTATTGACTAAATGCCGTGGTTCTACTAACGCTGCAAACGTAGTGAACGCAACTTTCAACGGTTTGCGTGACATGACAACTCCTGAAAAGGTTGCTGCGAAACGTGGTCTTTCAGTAGAACAAATTCAAGGGTAATCAATCATGAAAACGATTAAAGTTACCCAGACTAAATCTGCATCGCACCGCTTGAAAAATCACAAGCTTAGCCTTAAAGGTTTAGGTCTGCGTCGTATTGGTCATACTGTAGAAGTGCAAGATACGCCTTCTAACCGTGGTATGATCAACCAAGTCTACTATATGGTTAGTGTAGAGGAATAAGCCATGACTCTGCGTTTAAATGAACTTGCACCTGCAGAAGGTGCTAAGCGTGAAGCCCGTCGTTTAGGCCGTGGTATCGGTTCTGGCGTTGGTAAGACTGGTGGTCGTGGTATCAAAGGTCAAAACTCACGTAAGAGCGGTGGTACACGTCCTGGATTCGAAGGTGGTCAAACTGCGTTATATCGTCGTTTACCTAAATTCGGTTTCACTAGCCAAATCGCTTTGAAAACTGCTGAAGTACGTTTATCTGAGCTTGCTAAAGTGGAAGGCGACATCGTTAGCCTTGAAACATTAAAAGCAGCGAACGTTGTACGTAAAGATATGGCTCGTGCTCGTATCGTACTTTCTGGTGAAATTACTCGCGCATTCACTATTCAAGGTGTTGCTGTGACTAAAGGCGCTAAAGCTGCTGTTGAAGCGGCTGGCGGTAAAGTCGAGGAGTAATCCCCAGTGTCTATGTCTCCTAGTTCTTCAGGTCATGTTCACATGATGAAAGGCCAACCATTTCACGTGAAATACCGTGAAATTATACGCCGAATGATGTTTCTCATTGGTGCGTTATTGGTATTTCGACTAGGAGCGCATATTCCAGTACCAGGCATTAATAATGCCGCACTTGAACAATTGTTTAATGCAAACCAAGGTACAATCCTTGGTTTGTTTAACATGTTTTCGGGTGGTGCATTAGAGCGGATGTCGATTCTTGCTTTAGGGATCATGCCATACATTTCTGCTTCGATTATCGTACAGTTGATGTCTACCGTGGTTCCTTCGCTTGAAGCTTTGAAAAAAGAAGGCGAGCAAGGTAAACGCAAAATTAATCAATATACGCGCCAAGGCACATTGTTTCTTGCACTTGTGCAAGCGATTGGGATGTGTGCAGGTCTGATTGGTCAAGGTATTACCTTAACGTCAGGTCTGGCTTTTTACGTTCCAGCTGTTACCTCTTTGGTTGCAGGCACAATGTTCCTAATGTGGTTGGGTGAACAAATTACCGAACGCGGAGTGGGCAATGGTATTTCCATGATCATTTTCGCAGGTATTGTTGCAGGCTTGCCTAATTTAATTATGCAATCCTTCACATCTATTGATAGTGGCCAGACAAGCCTGATTGGTTTGGCAATTTTTGGTTTATTGTCTTTGGGTGTACTTGCAGCAATTGTGTTTATTGAGAAGGCGCAGCGTCGTATTCCAGTAAACTATGCCCAAAAACAACAAGGTCGTCGTGTATTTACTGCTCAGCAAACGCATTTGCCATTAAAAATTAATATGGCAGGTGTGATTCCAGCAATTTTTGCCAGTTCATTGCTTTTGTTCCCAGCGAGCTTAGGTCAATGGGTCGGCAGTGCGGACCCTAATGCTGGATTAATCAAGCGTAGTCTACAAGACTTGGCATTGGTATTGTCGCCTGGACAACCGTTGTATTTGGTGCTCTTTGGTGCGTTAATTATCTTTTTCTGTTACTTCTACACTGCGCTGGTTTTCAGCCCTAAAGAAGTTTCGGAAAACTTGAAACGCAGCGGAGCTTATGTGCCTGGTATTCGCCCAGGTGAGCAAACTGCTCGTTACTTAGATCATATTCTCAGTCGTTTGACCTTTATTGGCGCGATTTACATCACTGTAGTCTGCTTAATGCCGATGATTCTACAAAGCTCATTTGGAATTCCATTTAGCTTAGGTGGTACATCATTATTAATCGTTGTAGTGGTTGTGATGGACTTTATGGCTCAGCTTCAAGCACATCTCACCTCGCACCAGTACGATAATCAAACGTTAATGAGAAAAACGACTGCTCATCCTAAGGGATAAGCGCACTTAGAGGTTTCATCATGAAAGTACAAGCTTCTGTAAAGAAAATTTGTGGTAGCTGCAAAGTTATCCGTCGTAATGGGGTTATTCGCGTAATTTGCAGCGCAGAACCTCGTCATAAGCAGCGTCAAGGTTAATTTGATTAAGACCTGTTGATTTCAGTAGGCTAATTAGGTTATTATCCGCCCCTCAAGATTTTTGTGGGGCGGTTGATTATCTTAACTGCCTTTTTGGAGAAAATTGAATGGCTCGTATTGCCGGTGTAAACATTCCGGATAACAAGCACGCTGTTATCTCTCTCACTTATATCTTTGGTATTGGTCGCCACACTGCTAAGACTATCTTAGCTGCTGCTGGTATCGCACCAACAACAAAGATCCGTGAATTAGATGACGCTCAGCTTGATGCGATTCGTGCAGAAGTTGCTAAGGTTCCGACCGAAGGTGACTTACGTCGCGAAATTTCCATGAACATTAAACGTTTAATGGATTTAGGCTGCTACCGCGGTCTTCGTCATCGTCGCAGCTTGCCTGTCCGTGGTCAACGCACCAAAACTAACGCACGTACCCGTAAAGGTCCGCGCAAACCGATTAAGAAATAAGATTTCTGGAAGCTAAAAGATGGCTAAAGATACTCGCACACGCAAGAAGGTCACTCGTACCGTCTCTGAAGGTGTTGCACACATTCACGCTTCTTTTAATAACACCATTGTGACCATTACCGATCGTCAAGGTAATGCACTGGCTTGGGCTACCTCAGGTGGACAAGGCTTCCGTGGATCACGTAAATCAACTCCGTTCGCTGCTCAGGTAGCTGCTGAAGTTGCTGGTAAAGCTGCTTTAGATTACGGTTTGAAAAACTTGGACGTCCTTGTGAAAGGTCCTGGTCCAGGTCGTGAGTCTGCGGTTCGTGCATTAGGTGCAGTGGGTTATAAAATTAACAGCATTACCGATGTGACTCCAATCCCTCACAACGGTTGCCGTCCACCTAAAAAACGTCGCGTGTAAGGAGAAACATTCATGGCTCGTTATATTGGTCCAAAATGCAAACTCTCTCGCCGCGAAGGGACAGACCTGCAACTAAAATCTGGCGTTAAACCATTTGACGTCAAAACTAAAAAACACGCTAAAGCTCCTGGCCAACATGGCGGGGCTCGTGGTGGTAAGCAATCTGAGTACTCACTACAATTACGTGAAAAACAAAAAGTACGTCGTATGTACGGTGTTTTAGAGCGTCAATTTAGTAACTACTATAAAGAAGCTGCTCGTGTGAAAGGCGCAACAGGTGAAAACTTGTTGAAATTGCTCGAAAGCCGTCTTGATAACGTTGTTTATCGCATGGGTTTTGGTTCTACACGTGCAGAAGCTCGTCAGCTTGTATCTCACCGTAGCATTACTTTAAATGGTCGTCGTGTTAACATTGCGTCTATTCAAGTTAAAGCTGGTGATGTAATTGCAGTTCACGAAGGTGCAAAACAACAATTACGTATTAAAAACGCAATTGAATTGGCTGCTCAACGTGGTATCCCTTCATGGATGGAAGTTGACCATTCTAAATTTGAAGGTACGTTTAAAGCTGCACCAGATCGTTCTGATTTACCTGCTGAAATCAACGAAAGCTTGATTGTAGAATTGTATTCTAAATAATCCTTGAGGTAGCAATAATGACGCGTACTGCAAATGAGTTTCTTACTCCGCAAGCGATCAAGGTCGAAGCGGCAAGCGGGACCTCGGCAAAAGTTATTCTAGAACCATTAGAGCGTGGCTTTGGTCACACTCTTGGTAATGCTTTACGTCGCATCCTTCTTTCTTCTTTACCTGGCGCAGCTGTGGTAGAAGTTGAAATTGAAGGTGTCGAGCACGAGTACAGTACTTTGGAAGGCTTGCAGCAGGACATCGTCGAGCTCTTGCTGAACCTGAAAGGATTGTCTATTAAGCTGTTCGATCAAAATGAAGCTTATTTGACATTGGAAAAACAAGGTCCAGGCGATGTAACTGCTGCAGACCTTCGTTTACCGCATAATGTTGAAGTGGTTAACCCTGAACACTTGATTGGCACTTTAAGTGCTACAGGCAATTTAAAAATGCGCCTGAAAGTTGCTCAAGGTCGTGGTTATGAAACATCTGATTCACGTTTCCCAGAAGGCGAAACTCGCCCTGTAGGTCGTTTGCAGTTAGATGCTTCTTATAGCCCAATCAAACGTGTGTCTTACATCGTAGAAAATGCGCGTGTAGAACAACGTACTGACCTTGACAAGTTGATCATTGATCTTGAAACCAATGGTACAGTTGATCCAGAAGAAGCGATCCGCAAAGCGGCAACAATCTTGCAACAACAAATTGCAATTTTTGTTGATCTTCAGAAAGATCAAGCTCCTGTTGCTCAAGAGCCTCGTGAAGAAGTTGACCCAATCTTGCTTCGTCCAGTAGATGATCTAGAGCTTACTGTTCGTTCTGCTAACTGTTTGAAAGCAGAAAATATTTACTACATTGGTGATCTTGTACAGCGTACTGAGGTTGAGCTACTTAAAACGCCTAACTTGGGTAAAAAATCGCTTACAGAGATCAAAGATGTTCTGGCTTCTAAAGGCTTACAGCTCGGCATGCGTTTAGAGAACTGGCCACCGGCTAGTCTCCGTATGGACGATCGTTTCGCCTATCGTAGCCGTTAATTAAGTAGGACTATCACCATGCGTCATCGTAATAGTGGTGTGAAATTAGGCCGTACAAGCAGCCATCGCAAAGCGATGTTCCAAAACTTGGCTAATTCTTTGTTCGAACACGAGTTAATCAAAACAACTGTTCCTAAAGCAAAAGAATTACGTCGTGTTGCTGAGCCTTTAATCACTTTAGCTAAAAACGATACAGTAGCAAACCGTCGTTTAGCGTTTGCTCGTACTCGTTCAGCAGCAACTGTTGGTAAATTATTTACCGTTCTTGGCCCTCGTTACAAAGAGCGTAACGGCGGTTATCTACGTGTTCTTAAAGCGGGCTTCCGTGCGGGTGATGCTGCACCGATGGCTTACGTTGAGCTTGTAGATCGCGAAGTTAAATAATTTCGCCAAGAATAACGCACGTTGTTCAGAAAAAGACCGGTTTTACCGGTCTTTTTTTATGAAAAAAATATATTGAATCTCAATAAATGATGAAATTGTCCCGAATTGATATAAATTTTAGTAACTTTTGCTAAACTTGACATTGTGTATTGTCAAATTTATGCTTTAATAAAAAACATCATTCAAGCTGGACAATAAAACATGGATAAGCAGGTTGATATATTAATTATTGGGGCAGGGATTTCGGGCATTGGTGTAGCAGCACATTTAAGTCAAAACTGCCCACAGCGTTCTTTTGAAATTATTGAGCGTCGTCAAAGTTTTGGTGGCACTTGGGATTTATTCCAATATCCGGGCATTCGTTCAGATTCGGATATGTCGACTTTTGGTTATAATTTTAAGCCTTGGAAAAAAACCAATGTACTTGCCGATGGCGCATCTATCAAAGACTATCTAGAAGAAGTCATTCAAGAAAAAGCCTTACACTCAAAAATTCATTTTCAGCATCGTGTGTTATCTGCCAATTATGACTCTCAAACACGTAAGTGGACGTTACGTATAGAAAATGCAGTGCAACAGATTGAAACTTGGGTGGCTAATTTTGTTTTAGGTTGCACAGGCTATTACAATTACGATCAAGGTTTTCAGCCTGACTTTCCGAATCAGCAGGCGTTTAAAGGCACATTTATCCACCCTCAGCATTGGCCTGAAAATTTAGATTATCGTGGTAAAAAGGTCTTAATTATTGGTAGTGGTGCAACCGCCATTACCTTAGTCCCTGCCATGTCGAAAGGTGGTGCAGCGCATGTCACCATGCTGCAACGCTCACCGACATATATTGCTTCAGTGCCTGCAATGGATTTTGTTTATCAGCAAATGCGTAAAGTTTTGCCTGAAGATGTTGCTTACAAAATCACGCGCGCACGTAATATTGGCATGCAACGCGCAATTTATGCTTTAGCACAAAAACAGCCGAAATTACTGCGGACTTTGTTGCTGAAATCTATCCAAATGCAGCTCAAAGGCAAGGTGGATATGAAGCATTTCACGCCACATTATAATCCGTGGGATCAGCGTTTATGTGTTGTGCCTGATGGTGATTTATTTAAGATTTTACGCGAAGGGCATGCCTCGATTGAAACTGATCAAATTGCAAGTTTTACTGAAACAGGTGTGCAATTAAAATCAGGTAAGCATCTGGATGCCGATATTATTGTCTCTGCCACTGGTTTGAATATTCAGATTCTAGGTGGTATTCAAGCCACAATTGATGGTGTGCCTTTAGACACTTCGAAGCACATGCTATATCAAGGTGTGATGATCAGCGATGTACCGAATATGGCGATGATTATTGGCTATATTAATGCCTCTTGGACGCTTAAAGTGGATGTGGCTGCGGATTATATTTGTCGTTTGCTCAATTATATGGATCGACAAGGTTATGACGAGGTAATTCCTCAAGGTGACAAAACAGAGTTATTGGAAGATACGGTGATGGGCAGTTTGAGTTCGGGCTATATCGCGCGTGCTGCTGATGTGATGCCAAAGCAAGGCAAACATGCGCCATGGCGAGTGACCAACAATTACTTAGAAGATCGCAAAACTTTAAAACAAGCAAGTTTTGAAGATGGTATTTTAAAATTCAAACAAGCTGTGCCTGCACAGCAGCGTAAACCTAAATTAGTGTCTTAAATCGTTGGGTGCAAAAATAATATGGCACAAGAAATTTAAAATTGCTTGCGCCATTTTTATGTTGAGGTGGAAATTTTATAAAGAACGTGAAATCAGCTCTTTCATAATTTCATTGGTGCCTGCATAAATACGATTGGCCCGATTGTCTAAGTAAGCACGTGCAATTGGATACTCAAGCATATAGCCATAACCACCATGCAGTTGTAGACATTCATCCACCACTTTGGAGTACATCTCTGAAATTTTATATTTGGCGGCCGCTGCAGCTTCAACACTGAGCTGATCTTGAAGTTGTAACTGCATACATTGATCTAAAAAAGCACGACAGAAATCAATTTCGGTGCGTAATTCTGCCAGTTTAAAGCGCGTATTTTGAAAGCTATGAATACTTTTGCCAAAGGCTTGACGTTGCTGAGTATATTGCAGTGTATGTGCAAAAGCAGCTTCTGCACCTGCTTGGCAAATAATCGCGACAATTAAGCGTTCCCAAGCCAGTTCTTTCATCAGCATGATAAAGCCCATGCCTTCTGCACCCAATAAATTGCTGCGAGGCACGCGGACATTATCAAAAAATAATTCGCAAGTGTCCTGACCTTTCATACCAATTTTATTCAGTGGTTTGCCTTTGCTAAATCCCGCACGGTCTGCTTCTACCAATATTAAAGACAGATTGGCTGAACCTTTGTCTGTGTTCGCTGTTTTACATACCACAATCGCCATGTCGCACAAATAGCCGTTGGTAATAAAAATTTTAGAACCATTAATCACGTATTCATCGCCATCCAATACCGCAGAGGTACGCACAGCTTGTAAGTCTGAACCTGTACCGGGTTCGGTCATGGCAATCGCGGTTATCACTTCGCCTGTGGCCATGCGGGGTAACCAGTGTTGTTTTTGTTCAGTTGTGCCAAAGTTATTAATGTAATTGGCGACAATATCTGAATGCAGTGAAAAACCGGTAGCACTGTCACCTGCATAGGCTTGTTCTTCAATCAAAATCATGCTGTATAAGCGGTCTACCCCTGAACCTGCATATTCTTCAGGCATGGTGCTACACAGCAAACCCAAAGTACCTGCTTTACGCCATAGCTCACGGTCTACATGCTGCTGCGCTTCAAATTTTTCAGTATGGGGGATGACTTCCTGCAAATAGAATTTTCGTACCAAATCACGAAAACTGTCGTGTTCAGCACTGAATAAGGTGCGCGGTAACATATTGGCAATGGGGCGAATTGCGGCAGATTGCATGGTTTTATCTTCCTGATGTTGTTATTTTGAATTCACCTTAGAAGAATTTATAGGGGGCAACAAGGTGCAAAAGTTTCAATTGCAAATGAAAGATGATGCTTTTGGTCAATGCTGCATAAAAGTCATCGAAACTTTAAAAGGGGTCGGTTAAACTAGCCTGAGTTTAATTTTAATGGGGAAACCGCATGAGTGATGACATCAGCTTAGAAGAACGTAAAGTGATTTACCGTGCCCGTCGTGGTTTAAAGGAAATTGATGTCTATTTTGACCCGTATGTGAAAAATCATTATTTGACTGCCAGTGCGGAAGAAAAACAAATGTTTGCCGATTTGGTTGAGCAGGAAGACCCAGATTTATTGGATTGGTTTATGGAAGTGTCTGAGCCACCACGTCCTGAGTTGAAAGATTTTATCCGTAAACTAAAGCATTATGTGCATGGCTAAGCAGCAGTTTCAGCTGAAACCTAGTGTCATCGCAATAGTGTTTCAGCTGATGATCGCTCTACTCATCGTTTGGCTTTTACTACAAGTGTTAAAGCCATGGCTTAGCGTTGTATGTATTGTCATTATGGGCTGGACATATTTTAAATTTGTTCGTGCAAACCGAATTGTTGGTTTAGATCAATTAGATGACCGTGAATGGTCAATTTCCTATCTCGCGCCTCGTGTAGTATCACAACAGATTAAAAGCACAGCTCGCCAAATTGAAATTCAGCGTGTGCAACTGCGTCAAGTGATAGATCATCAAATTTATATCGTCATGGAATTTCAGCAAGCCTTTAAACCTGTGGTGATTTGGTGTGATCAGGTTTCCAAGGCGGAATGGAAGGCTCTAAAAGTATTGGCGAAAATGCTCTAATTTACAGACAGCTGTATATTTTTATAATAATAAAAAACTATAAGTATCATAAAGATAAAATTATCATCTATTTTTCATGTCCTGATCAGTCATCTTATATTGGCATAAAAGATTACACATATCCCTATTTTCAGTTATATTCATTCCAGACAAGTGTAGATCAATACAAATCAGATTCCTGAGATGTGTAGATTTAAATTTAGTCGAAAGATTTTTTAAGATAAGCCCGAATTGGGCATCAGTTAATAAGTAGCATGTGCTGAACCGTCGCAATGCTACTTTTTTTTGCCTAAATTTTGTCGGATGACAGATTACAGTCAATTTTCAAGACTGAAAAACATGGCAAAGTTATCTATCTGAAGCTGAAGCAAGATGCTTTTATTCAGATATTGCTTCTGCTATGTTTGTTGCAATGGACATAAACACAATTATAGAGGACAGGAAAATGTCGCAAGTCCAAAAAATAGGCCAGGGTGTGGCCGTATTCGCAATCACAAGTTTATTATTATCAGGTTGTTCACAAGTGGTTAAAACGGGAGCGAATGTCGCGCTTGGTTTTACTGAAAAGCATATTGTGCCGCCAATTTTGGCCATGGAAGATGCTGAAATGGTGTGTAATTCTGGTAACTCACTTACACCAGCCATTATGGCCACCAAAGACATGGGTGCAGACCCGACACGTGTTGCAGTATTGATGTACTCGGCTGCAGGAATTTGTGCTGAAGAAAAAGCTTTGGATGCTGAATTGCGTTATTTACGTGCAGCAAAAGCAGGGCAAGTGGGCGAAGCGCAAGATGCGCGGATTCAGCAAAAACGTTGGGCGGCTTTGGCGGCACAGCGCCAATACACAGGCTATCAATTGTTTCAGCATCGTTGGGAAAAGAAATATCGGAAACCTTTGGGCGAAGGTTGTCCAAAAATGAACAGTGATATTGATCAAACTGTGTATATGTTGGGGATGTTGAGTGGCTTGCAAGCCATGACCAATGATATTAATTCAGGCGGGGCAGTGCATGTGCCTAAAGATATTGCCGCGATTGTTGAACGTGGTATGACCTGTTTAAACAATGAAAAATTCTGGGGCGCACCAGAGGCTACACGTGCCGTAATTTGGACTTTGCTTCCAGGTGCGGGAGATGGCAAACCTGATCCGTATCAAACCTTAAAGCAGTCGATGCAAATTGGTGAAAATAAAGGGGTGCGTTTATCACACGCTTTATATGCGGTTGCTGCCCAAGCCGGTGGTGAAGATGCCAAAATCCGCGATGCACTCAAAGCCTTTTCTAATGCACGCAGTGACGAAAAACCTGTAAATCCACAATTTAAATTGATTGATGCCATGGCGGGAAGCATGGTACAAGGAATTTCAGACCGTTACTGGACTGAACATACAGGTGTGCGTACGGGTGATCAGCAACGTTTCTGGGATGAGCAAGATGATTCATCTGAATTAGATGATTTATTTAATGAGGATACGGCAGCTCAATTGTAAAAATATCAAGATTGCCCAATTCAATATAGACAAGAAGTTTTAGGATTGGGCAATCCGTTTGCCGAAGCACATAACAAGAATAATTTGGAGGATGCAAGCGCCTATGCAATATTCATCTCAATTTCTCAGTCGAAAAATTGTGTTTATTGCGGCATGTATGTCGGTTTCGGCATGTTTGCAGATTTTTGCAGAGCATTTTATTTATTGGTCTACACATTTATTGGATGAATTTTGGCGCTTATGGACAGGGCATTGGGTGCATGTGGGCTGGATTCATTATTTACTCAATATGATCGCGTTTGCCTGTTTACCTTTTATTTTTCCGCATGCCAAAGTATGGCACTTTGTGGCGCTTTTGTTGGTACTACCGCCAGCGATTAGTCTGAGTTTCTATTACTTCCTTGCCGATATTAATGCCTATGCAGGACTTTCTGGGGTGTTGCATGGTGCTTATGTGGCGGTGGCATGTGTGCATTTGCTTTATAAAAAAGAACGTGGCTTTGCCACATTGGTCTTGCTGCTTATTTTATCTAAACTGATTTGGGAAAATACAGTGGGCAGTTTGGGTACAGCAGAATTAATCGGCAGTCCTGTATTAGTTGAGGCACATTTATTGGGGGTGATTTGGGGAGTAATTTTTGCACTGGCTTATATTATTTGGGCCTATTGCATTGATCCGCATTAAAATTACATCAAAATGATGGCAAAAAGGGCTCACAAAAAATCTCACAATTGACCATTTTTACTTAAAAGAAAATCTATATTGTCATTTTAAAAATAACGACGCTCATGCACATTTAAACTGAATACAAAAATGCTCAATGGAAGATGGACATTCCGTTGAATAAGGATAGACAGAAATTCGAGAGTCTCGGTTTCTGCGCAGAATAAAAACAGGAAAATATATGCACAATAACGGACAACGCAGGTCTGGCTTGGCTTTGCTCAGACATATATGGACAGAATGGATTTCTACATTCGTTATTTTGATCTTGTTGTTACTGACCCTCATTATTGGTACAGGTGAAATGGTACATGGTCAGTTGTTGCGCATGGGTGAACGCCTATATGGTGACCCTGCAACAGGTATGCAATATTCATTTTTACGTGCCGAACCCACTGCACCTGACTGTGAACGCAACCCCGATGTCGATGCGCAAGTACATGCCCAAATGCAAGCCAATGCTGCTGATGAGTTTGCCGATATTTTTGGCACCGCCTCTGAGTCAGATGTCCGTGCTTCAATTTTGGCAGCCAAACAAATTTGTGAAGAAAAATTTCAATTTCATGATCAGGCGATTCAGCATATTCAAGCTCATCCAAGCTTGAAAATGTATCGAACCATTGAAACCTCTTTCTTTGGCATTTTTAAATTTGGTACTGAAAACCGTGCCATTTTATTGGTGTTGATGGTGGTCTTTGCTGCAATTAGTGCCACTTTAAAGACCCATCACATTGGTTTACGTGGCCCTGCGACCAAAATTGACTTCAAGGTGTATTCGACCTTAATGGTGGTGGCGAATGGTTTCTTAACCTCGTCAAGTATCAGTCAATATCGTTCAGTACTCAATTCAGGCGTACCGATGAGTGGTGAAACGCAAATCATTTACTGGATGTGGATGATTCTGTTTGCAACTCTGACTTTAATTAGTTTATTCCAGCTTATTAAGCCACCTGCACCGACCCGTGAAGGCGGTAGTTTAGGTCTTGCTTTCCTGAGCGTACCTTTGTATGCCTATATGGCAATTAGTACAGGTTTCTCTTTTACCTTCCTGATGGATTATCCAATGGGGCAAGGGATTTACTTGGGGCAACTGGTCGAATTCTCCAGTATTTTCCTGAACTTGGCATTGTTTATTTGGGCGGGGATGTTGCTCAAACAAACCCGAATTGTGGATTTGTTCCTGAATATTCTGCGTCCGTGGAATTTGGCACCTGAAACCTTAACCTGGCTGATTCTGATTGCTGCTGCATTACCAACGGCTTATACCGGTGCATCGGGGATTTTTGTCATTGCTGCAGGTGCGATCATTTATAAAGAAGTTTGGAATGCGGGTGGACGACGTCAGTTTGCATTAGCGGCAACTGCCATGTCGGGTTCAATGGGGGTGGTGCTTCGCCCTTGCCTATTGATTGTTGTGGTGGCATCGCTGAATAAAGAAGTCACAACGGACATGCTATATCACTATGGTTTGTATGTGTTTCTTTTGACTTCAACCCTGTTTTTAGTGATTTCGTTGTTCTTTGCTGAAAATAAATTCCGCATTGCTGCACCAAGAATAGCTGCGCCATTGTCCCTACGTGCTATTGGCCCTGTAATGCCCTATATCCTTATTTTTGTGTTGATTTGGCTGTTCTATAAATATGCTTTAGACACCAATATGAATGAATTTACTGCTCCTGTCATGATGCCGGTTATTTTATTGATGATGGTGCTATTTGATAAATTGCGCCATGAACCTGCACCTATTCCAGCCATGGGGCAGTGGGATCAGAGTTTTGATCATAAGCCTACAGCACAACAGACAACAGCTTCATCTGAGCGTTCATTATTGACCGCACCTGATTCACCATTGCGTCAATATGGTTTTTTCAAAGCACTGCATTTATCTACCAGTGAAACGGTGGGACATATTGGGGCATTGGTGATTTTGATGGCGCTTTCAGTCAGTGTGGGCGGCTATTTAGAACGCATTGAAATTATGGAAGCGTTTCCAACAGACATTAGCAGCATCTTTATTGTGATTAGCCTGATTGTTGCCCTGATGATTTTTGTGGGCATGATTATGGATCCATTTGGTGCGGTGATTCTAATTTCTGCAACGGTTGCACCTGTGGCTTATCAATATGGGATTCATCCTGTGCATTTCTGGATGATTACCTTAATTGGTTTTGAACTAGGCTATGTGACGCCACCTGTAGCGCTGAATCACTTATTGGCAAGGCAGTCGATTGGTGATGAAGAAGTCGCTGCAGCCGATGCGGAAGTTCGTCATAAATCGTTCTATTATCGTTATGAGCGTTGGATTTTGCCTATGATTGTGATGCTTCCTGCGATGTTGATTATTGCTTATGCACCGTATGCGTTTAAGCTATTCGGCTGGTATGAATAAGCACATGGATACTTAATCACTGTCATCTTATTATTTAACAGCACCCTGTAGTTCGCTATGGGGTGTTTTTTTAATAGGTTGATATGCAGGGAATACAAAGCAGCATTATGAATGCGGGGAGTGATGATTCAGGTGTTTTTGTAACAGTGGACTGCATAAAATAATGGCAAGCAAAATGAGGGCAAAGCCAATCAAACTAAATAAGTCTGGCGTTTCATGCCAAAAGCTAAAGCCCCAAATCCCTGCAAAAATAATCGCAATGTAATTGACAGGGCCAATTTGCCCAGCAGGGGCAAGACGGTAGGCATTGGACATAAAGATCTGACTGATATTGGCCAGCAATCCTGCACCAATTAAAAAACTCAATTCTTTTAAGTTGTAAGGACGCCATGACCAGAACATCGGTACAACAGAAATGAGTGTCCCAATCATGCAAAAATAAAACACAATGCGTTCAGGCGGTTCGGTTTGAGTCAGGGCGCGTACCGTGACAAAAGCCATCGCTGCTAAAAAACTGGCACTGAGTCCAATTGCGGACATGCTATTAAACATACCTGCATCGGGTTTGGCGACAAATAACACGCCAAATAAACCAATGAACGCAGCCAATAGCATCGGTTTGGTGATTTTTTCTTTAAGGAATAGCCATGCAATTAAGGGAATAAAAATAGGCGATGAATAGGTAAAGACCATCGCATTGGACAGTTTTAGATTGGCAATCGCGTAGAAAAAACCATACATGGCGGTTAAGCCGACCACCGAACGCCAAGTGTGCATCCATAACTTTTCAGTTTTAAAAAAGCCCAAGCCTTTATTGAAAATGAACGGGATAAAAATAAACAAACCAATAAAATTACGGAAAAATACCACTGTGGCATTATCTACCGTTTCTGATGCGTAACGAACGCACACTCCCATGAGTGAAAACAGAAAGGCAGAGCAGGTCAACAGCATAATTGCTTTGAGCAAATTTTGTTGGGCAGAACCAGAAGATGTCATACAAATAAAGCCAGAATAACCTCTGGCTATTCTAGCTTAAATTGGCTACAACACTGACCCTTTATCGTATTTTAAAATGACTGATGTGAAGCAGAGGAGGCTTACTGTGCCAGTTGGGCTTCCAGTATTTTGATTTGTTCTTCTTTCAGTTTAATCAATTCATCGGCATCGTTATGTTGCTGTTTTAATAAGGCACGTTGATCATTCAGCTGATTTTGAATGTCATCTAATTTAGCCACTTCTTCTTTGGCAAGCGCTGCATTCTCAGATATAGGTGCTTTGAGTAAATCTTCTGTGACCAACTGTTTTGGTGCTGCTTCATCTTCTTGCAATGGCGTTGCTTTAGCAGGTACAGCTTTCGCTACAGACGCCGTAGTTGGGGCAGTTTCTATAGGCGCAGTATTGTCGCTATCGCCCATCCATTGAAAGATAAATACGGCAATAATGACAATAATTAACCCACCCGTAATCGCCCATAAAAGCTTAGGGTTATGTCGTTGATCTTCAGTCATGCGTTGTTGAACCTTATTGTTTTACTTTGACTGACGCGGCTTAAACTGGATCACCCCAATTTCATCTGAAACCTCTGGGATTTCAGGTTCATCAATATGTGTTGGACGGTTTTCCGTATAATCACACTCGATACATTCGATCCATTCAGCTTCGTCAGCGGTGAGCATGACAACCCGATCCATCGCCTGACATTTCGGACATTTTGCGCCTGCAATGAAACGACGTTTAATGGTCATCACGACTCCCCTAACTTCATCTAAAGTTCTTAGTTTAAGCGTTTTTGACTATGTTCGTCCAACCTTGATGACGTAATAGTGCGTCTATTTTTGGCTCGCGTCCGCGGAAATTGATAAATGCGTCAAGCGCTGAATCTTTTCCGCCAACTGCTAGAATAAACTGTCTAAACTGCTTGCCAGTTTCGGTGTTAAATAGCCCTTCATTTTCAAAGCGATCAAAGGCATCGCTGGCCAAAACCTCTGCCCATTTGTATGAATAATATCCTGCAGCATAGCCGCCTGCGAAAATATGGCTGAAGCTGTGCTGGAAGCGGTTGTAAGCTGTAGTTGGCGCAACGGCATAGTTTTGACGAATATCATCTAGCATGGCTTGAATCTGTTCCGCATTTAAAGCAGGGTTGCTGCGATGAATACTTAAATCGAACAGGGCAAATTCAATTTGGCGCAGGCTCTGCATTCCCGACTGGAAGAAACGTGCATCTAACAGTGCTTTAAGCAGGTGTTCTGGCAGGGTGTCTTGGGTTTCAATATGCGCACTCAGCATATCTAAACTATCTTGATCCCAAGTCCAAAATTCCATGAATTGGCTTGGTAATTCCACCGCATCCCAAGCGACACCATGTGTACCTGCCACAGCAATATTATCTACTTCAGTTAGCATGTGATGTAAGCCATGTCCAAATTCATGGAATAGGGTGATGACTTCATCATGCGTTAAAAGCGCGGGTTGGTCTGCAACAGGTGGGGTAAAGTTACACACCATATAGCAAATTGGTTTTTGTAAACCTTGTGCCAATTGCATGCGTGAACGGAAACCACTCATCCATGCGCCGCCGCGTTTGCCTGTACGGGCATATAGATCAAAGTAAAAACCACCAATCACTTGACCTTGATCTTCAAGTTCAAAATAACGTGCATCAGGATGCCAAACAGGGGCAGCGCGCTCAATAATATCGACATCGTATAAACGCTTGACGATGCTAAATAGCCCTTCAACCACTTTCGGTGCAGGGAAATATGGTTTTAACATTTCTTGTGAAAGGTTAAATTGCTGTAATTTTAATTTTTCAGAATAGTAGCCTGTATCCCACGGTTGTAAGGTATCAATCCCATCTTGGGCGGCAATGGCTTTGAGTTCGGCAATTTCTTGTTCTGCAGGTGCACGAGCATGTTCTGCCAGTTCACGCAGGAATTGATCGACTGCTTCGACACTTGGTGCCATTTTGCTGGCAAGGGATAATTCTGCATAGTTGTTAAAACCGAGCAATTGCGCCATTTCTTGACGTAAACGCAAGATTTCTTCCATGATCGGGGTGTTGTCAAATTCAGACTGGGCTGATTGATCGGACGCGCGAGTAGTGTATGCCTGATACAAGGTTTCGCGCAAAGCACGATCATCGGCATAGGTCATAATGGCTAAATAGGCAGGAATATCCAGTGTTGCCACAGCTTGTTCCAATTCGCGTTGCTGACCATATTGTTTCAGCAATTCAACGCTGCTT
Source organism: Acinetobacter sp. YH16053 (assembly GCF_013417035.1). Classification (NCBI taxonomy): domain Bacteria; kingdom Pseudomonadati; phylum Pseudomonadota; class Gammaproteobacteria; order Moraxellales; family Moraxellaceae; genus Acinetobacter; species Acinetobacter sp. YH16053. The sequence continues at coordinate 105,920 of NZ_VPEP01000006.1, forward strand.
GGCGGTAAACCTTTGAGCTGATCTTCGGACAATACTTTGTAATAGGCTTGGGTGGCATCCAACACATGATTGGAAAAGTCTGATGACAGTTGCGATAAACGCGCTGAAATTTCAGCATAGCGTTTTTTAGCTTCACCTTCTAAGGCCACACCTGACAGTTTAAAGTCGCGCAATGCCAGTTGAATTGCGCTTTGTTGTGCAGCAGGCAAATCTTTAAAGGTGTTGGCGTCGTGAATATGTTGATAGCTTTGATACAACACCGTGTGCTGACCCAATTGAGTGTAGTAGTCGCTTAAACTTGGTAACAGCGCTTGATACACTTCGCGGGTTTCAGGATTATTCATGACCGCATTTAAATGTGACAGCACGCCCCATGCTTCGCACATGTTATTTTCGAGCTGATCAATCTGTTCTAAAACATTTAATTGCGCCGTCGTATTTTCAGGTACTGCAGTCAGATTATTTAAAAAGTTTTGTCCCTGCTGAATAGCATGCTCAATTTTTTGTTTTAAATCTGCCAGTGTAATTTGATCAAATTGGGGAACAGGTAAAGTTGCTTGCTGTAATTTCATTTTTTGAGTGCCATCTAAATTTCTTTCATGATTTATAGATGTAGGGCTTTTGAGGGCTGAAATCAAGGCATAAGCGCAGATTTAGCTAATCAAGGTGATAAATTCAGCACAATACGGCTGTTTGACGCGATCCCCAAAAACAAAAAGAGCCGTAGCTCTTTTTGAAGTTGTTAGAAAGAAGTTGAAAATAGTTGATGCTAGTCCAATTTAGACTTGGCATTGGCTTTTTTCTTTTTCACCTTGGTCTTTTTTTTGGCTTTGTCTTTCTGTTTAGCTTCCGACTTCGCTGAGGTTTTTTTACCGTAAGAGCTCGGTTTGCTTTTTGGCTTTTTCTTCGGCACAGGTTGCTCACCGTTTTCACTTAAAGTCGCCTTGCTTGGACGCTCAGAAAAAACTTCTTCAGTGGCTTCACGGCTGAACGGTTTTGCCACGCGCGGTGCGCGCATACGAATAGCACGACCTGCATGGGTGAGTTGCTGCATGAGCTCAAAATCAATTTTGCGATCTTCTAAATTGACAGCCGCGACTTTAATTTTGACTTCATCACCCAAGCTAAAGCTTTGACCACGTGCTTGTCCAATTAGACTTTGGCTGGCTTGGTCAAATACAAAGAAGTCATCGCCCAACTGGCTGACATGAATCATGCCATCGACATAAAGGTCTTTGAGAGTAACAAATAAACCAAATTCGGCTACTGCAGAAATTACGCCCACAAATTCTTCACCCAAATGCTGCTGCATATAGTGGCATTTTAGCCATGTGGTGACAGAGCGTGAGGCTTCATCGGCACGACGTTCAGTTGCAGAATAATGTTCGCCTGCATCATCTAAAGCTGCGCCCGAAAGTGGTGATGGTTTTTGTTTTAAATGCGCTTTAATGGCACGATGCAACAATAGGTCAGGGTAGCGACGAATTGGTGAAGTGAAATGCGTGTAGGCATCGTAAGCTAAACCATAGTGACCTGAATTATTGGCGCCATAATAGGCTTGCATCATTGAGCGTAATAACACCGCGTGAATACTTGGTGCATCAATACGATCTTTAGTGGCTTCAATCACCGCTTGATAGTCGGCCTGAGTGGGTTGTTCTGGAAAATGTAGCCCAAGTAATTTGACAAAATCACGGACTTTTTGAATACGTGAAAACTCTGGCGGTTCATGCACACGGTACAGCATCGGCACATCATGTTTGAGTGCATATTCTGCTGCTGCGACGTTGGCGAGTAACATACATTCTTCAATCAGTTTATGCGCATCGTTACGGCTGCGCGGCAAAATTTCTTTAATTCCACCTAACTCATCAAAGGTCATGTAGGTTTCAACGGTTTCAAACTCCATGGCATGACGTTCAGCACGTAAACCTTTCAGCACTTGATACAGTTGGAACAGAGTATTTAATGATTTGCGCACCTCCCGATCTTCTGGAATTGCCGCACTATCACCCTCAAAATACTGTGCCACTTGGGTATAGGTTAAACGTGCTTTGGAATGCATGACTGATGGATAAAATTCAAAACCTGTGACCCGACCTGCGCGTGACAGTTTTAAATCGCAGACCATACACAAACGGTCAACCTGCGGATTCAGCGAACATAAGCCATTCGATAAAGCTTCAGGCAACATCGGCAATACAAAATGCGGGAAATAGACTGAAGTCCCACGTTCCTGAGCTTCATCATCCAACGGTTTGCCTGTACGGACATAATGGCTGACATCGGCAATTGCGACTACGACACGGTAACCACCGCCTGGACGTTTTTCGGCGTATACCGCATCGTCAAAGTCGCGGGCATCTTCACCATCAATAGTCACTAAGGCTAAATCGCGTAAATCAACACGTCCTTCACGGTCTTGGGCAGTCGGTTCTTGAAAGCTTTCAGCTTCTTGAATGACATCTTCAGGAAATTCATACGGCAGACCAAATTCTAAAATGGTTTGCGGAATAATAATTTCAGTTTCGGCTTTGTCTGCCATCGACTGAATAATATGTCCTGTGGCAAATTCTTCGCGGGTTGGATAGTCGTCAATGGCAATGCGCACGGAATCGCCCAATTTAACTTGGGCATGTTCAATTAATTCTTTTTCAAGGGTAATGGGTTGATGGCTATTTGGCTGGGCAGGCTGAATAAAATATTCACCATCGTATTCTGACAATTTACCAATGATTTGTTTGACACGACGCTGGGTGACTTCGGTAATAAAGCCCCATGCCTTGCCTTTACGATCTACCGAAGTCTGGCGGACTTTGACTTGATCGCCATTAAACACCAAACGTAGTTCGCGTTCAGGCAATAAAATATCTTCATGACCTGCAATATTGGCTGTGCCTAAACCTTTACTGTTGATGTAAACCGTGGCGTCATGAGTCGGTTGTTCTGCAGCCAGCTGGAACTTGAATCCATCTTTCATGAGCTGACCATCACGTACCATGGCAATTAAACGATGGCTCAGGGCGTCAATACTTTTTTGATCGGCAATCGCAAAATGCTCTACCAAGTCTGCATGTGACTGTGCCGCTTGCAAGGTTTCAATGGTTTCTAAGATTAAGGTACGGCTTGGAATAGGATTTTCGTAGCGTTCGGCTTCAGCTTTCGCTTCAGGATCGACCCAATTTTTCATCATGGAATAAACTTCATGTCAGAAGATAGGTTTAGCATAAGTCATGTACGGAAAGACTGCACGTAAATGATTGCAATAATGTGTTTTCTGTCGTTATTTTACGATGTTTCTAGTTTTTGTGCAGCGATTGCCAAAAGTTCAGGCGTAATTCTGGTGATGAATCCTGAAAATTGTTTAAAAAATATTTAATTGAGCAAAAATATGCAAAAATTGTGGTATCGAAGCTTGCAGTGCTAGCACTTAATTTGTATTATGGCGGCACGTTACGGTGAGATGGGTGAGTGGCTGAAACCACGTCCCTGCTAAGGACGCATACGGGTAACTGTATCGAGGGTTCGAATCCCTCTCTCACCGCCACGCTTTACTTATGTCGCGCTCATAGCTCAGCTGGATAGAGCACTTGGCTACGAACTAAGGGGTCGGGAGTTCGAATCTCTCTGAGCGCACCAATAAGTAAACCGAACAGTAACGTATCGCCTAAATTGGCACACAAGTAATGCGCTCATAGCTCAGCTGGATAGAGCACTTGGCTACGAACTAAGGGGTCGGGAGTTCGAATCTCTCTGAGCGCACCAACTTGAACAATCAACCGCTTAAATGCGGTTTTTTTGTGCCTGAAATTTAGTAAACTCAAACAATAATCAGTTTATTAAAAAGAATAGTGTACTCATGGTTTTACGTTAAAATTCTTTTGAATCGTCCAATATCTGTGCATTTGATTGCAAAATGATGAATTAATACTTAACAGCCAGAAAAAAACACGTATAATGCACCCCATCAAGTCGTCGCGCTCATAGCTCAGCTGGATAGAGCACTTGGCTACGAACTAAGGGGTCGGGAGTTCGAATCTCTCTGAGCGCACCAACTTGAAATAAAAAACCGCACTTTTGATGCGGTTTTTTTGCATCTACACTATCTAAAAATGATGAAATTTCTGTGTCAAAAGCATGACCATTGTTTTACGTCTGGCTTTGAGCGAATAAACACGAAAAAAATAAGGAAAGTGCTCAATCTAGTGTAAGATTTAGCTCAATTTGAATGACTTGATGATGAGCTTATGTCTGACACGCAGCCAGCATTGTCTTTGCGCTATTTTTTAAATTTAGAAGAATCTCAAGACGGCTTTGCCCTTGCGACTTTTGGTAAAAAACAATTTACCCGTTTTATTACACCGTTGATTAGTGTGGCGATTATTGCTTGGGGCTTTTATTTGGGTTTCGATGGGGTAGGTCGCTATTATGTTGCACTGGGTGCTTTCTTTTTAATCTTGCAAACTTTAATGCGTTATTGGTTTTTGCCAATGATGTTTAAACGCCAGTTTGTAAAATACCAATTTGGAAAAAGCGAGCAAGGCATTGATTTATTTCAGGACTATGCCGAGCTGTATGCCAATGGTCGTAAACAGGTATTTCATTATAACGAGGTGCAAAATTTCGCTGTGGGTAAACTCACCTATATGCTGGAATTAAAAAATCGTACAGTGGTGATTGTACCGAAACGTGCATTTAATCTGGCTGCAGAACAAACGGTTTTTGAAAATACTTTTAAAAAGTAAGTTCTAATTTTCCCAATTTACGAGTTATTTGAGGATGATCATGAGTACACGTCCATCTAAAATTGTCTGTGTCGGTCGCAGTTATGCAGACCATGCCAAAGAATTAGGTAATGCTGTACCTGATCGTCCTGTGTTATTTATTAAACCGCCAAGCAGTTTACGCAGTTTAAGTGATGGGATTACGTGGAATAAGGTCTGGGGCAATTGTCACTATGAATGTGAATTGAGTTTACGCATTGACCAACCTTTAAATGCAGACACAGATCCTGCCAAAGTATTGGATGCTGTAGGTGCAGTGACCTTGGGTTTGGATTTAACTTTGCGTGAATTGCAGGATGAACTCAAGAAAAAAGGACAGCCGTGGGAACGAGCCAAAGCGTTTGACGGTTCTTGTGTGTTGGCAGATTGGGTGGATGTATCGGAAATTCAGGACTGGAAAAACGTGCAATATCGTTTGGACATTAATGATGAATTACGTCAGCAAGGCGATACCAGTTTATTGATTTTTGATATTGCGGCATTGTTGGCAGATATTAGCCAAGTATTTAGTTTAGAACCTGGTGATGTGGTAATGACTGGTACACCTGCAGGGGTGGCAGCATTACAGTCGGGCGATCAGTTGAAGATGACCTTACAAGGACGTACTCAGGCATTTGTCTGGACGACTTTTGTAAAATAAATAGTGGTGTAAACGGTGATGTCATCAAAAGATGAGTATCACCGTTTTGTACTTGCTTTTAAATCCAATGGTTATACTTTCAGTAAATGCTGAAATTTACTGCGTAATTTATTCAGTTTCGGTGGAATGGAAAAATTGCAGTAGCCCTGATTTGGATTTTTGGCAAAGAAATTCTGATGATAGTCTTCTGCAGGGTAAAATTCAGGTGCTGCACTGAGTTCAGTCACAACATTCACACCTTCAGCTTGTAAGGCTGCAATCATCTCGGCGGCAGCTTGTTGCTGTGTAGCATCTAAATAATAAATCACAGAGCGGTATTGTGTGCCGACATCATTGCCCTGACGGTTTAATGTGGTTGGGTCGTGTGTGGCAAAAAACACCTCAAGTAATTGTGAATAGCTGATCTGCTGCTCATCAAAATCAATCAAAATGACTTCTGCATGTCCGCTGTCGCCACGGCAAATATCTTCATAGCTTGGGTTTAAGGTATGTCCACCTGCATAACCGCTGGTGACTTTTTCTACGCTTTGCAGTTGTAAAAATACGGCTTCGACACACCAGAAACATCCGCCACCAAACAATGCTTGTTGCATGATTTTGTCCTTATATTTTATGAATAAACCATTTTAAGCCTGTCTATTATTAGGCTTAGCCGTTAACGTGCAGCCGTTGGTGTTTCAAATTGAATCAGTAAATTTCCATGGCGATCTAGCAATTTCAGGGTTTTACCATAGACCTGATAATGCGTCACTTTATTTAGGGCTTCATGAAATTTCTGATCTAAGTTGTTGTTATTTAAGCAAGCCATTCGCGTGGTTGCCAATTGCCCCAATTGTAGGGTGTCACGTCCTGCGACATAACTACCGCTGAGTCGGTTACAACTATCTGAACCTGTGACTGTTTGTGTGGCGGCATCAAAGTTTAAATATGGCAAGTTTTGGCGGTTTGCTTCTGTTTTTAACATGCTGTTGCCCAATTGCGTAGCAGTCCATGTACGTTGTACTAAGTTGGCTTGATTGATTGCGCTAATTTGGCTTGCACTCGTTTGAGTTGGCATAGTTTCACATCCTGATAAAGCAATCATTGCACCCAATAAGGTGATCCCGAAGTATTTTTTTAGCATGGAATGATCTCTAATTTTTTGAAATTGTTGCTATCTAAACAAATTATGCGCCGTGGCTCTAGTTAAATTTGTATGTTTGCTGCAACTTTTTCCAAGATATGGTGTGGTTTTTTCTCTGAATTGATTGTATCTGCGCAAAATGACCAAAATAGGTCAGGGCAGCACTTTGTTCTGATAAGTCGGATGCGAATAAGGCGTGCTGATGTTTGCTGAAGAATCGAGCTGCACGCCTTGTCGAATGAGCGCGGAAAAGTCTTGGCTGTGGATATCTTTTAAGTTTTCCACACGTGGGTTAATGTGGGCACGTTGATACCAAGTTTGCATATCCCAACGATGATCCAGCGCATGCAAATCATATAAATAATTGGGTAAATAACCCGAAGCAAACAGACGATAGTCGGCAGGGAAACGTTTTTGAGATACTGCCTGAATCATGTCAAACAGCAGCGTGGTGCAATTACTGGTCAACGTATTATACCAACGCGCTTTGGCGGCTAAAGCATCGGCTTTATGCAGATATTCCTGAAACAGTGCTTGTGCTTCTTGTGGATTGAGCTGGATCGGGAAAAAATAAACTTGCTCACCCCGAATATTGCTGCGGGTGTAGATGATATCTTTTTCATCGGCAGCGACAAGGCTGAGTTCATATTGCCGAAAGAAGCCACCAATCGCAGAAAACTCTTCGTGTTTTTCTTTGCGAATTTCAATGGAAAAGGTGAGTGGCGCTTGATCGGCAAAGTCAAAACTGACTAAGGTATGCGCAATTTTTGGCCCCATCCAGTAAGAGGTGATGATATTCACCCCCGTAATCTGTTTCAGGTTAAATTGGCGGGTTTCCCAACGTTCGGTATAGCGACCATCGGCATGCCAGTCAAAATTGCGGACATTGTGCAGCGTGACCTGATCTTGTACTTGTTCATAATGCAGCATACGGGCTACTTCAGGGTTCCAGTCACGGTCTTGCTTGGCATCCATCCCAAAATACCAAAACAGCCCCAAGGTAAAACCCAAAAGATAAACCAAAATATCCTGATTGCGACTGAGCAAATGCTGAGTGATATAAATGCCCAAAATGCTGAGGGTGAAGGCTAGCCAAGTCCCAATCAGCACACGGCTCATTAACCAACCCAAAGGCTGATGAATCCACAAGGCCATACTGAGCCAAATAGAAGAAAGAACGACACCTAAACTGAAGATGAAATGCAGCATCCGCCATTCCTGAGGCAAAGTTAAATTCCGTTTAAGTCATCATAATCAAATATTGCCAAGGCTGTCAGCATTATTTTTGATAGCGGGCAAACTCAAAGGCAATCCCTGATTTTTCATCGACATGCTGTTCTGAGGCCACTTTTTTAAACTCGGCAGGAATGGCAGGATAATGCGCATCTCCCTGAACATCTAGTTCAATATGTGTCAGTTCCAAACGGTCCGCAATCGGCATAGTTTGGCTAAAAATTTCACCACCACCAATAATAAATAAAGTGTTTGGTTTTTCTGAGGCTTGAACATCGGCAACGGCTTGTTGCAAGGCATCTTCAATGCTATGCGCCACTTTTGTGCCTTCAAATGCCCAGTTTGGGTCGCGGGTAATCACCCAATTGACACGTTTAGGCAGGGTGCGTCCCATCGACTCCAAGGTTTTGCGTCCCATAATCACCACGCCACCTTGGGTGATTTCTTTGAAGTGTTTTAAGTCTGCCGAAATATGCCACGGCAATTGGTTACCCTGACCAATGCAGCGTTGTTGATCCATAGCGACTACGTGTACAACTTCTAAATTTTGAAATGACATAATTAGGCTCGTATTTTCTTAGTCTGCCAAGCATCTTTTGGGGACGTTGGGGCAATTTAAATGTTGAGATGATAAATCTAGCAACAGGCAATTAAACAGCGACAGGTGCTTTAATTGCAGGATGTGACTCATAGCCTACAATTTCAATATCTTCAAATTTAAAATCGAAAATATCTTTGATTTCAGGATTGAGTTTTAACTGACATAACGCCAGTGGTTCACGGCTTAGCTGTAACTGTGCCTGTTCAAAGTGGTTGGCATATAAATGCGTATCGCCACCTGTCCAGACAAAATCTCCGACTTCTAAATCACAGACTTGCGCGATCATGTGGGTTAGTAAAGCATAGCTGGCAATATTAAAAGGCACGCCTAAAAACACATCGGCACTGCGTTGATATAGCTGGCATGAGAGTTTGCCGTTGTGCACAAAAAACTGGAATAAAGTATGGCAAGGCGGTAAAGCAACTTGACCTGCTTCTTTCGGGTTCCAGCCTGACACGATTAAACGACGTGAATTTGGATTGGTTTTAATTTCATTGATTAACCATGCAATTTGGTCAAAACCATCTTGCTCATACAGACCATCGGCTTTTTGTGTTGCACCAAAATTACGCCATTGATGTCCGTACACTGGGCCAAGTTCACCTTCAGGACGACCAAAGCGCGCGGTTTGTTCTGCGGTAGACCATTCATCCCAAATACTGACTTTATGTTCTTGTAGATATTTGACGTTGGTATCGCCTTTTAAAAACCATAACAGCTCAATTACGATAGAACGGAAATGTACTTTTTTGGTAGTCAGCAGTGGAAAACCTTGTGCAAGGTTAAAACGCATTTGGTGCCCAAACACTGAACGTGTGCCTGTTCCGGTACGGTCACCTTTGTCGCCACCATGGTCAAGAATATGTTGGAGTAGGTCTAAATACTGGCGCATAGCGTTCTCTGGTCAAGCAAAAGAAATATTTTTTGTTTGGGCAATTCGATGCCCAGTAAATCAGAAAGAATAATAGCAGAGTTTTTAAAGTTGTGACTTTATTGTGTGTCGGAAGCGTGATGTTGATGCAGTAAAGCCAACGGCGAAAACAGGCAAATAGCCAAAGCGGTAAAGCCAATGCCTTGAGCGCCCGACAGTAAAATTTCACCGTGTTGAATCTGCATGAAAATTATTGCGAGTAACAACGCCAGTGGAATCCAAGTCAATAGTCGTGCCAACCAACCTGTGGGATGTTGTGCAGTAAAATGAATTTTGCAGTAACGACAAATTAAAAAAACAATACCTGTGGCCAGAAACATTAAAATCGCATCGAGCTTTAAGGGTTCTAAGAAGTATACCGCTGCAGTGACCAGCGCGATCACCATCAGCAGGGCAATTTTCTTTGTGACCGCAACCTGTGGGTTAAACCAAAATTCAAGCATGTGAGATATTGATGTCTGAAAAGTGTAAGTAATAGATAGCACTGTAGCATAAAAAAGGCGAAGATTGACTTCGCCTGAATGGATGAAACCTGCATTTAAATGGGTAGTAGCTTAGCTGTTTTTTTGCGGCCCCCAATCATAAATTTTCTTTTGATAGGCATACCACATCATCCAGAAACCGACCAAAATCATTGGTAAGCTCAGGAATTGTCCCTTACTCATCCATGCAATAAAGAGCTGACCATGATCGGGTTCGCGGAAAAATTCGACAACAAAGCGCGCCAAACCATAACCAATCAGGAATAGGGCAGACACTGCCATGCGTGGACGTGGCTTTGAACTAAACCACCACAGTACAATAAACAGGATTAGACCTTCACATAAGGCTTGATACAATTGCGATGGATGACGTACCAATTGTAAAGGATCGGTCGGGAAAATCATCCCCAAAGCAAAATTCGGATCGGTCACAGGGCGACCATATAATTCACCACCAATAAAGTTACCAATACGACCAAACATTAGACCTGTAGGTACACATGGGGCAATAAAATCCAAAGTTTGAAACCACGTCATTTTGTATTTTTTACACCAGAACAGCATGGCTAAAATCACGCCCAGAAAGCCGCCATGGAAACTCATGCCGCCTGTCCAGACTTGGAATAACCACAGTGGATTTTCCAAAAATTGTTCAAAGCCGTAGAAAAACACATAACCGACACGTCCACCAATCACCACGCCCAAAGCGCCGTAAAAGATCAGGTCGGAAACCATGTCTGGTGTCCAGCCACGTTGTTTGGCACGGTAAGTTGCCAAACCCCATGCAAATAAAAATGCCAGTAAATACATCAAGCCATACCAATGGACTTGTAAAGGCCCGAGCGAAATAGCAACGGGGTCAATATTTGGATAGGTGAGCATTCCTGTTCCTTGTGATTCTGTTTTGCACAGATTTTAGCTGAATGTGATGAAAAATGTTGTACATTCAATGTGTAAAGATCAAGAGTTTAAATTATGTGTATTGTGGCATTGGCTTGGCAGGTCTTGACAGACACACCACTGTGTTTGATTTCAAATCGAGATGAGTTCTATCGGCGTCCGACAGCAGCACTGGCAGCATGGTCTGATAGTCCAATTGTTGCAGGGCAAGATTTAGAATCGGGCGGTACGTGGATGGGCATTACCCCATCGGGACGCTGGGCTGTGATTACCAATTATCGTGATGCGAATGATGTTCGTGAATATCCAACTTCACGTGGGCATATTATTCAGGCTTTTTTAGAATCTGAGCAAACGCCTATCCGTTTTGCGCAAGCCTTAGAAAAACAGCAATGTGAATATGCAGGTTTTAATTTATTTGTGGGTGACACCACTCAAGCGGTGTACATGAGTAACCGTGGAGAAGCGCCGCAGGTTTTAGCTAAAGGCGTTTATGTGGTGTCGAATGGATTGATGAGTGACCCTTGGGAGAAAACTGCACGCTTACGCAAACGCTTTACGCAGGAGTTTTTACCGATGCTGCAATTGCCTGATCTTGCAACGGCAGAGCTAAATGCTGCGGCGTGGGATATTTTGCAAGATGAACGCAAAGTTGCATCTGAATTGTTACCGCAAACAGGGATTTCATTGGAGATGGAAGCGTTGTTGTCATCGACTTTTATACAAAGTCCACTTTACGGTACACGTTGTTCCAATTTTTTACGTATGCAGGCGCAGCAATTTACATGGCTGGAAAAAACACAATATGGTGAGCAAAAGGGAGATATTGTGCAGCAACAGTTGAACATTGAGGCATAAAAAATGCCGACGTGATGTCGGCATTTTTAATTTATGGATGTTATCCAGCAATTGCTTTGCCGTCTTTACGGGTGATGACAACCGTTGCTGAACGAGGACGTGCAGTTTTATTGTTCATGTCAGTTTGTGTTGCAGGCCAATGGCTGCTTGGCGCATCAAAACTCTTTGAATCTTCACCTGGGTGCTGAACGTTAATAAAGATAGCTTTGTAGTCAGGTGTCATGGTTACACCTGTAATTTCACATTCTTTTGGCCCAACAAGGAAGCGACGTAAGTTTTTATCGGTGACTTGAGCACCAGCAATTGTACTTTGATCACCAACAGTTTTTACAACACCGCCATCACCAACTTGACCAGGTAGTGCTGCTAACATCATACAGTTTGTAACATCTGTATATGCGCCATCATCTGTTTGAATCCAAAGAACACCACGTGGGTCAAACCACATACCATCTGGACTTGAGAAGTCGTTTGCATCGCTTAAATTAGAAAGGTTAATTGTCGGATCCATACTTGCTTCAGCACCAAATAGATAGATATCCCATTCAAATGATGTTGCTGCAGTATTCTCTTCTTTAAAGCGGATAATATGACCATTGACGTTACCTTTACCACCTTCAGGATCGGTGTAGTTACGTGGGTTTGCAGGATCTGTTGCATAGCTTGAACCACGGTTCGAGTTATTGGTTAAAGTCACGTACACTTCACCATTTTCAGGGTTTACAGCAACCCATTCTGGACGATCCATTTTTGTAGCTCCTACAGCATCTGCTGCAAGACGAGCAAAAGTAAGGACATCCGCTTGTGAGCTAAATGGGTAAATAGCGTTTGTTTCGGTTAAGCCATTTTTACCATAAGCCAGTTCAATCCACTCTCCTGTGCCTGATGCATTAAATTTAGCGACATAGAATTTCCCTGAATTCATATATTTGTCGCCAGCTCGATAGCCACCATTCACATCTTTAGGATCCCATGTTGCATCTGATACAAATTTGTAGATGTACTCACCGCGCGAGTCATCGCCCATATAGAATGCAAATTTTTGCCTTTCAATTGCGCGGCTGGCGCGACAGTCTTCGTGAGCAAAACGACCTAATGCAGTACGTTTTACTGGGTTTGAGCGGCTATCGAATGGATCAATTTCTACAATCCAGCCAAATGTATTTGGCGCATTACGATAGTCTTGAGTTGCAGACTCTTTGGTTACGTTAGCAGCCCAACGATCATACATGTCTTGAGATTCAAAACCAGCTTCTGCTGTTTCCCAACCATAGCGTGAAGATTTATTCAAATACACGATGCGATCTTGCTCATCGCGTTCTGGAATTTTTTTATCATCAGCATCTAAAATATAAATGATGTTGTTTTTCGCATCACGTTTAACACTACCGTCTGCATTTTTTTCAGTTTGATAAGAGATCTCTAAGCCTAAGCCATAGCGTTTAAGTGCTATTTTTTCAGCTTCACTACGGGCTGAGTATTGGTCTGTACCTGAGCGTTGGAAATAACCAATAAAATTTTCTTCAGCAGTTAAATAAGTGCCCCATGGTGTATAACCATTACCACAGTTATTTTGTGTGCCTCGAGTTTGACGACCAGCGGGAGAGAATGCTGTGTGCAGTAATGGAGAACCAGCTACAGGCCCTGCAAAATCCATGACAGTCGAAGCTGTAATACGACGGTTAAATGGTGATGACTTCACAATCTCTACAGCTTGAGTTTCAGCATTTTTCTTAATATGAACGACTGAAACACCGTGTGCATTTACTTCACGAACCACTTCATCTTCTGGGCGACGTCCATCCTTTTTAGTTGCGCCTTTTGGATGTAAGAAGGTTTGGTTGATATATTCGTGGTTCAAAACCAATAAGCCATGATCTGATGCATTTTCATCATAACGACCAGTTTTAGTACTTAAGCCAAAATAGCTCATGCCATCGTGACAGTCACCAGAGCGGAATTGGAAACTTGGGCCAGATGGAACATCTGCATCTGCATTCCAATTGCTATAAGAAGGATTGATTGAGTCACCTAAAGCATATAATACAGTTGCTTGGTAACCTTCAGGAACAGTAACAATATCATTTAAATTTTTATCTACAGCTTTAAATGTTAATGTTTCAGGCTTGGTATTGGGTTCTTCTTTACTTGTTGGTGGTGTTACATTTGTATCTTCATCATCATCACTACATGCAGATAAAGAAGAAGCTAAAGCTAAAGCTGCTGCACCGCTTGCAGTTTTTTTAATTAAACTGCGACGGCTCATGCGTTGTTCTAGAATGTCACGAAAGTGCGTATTGTCTGAAGTGTTATTATCTAACTCTTGATCTTCATTGTAAGGCATAAAATCAGTCATTTTTTTCCTAGCAAATTGCTTAGTCGTTTGAAAGTTATATGTAAATTAGTGGCTAAACATGACATGCGGGTTAAGCTTATGTGTCAAACTGATTAAATCCGTTCAGTTGTGATCTACACGCACAAAAAAAGAAGCAACCATGTGCTTCTTTTTAAAATTCAATATTTTAGATTAGCTGTGACTGACTCGGCGCTTCTCAATTAATTTGCCAAAAAACAAACCAATTTCAAACAGCATCCACATCGGAATGGCAAGCATGATCATCGATAAAGCGTCTGGCGGTGTGACAAACATGGCCACAAAAAAACAGCCAACAATAATAAAGCGACGTTTTTCAACCAAAGTTTGCGTAGACACGACACCAATCATAATCAGCAAAAGTGTGACAATTGGAATCTCAAAGGTAAAACCAAAAACCAAAAACAGCTTCAAACAAAATGTAAGATAGCTATTAATATCGGTCATCGGGGCGACTGTTTCAGGGGAAACGCTAATGAAAAAGTGCAGAATGGATGGCAAGGCGACAAAGTAAGCAAAGCTAATTCCGATATAGAACAAGCAAATACTGCCGATCAGCAAAGGCAGCGCCAAACTTTTTTCTTTTTCATATAACGCTGGTTTTACGAATGCCCAAATCTGATACAAAATAAATGGCATCGCAATGAACAGCGCGACAAAAAAGTTTAGTTTAAACGGCGCCATAAAGGTTGCGGTAACATCAGTCGCAATCATGGTTGATGTATGTGGCAACTGTGCACGTAATGGTTCCGACAATACTTGATAAGTTTTATTGGCAAAGGGCAATAAACAGAAGAATAAGGCAAGAATAAGCCCTACAATTTTAAAAAGATGATTACGCAGCACCATCAAGTGCTTGGTAATTGGCATTTCTTCTAATGCGGCTTGCTCTGCCTTCACAGGCAAATGTGAAAGCTCAGAAGCGTTTGATTGGCTCATACTGCAACCTTCATTTCAGTATAGGGCGCTGTAGTATGTTGTAGCGCAGATAAATTTGAATGTGATGTCATTTTAGTTTTAGGGAGTAACACCGCAGAGGTTTTTTCAGTATTTAAAACCAAGGTGTAATGATGCTGTTGTAAGGTATTTTTTGATACGGCATGCGGGGAATGTGTGTTTTTTGCAGTTGTATCTTCAAATATTTTTTCTTGCTGCATTTCATGCATTTGTGCTTGCATCTTTGCTTCAAGTTCCTGAATACGCGCCATTTCTTGCTGCATTTGCTCGCGTAATTCAGATAAACGCAATTCGCGGTCAATGTCATTTTGAACATTACTGACCATACGTTTAATTTTAGCGTACCACTTGCCGACAAAACGCGCTGCTTCAGGGAGTTTTTCAGGACCCAGCACCAATAATGCAATGATGCCGAAAATCAGCAGTTCCGTCATTCCAATATTGAGCATAATCTCAAACCCTCAGCCTTAATGCTTTACAGTCGAATTTACATCACTGCTATTGGCTTGATGTTCAATCGTACGAGGTTCTTTCAGTTGCGCCGCTTCTGCCTCATCATCTTTTATTGATTTTTTAAAATCTTTGACCGCGCCACCTACATCTTTACCTAAGTTTTTAAGCTTAGATGTACCAAATAATAAAATGACCACAATTGCAAAAATCAGCACGTGCCAAATAGATAATCCTGCCATGATTTAGACCTCTCAATAGTTGAGCCTATCTCAACAGGTCTGTATGACAATGCGGTGACGAATGTGTTGCGATTTGACGACAAGGGATGTTTGACCTGATTTGTAAAGCTTGAAAATAAAACAGCCCGTGTTTGAAAACGGGCTGTAAGATCAATCACATCTGTTAAATCTAAGCTTGTAAACTTGCTTTAAACAGTTGCATCGCCTGACCACGGTGACTGATTTTATTCTTTTCTGCTTTCGACATTTCTGCGCTCGACACTCCCAATTCAGGCAACCAAAAGAGCGGGTCATAGCCAAAACCATTTTCACCACGAGCTTCTGCTAAAATCTCGCCTTTCCAAATACCTTGGAAAATTTGTGGTAATGGATCATCGGCATGTTCAACCAAAGCCAAAACACAAACAAACATACCTTCAATTGCTGCGCCGTCTTGACGTAGTGGTTTGAGTTTATTCAAAAGTTTTTCATTGTTGGCTGCATCATTGCCATGTTCGCCTGCAAAACGTGCAGAATAAATCCCCGGTGCGCCGCCTAAAATAGGCACACATAAACCAGAGTCATCTGCAATGGCAGGCTTTCCTGAAATTTTTGCGGCATGGCGTGCTTTTAAAATGGCATTTTCAACAAAGCTCAAACCATCTTCAACAGCATCTTCAATATTTAGTTGACCTTGTGGAATCACTTGCACAGGCAAGTCTAATTGCGCAAACAGGGTTTCAAATTCTGCAATTTTTCCCTTGTTATTGCTTGCTAAAACCAAAGTACCTTGAGCACGCCAATCAGTTGCAGCCATAATTCAGATCTTAATTCAAAATAATCTTGGATATTTTAACGGATTTTGCAGACTTAAAAGTTTAATCTTAGATAGATTTGTTTTAATACATACCAATTATGCTGAGATATAAAAAAATAGGGGAATCATGATGAGCAAAATTTCAGAGATCTACCGTTATTCGAGTCAGCACCGTACATTATTGCAGCAAAGTGAGCGTTCTGGCTGTTTTTACTGTCTGGAAACTTTTGCTTATAGCGAAATTGAAGATTGGTGTGATGATGAGCAAACCGCAATTTGTCCGCATTGTGGTATAGATGCGGTATTAGGTTCTGCTGCACTAGAAGAATTCAGTCCTGAACTGCTACAGGCCATGCAGGCAGTTTATTTCGGATAAAACAAAAAGCACCCGAAGGTGCTTTGAGATCACTTCAAACGTAGTTAAATTTATTGCGCTTGAATCCATTGGTCTGCGCGGTCACGTGCTTGACGAATTTGTTCTTGAGTTAAGTTAGCTGCCAAAGCGGTTTTCTTACCTTCAGACAAAGAAATTACTTTATTGTCGAGCATGCCATCACGGGTAGATAACTCATACCACTGATACGCACCCATATAGTTTTTCTTTTGTTCTTCCATCATGGCAAGGTTAAAGCTGGCACGGTTATCACCACGGCTAGCCGCCTTTTCAAAATATTGACGTGCTAAGACTTCGTCTTTTTTCGTGCCAATACCATCTGCCAACATACGACCTACATTTAATTGCGCAGCCGATAAACCTTGATCTGCCGCAGCTTTGTACCAAGCAAACGCTTGACGGCTGTCTTGTTGAACGTCTTTACCTTGTTGATATTTTGTCGCTAAGTAAAATTGTGCGCCTGCCTGACCTGCTTTGGCTGCTTTAATCAAGCCATTAATATCCATGGTTGAATATTGAGCCGCTTGGCTCGCTACAGAAGATGATGGTGAAACATAATCTGCATGGGCTTGAATGCTCAACAGTCCAACCAATAGCGTGGTGCTTAATAATAGTTTTTTCATAGAGCGCTCACTCGATAAATTGCGACTTCACCAAACAAATTAGGCAGATGCTTACTGAGTAAACTATCTTGTTGATTCCCATTCACGGCAAGTCGGTTAATGATGCGAATATTATTTTCGGCACAAAGTGCCTCAAAATCACGAAACGTACACAAATGAATATTTGGGGTGTTGTACCACATATAAGGTAATGCATCTGAAACAGGCATTTTCCCTTTTAAGGCAAGAAAAGAGCGAGTCTTCCAATGCGCAAAGTTCGGAAAGGTAATAATTGCCTGTTTACCCACACGTACCATATCTCTTAATAATACGTCAGGTGCATCTACTGCTTGCAAGGCTTGTGCCATGACCACATAGTCAAAAGACTGGTCTGCAAAACGGCTAAGCCCCAAATTCAAGTCTTGTTGGATGATATTTAACCCGCGACTGATCGCAATTGCAATCTTTTCTTGATCAATTTCTAATCCGTATGCACGAATATTATGCTGTTTGCTCATGTGTGCCAACAGTTCACCATCGCCACAACCCAAATCGAGTACTTTAGAATTGGGTTTAATCCACTTTTCGGCAAGTTGCTGATCAAGACGCATTACACGGCCTCCTGTGGGGTTGCTTGAAGATGTTCTGTTCCGCCCAAGAATGCACGCATGGCTTTCACGTACAGTGGAATTGGGAACAAGAACGAGTCGTGTCCTTGTTCGGCATCAATATCTAAATAGCTGACAGGTTTATGATTGCTAATTAGCGCATCCACAATTTCCTGCGAACGCTCAGGGCTAAAGCGCCAGTCGGTGGTAAATGACACCACTAAAAACTTGCATTTTGTATTCGCCATGGCTTTTTGTAAGGATTGCTCGTATTCACGTGCAGGATCAAAATAATCCAGTGCCTTGGTCATAATTAAATAGGTATTGGCATCAAAATTACGGCTAAATTGTTCGCCCTGATAGCGCAAATAGCTTTCGACCTGAAATTCGACATCAAAACCATACATAAACTTGCCAGATTTTAAGTCACGACCAAATTTCTGTTTCATGGCTTCTTCAGACAAATAGGTGATGTGTCCGACCATGCGTGCCAAAATCAATCCACGTTTTGGATAGCTGTCATGTTCCAAATAGCGTCCATGATGAAAATCTGGGTCAGATAAAATGGACTGACGTGCGACTTCGTTAAAGGCAATATTTTGTGCAGACAGTTTTGGCGCACTGGCAATAATTACGCATTTTTTCAGACGGTCAGGATAATCTACCGACCATTGCAAAGCCTGCATACCACCCAAAGAACCGCCAATAATTGAATACCAGACCTCAATGCCTAAACGGTCAGACAGCATGGCTTGGGTTTTTACCCAATCTCGCACCGTCACTAAAGGGAAGTCTGGGCCATAAGGACGGTTGTCATTTTCAGGGTTGGGCGATGTTGGGCCTGTAGAGCCGTTACAGCCGCCAATATTGTTTAGCGCCACCACAAAGAAACGACTGGTATCAATGGCTTTTCCTGGGCCAATACAGGCATCCCACCAACCTGCTTTTTTATCATCGGCATGATGATAACCCGCAGCATGGTGATGCCCTGATAGTGCATGACAGATCAGAATCGCATTGGATTTATCGGCATTTAGCGTGCCATAAGTTTCGACCATGAGTTCAAAGCGGGGCAGAACACGACCGCATTCGAGTTCTAAAGGTTCTTCAAATTGGAATTTTTCTGGAACAACAATACCTACTGAGTCAGCTGGAAAAGACACGGGAATAATTCGCCTTAAATCCTGAGGATGAATAAATAAAAGGATACCACTTGGGGTATCCTTTTCAAAATGCTTTTACATGTTAGCGCAAGATTATACTGCTGCTGCAACTACTTGATCTGTGCTTAATACGCCTTGTTCAATCAAGCGGTTGGTGCAGGCAATAATTGCATCAATAGATGAGGTCACGATGTTGTCATGTACCCCTGCACCAAAGGCAGATTTACCTGTGCCTTTGACTTGCAACTCAATCAATGCCAACGCTTTTGCATGTGCGCCAGAGCTAATGCTGCGTTCTTCATAATTCAAGACATCAATTGGTAATTGAAGTGCATTCAAAATTGCTGAAATTGGGCCATTGCCTTCACCGCGTAAGCGTTGCGTTTCGCCGTTCACGACCACATCTAACTCAATGACTTGATTGCCATTTTCATCAGATAGTTTGTAGTTTTTGGTCGCATAGTGCGCATCTTTTACTGCAACGTAAGTGTCTTTAAACAAGTTCCAGATTTCGCTTGCGCTAATTTCAGTGCCTTGCTCATCGGTACGTTGTTGCACAATTTGTGAGAATTCGATTTGTAAACGACGTGGTAAAGTCACGTTGTAGTTCGATTCTAACAAGTAAGCTATCCCGCCTTTACCCGATTGTGAGTTGACACGAATCACCGCATCATAGTCACGACCTAAGTCTTTCGGGTCGATTGGCAAGTAAGGCATATCCCAAATTTCTTCGTTTTTCTGGAATTCAAAACCTTTCTTAATCGCATCTTGGTGTGAACCAGAGAATGCAGTAAACACCAAATCACCTGCATACGGATGACGTGGATGCACTGGCAAACCTGTGCATTCTTCAACTGTGGCAATAATTTCGTTGATGTTCGAGAAATCCAATTCTGGTGCAACACCTTGGGTGTACATGTTCAAGGCAATTGCAGCAACGTCTACGTTACCGGTACGTTCACCATTACCAAATACACAGCCTTCTACACGGTCTGCACCTGCCATGATTGCCAATTCAGATGCGGCAATACCACAACCACGGTCATTGTGACAGTGTACTGAAATGATCACGCCATCACGACGCGCAATGTTGCGGTGCATCCATTCCACTTGGTCGGCATACACGTTTGGTGTAGACACTTCTACCGTTGCAGGCAAGTTTAAAATTACTTTATTGGTTGGCGATGCTTCCCAAATTTCAGTCACGGCATCACAAACATCTTTAGCCACTTCCAACTCAGTTGCAGTAAAACATTCTGGGCTGTACTGGAATACCCATTCTGTTTCAGGTTGCTTCGCTGCGTATTCTTTTACTTTGCTTGCTGCATTGATTGCCAATTGTTTGGCACCTTCAACATCAACATTCAAGACTTTGTTACGGAAGGTTGGTGAGTTGGCATTATAAATATGCACAATCGCACGTTTAGCACCTTGTAAAGATTCAAAAGTACGTTGAATTAAGTGGTCACGCGCCTGTACCAAGACTTCAATATACACGTCATCTGGAATATGACCTTCTTCAATCAATTTACGGGTGAAATCGAAGTCAACTTGAGATGCCGATGGGAAACCAATTTCGATGTGTTTAAAACCAATTTTCACAAGCATTTGGAACATTTTGAATTTTTGTTCGATGTTCATTGGCTCAAAGATCGCTTGGTTACCGTCACGTAGGTCGGTACTCATCCAAATTGGCGCTTTGGTAATTTCGTTATTCGGCCATTGGCGGTCTGGTAAATCGACACGCTGGTACATACGACGGTATTTTTTGCTTGGATCTGCCAACATCATGTGAAAACTCCTTGAATAGTAGCTGTTGCATCGCGTGGATAACGGCAACTTACTATAAATATAGATTGTGTCTATTCTATCAATTTACAAGCTGTTTTCAGGAGGCTATCGCTAAAAGTAGAATCATGGCACTTGTAAACCAATATCTGTATGTTAATCGATCTGCAAGGGTAATAATTCCCTGTTTTTTACAGATACGGCATGTGTTGTGAAATATTTTTCTGATATTAGCTATTTTGGTGATAAATATAGCTGCTGTTGATTTGTTTGATGCAGCTTGTTCCCATAAGTGCCATTGTGACTTCAAATTCTTCCTTTAACAGTTTAATGCTATGCGCTGCCCCTAGCGCGCCTGCAACTGCCAAGCCATAAATATATGGACGACCGACCAAAACCGCACTTGCTCCCAAGGCCAGTGCTTTAAAAATATCTGTGCCACGACGAATCCCACTGTCTAATAAAATTGGGAAATCGTGCGATAAAATTTTTCGCATCGTGCCTAAAATTTGAATTGGGCTGACCGCGGTATCTAAAATTCGGCCACCATGATTAGACACAATAATACCGTGTGCTCCGTACTGATATGCCTGCTGCGCATCGGCAGGATGTAAAATACCTTTGAGTAAAATAGGCAGTGGACTGTGTTGTAGCAACCAAGCAATATCTTCCCATGTGGCAGCCTGCTGCATCAATCCATCAAAAAGAGGGTGCTGATTTTCCTTAAGCGGAGTGGTATTTACAGATGATTGATATACCGCCCGAATATGTGCAGGCAATTGAAAAGCAGCGCGACGTTCCCGATCTCGAATGCCCATGTGCGGTGCATCAACCGTGAGTACAATGGCTTGATAGGCATAGTGTTGCGCTTGAAAAATCAAATCCAAAGCAGCTTTACGACTGCCTTGCCAATACAGTTGAAACCATTTTGCCGTGCCCGAAACCTGATTCAGTGTGCTCATTGAAGTGGTACTTAAATGACTGAGAATCATGGGGGCTTGTAGGGCGGCTGCCGCTTGCGCTGTAGCAATTTCCCCCTGTGGATGAAACAGTTGTTGGTAAGCCACGGGTGCTAAAAAAATTGGGTGTGGATACTGTTCGCCCAAGAGCTGAATTTGCGTATTTGCCCCTGCAAAAGTATTTAAATGACGGGGCAATAATTGAATATCGGCAAACGCACGTAAATTGTTGTTCATACTATATTCATCGCCTGCAGCGCCTTCTAAATTGGCCCAAGTGGCTGCATCTAAATGTAATTGCGCCTGTTTTTGATAGTCGGCAATGGTGTGTAAATGTGGCGGGATGTGATTCAAAGCTGCCAATGGCGTGGTATTCATAACTGACTCCATTGACGAATCAGATTGTGATAATGTGCGGTTAGTGCCAATACTTCTGCTGTATCTCCAAGTTGTTGACGCAATTGCAAAATAGTCATATCTAAATTGAACAGCATACTGCGTTGCCAGTCATCTTTGACCATACTTTGACACCATGTAAACGCTGCAATTCGTTGACCTGCTGTAACAGGTTCGACCCGATGTAAACTGGTAGCAGGGTACACGATGGCATCACCTGCACTGAGTTTGACTTCATGACTACCGTAATTGTCTTCAATAATCAGTTCACCGCCCTGATATTCTTCAGGCTCACTTAAAAACAGGGTCATGGACACATCTGTGCGAATCGGACGTTGTACCTGTGCGCAATATTGCACGGCATTATCAACATGATTGCCATAGGCTGCTGTGTTTTGATAACAATTGAACATGGGTTGCAGAATGTGCATCGGCAAGGCAAAGGACTGCAATAAAGCCTGTTGTTTTAGTGCACTGAGGATGTCTTGTGACAAAGTTACATAGCTCGGATGCTGCAGGTCAAATTGTAAATTCTGTTTAATTTTCTGTGCTTGTGCGCCTGCACTGAATTGGCCATTTTGCCAAGCCGATGCACTGTCTAACTCAGCCCGAATTTGCTGGACTTGCACTTTACTGAGTACGTTAGGAATGTGAAGCATCATATTGATTCTTCCTGTGAAAGTTATAATTCAAAAAATTGAATACTCGACATTATGGTTCAGCAGTAAAAGTTCGAGCGATCTGTGCTATGAAAGCGACTCATCGCCCGAACCAATCTATATAGTCTCTTTTGAGCTACGCTATAGATTTATTGCAATTACTTAGAACTTGTAATTCAAGCTAAGCGTTGCCGAGCGTGGCTGTCCAAGAACCACACGACCACCACCATTGTTAAGGGTGCTGATATATTCTTTATCGGCAAGGTTGTAGAGGTTCAGATTTAGTGAAGCGTGTTTGTTAAAGTTGTAGCCTACCAAAGCATCAATGACGACATAGCCGGGGATATTCGGCATGTTGGCAGGTGCGGTGCTGTCAGTGACTACACGTTTTTGTTCATCAACATAACGAGCGCCTAAGCCAAATTTAAAGCCTGCCCAGTCGTAGGTTGACCATAAGCTTGCAGTCCATTCAGGTGACCAGCGTTCAGATAATGTTGTGCTACTCGATGAACGTTGATTCAGTTGTTTAACTTTCATGTGGGCAACGCCTGCAGAAATATTCCAGGCATCGGTAATTTGCCCCACAGCACTTAGCTCAACACCATCGACACGTTTTTTACCTTCCTGCACGGCTAGCTGGGAAATCGGATCAATGGTCGATTGATTTTCATTTTCTGTACGATACGCAGCAGCAGCCATAGCAAGTTTGCCTTGCAATAACTCCCATTTGCTGCCTACTTCATAATGATGGGTTTCTTGAGGCTGCGCATTAATGGCATCATTGCCTGATTCAGACAGCGTGAAGTTGGCACTGCCTGGCGGAGTCAATGATTTGGCATAAGAGGCATACACACTGCTATTTAAAGTAGGTTTATACACACCGCCAAGTTTCCAGCTTAACAATGTGTCGTGCGTACTGAGGTCTTTGGCGACCAAGGCATTACCACCTCGCGGCAAAGTTAAGCCCTGATAATCGGTTTCATAATAATCGACCCGAACACCGCCGTTCAGCTGGAAACGCTCTCCAAATTTTAAAGTATCGAATAAATAAGCTGCGGCAGTTTGGGTTTCACCATTGGTATAACCGCCATTATAAATAAGCGCTGGCATGGCTTGATGACGGTCAGGTCGATAAAGATTAGCCCAAGGCGTATTGACGGTCGCTTCACCTGGCAATTGTGTGGCCAACAGTTTGCTGGATTGCTGTTCTTTTAAAAACTCCATACCTGCAACAACATCATGTTCAACAGCGCCAGTTTGTAGATCGAAATTTAAAGTGGTTTGGTTAGCCAGAATCTTATTTTCCTGATCAACCCCTTGGCGGGAGCGATTCACTTCCCATTGTGCTGGGTCAGATGAACCATTGGTTCTTAAACCACTAGCACCCGTATTGATCCCTGTCAGCACCCGATTCATCTGTGTTTTGCCTACACGGGTGATGTTGGTCAGTTTGAGTCGATCCGTTAAATCACTTTCGATTTTTGCCGTAAACATATCGGCATCGACATCTTCATAGTCATTGACATGACCATAAAAATTTTCCCGATTGACTTGAGGTGCAGTCGCTAACAGCGAGTCTGAGTTATAAAAGCCCTGCATGCCAATTGTTGGAATACCACCATCTGGAATATTGCGCTGTCTGATGTGTTGAGAATATAAATATAAACGTGTGGCCGTGTTTAATCCAAAAGCAAGAGAAGGGGCGATGGCATAACTGTTATTTTCGATATAGTCACGTCCTTCCACACCGCCTTCTTGCCCCATCACGTTCAGGCGAAACGCCGTATTGGGGTTGATGACTTGGTTAATGTCTGCAGAGAGTCGGGCATGTTCTGCGGTGTTATAGCTGGCAGAAATTTCCTGACGGTTTTCACTTTGCGGTAATTTACTCACCAAATTGATATAACCCGATGCTGCACCACGACCCGCTTCTGAACCCGATGGGCCTTTAACCACTTCAATTTGATCAATGTTAAATACATCACGGCTGATTGCGCCTAAATCTCGGACACCATCAACATAGGTCGAGGTTTGGGTGGAAAAACCACGCATTTGAAAGGCATCGCCAGCACTAGTATTGCCATTTTCTCCCAATTGTAGAGTAATGCCTGGCGTATTGCGTAAGGCTTCAACTAAGGACGTTGCGCCTTGTTCTTGTAGAATTTCTTTTTTAATCACAGAAATTGTTTGTGGGGTATCTAACAACGGCTGAGTGTATTTTGCGGAACTTAAGTTATCTGCCTTGTATTTGCTTTCAGCTTCAGATTTAACGGTAATAGTGGGAAGCTGGGTGACGTCATCTTCAGGGTTTGCTGCATGAGCAAGTAGTGGAAGAGAGGCGGCTAAAGCCATCAGTTGCGCAGAGCGGTTGTGTTTGCGACTTTTGATCTGTGCCATTTATGCGATTTCCCTAAGTATGTACCAACACGAGGTCAAGCTTTATTCGTTGGTTCAAGCTCAAAATGTGAATAAAGTGTGAAGTTATTGTTATGACGTCTATAACAAGTGTTGCTAATTGTATTGAGAATCATTATCAATCTCAATGTGTGAGCGGTAGGTTTGTGTGGTTTTTATTTGAAAATAATAATCATTATCAATATTTTTATTTAAAAAAACGATACAACAGTAAAAAAAGGAGTGAGAAAAGGTAGAAAACCCTGCCGAAGCAGGGTTTGAGATGAAGTTTTAAGACTTAGAAGTCATAAGAAACAGAGAGCCAGTAGTTACGGCCTGGAAGGTAAGTACCAGAAGTGCTACGTCCCGTAGATAAATATTTATAGCCTGTAACACCATTATTTGTTTGGTGCTCTGTGAAATCTTTATCTAAAAGGTTGTTTACGGCCATATTCAGACGCAACTGATCATTCACTGTATAGCTTGTACCTAGATTGAAGAGGTTATATCCAGCGAATTTATTGCCATACATTTTGTAGACTTCTAGATTATCTCCAGAGGTTGGAATACTTGAAAAACGTGTACGACTTGACTTGTATTCATGCTGTAACCATACATCAAGTGCTGGATTAATATGCCACGTTGAGGTCAAGTTAAAAGCATTACGAGGATTGTTGTTATAGTACAGTCCTTCATCTTCACCATCTGTAATTTCACTTTTTGTATAAGTATAAGCTGCTTTAATGTCCCACTCAGGAATAATATTGTATTGAAGGGTTGTTTCAGCACCGTAGACTTTAGCTTCTTGAGCATTAATGTCTTGTGAACAGTTCGTTACAGGACATATAGGTTGTCCAGATAAATCGTTGCTTACGATTGCATCTTCAATCTGGTTATAAAAGCCCGTTGCAGTAAAGTTAATTTGATCATTTGGTTGAAGATTAAAGCCAAGTTCATAGTTTGTAGATGTTTCTGGCTTTAGGTCTGGATTACCAAAAATATAAGTTGAGCCTTGACCACTCATATCAATCAAGCCGTTTTCGAGATCTTTAGCGGTAGGAGCTTTATAACCTGTAGTGATACCACCTTTGATGGTTAAAATATCATTGGTATTCCACACTAGGTATGCACGTGGGCTGAAATGACCACCAAAACCTGAGTGATCCTCGTAACGACCACCAAATGTTAGTCCTAGCTGATCGGTGAGTCGCCATTCATCTTCAGCATAAATAGCCCACGAGTTTTTATCGAATTTACTTTTATTTGTAATGTGCTGGGCAATATTATCTTCAATTTCTGAGTTTTTAAATTCTAAACCGGCAGTAACTTTATGGCCACCAAGCTGTGAAATAATATGGCTATCTGCTACAAGGTCAGTACTTTTTAAAGTACGGTCAGAGCCGATTAATGGGTCGGTACTACCTTTTGGGAAAGCCGCAGTTGGTAGTGTTCTTCCTTCTGTTTCAGTTTCTGAGTGGCTAATATAAGTTTTCCATAGACCAAAACTATAGTCACCTTCATGACCTATAGCCACTTGGTTACGTGAGAATTCCAGCTCATTTTTATAACCACTGGCTTTTTGTGCATTATCTTGTGTGCCTAAACGGTTATCGGTATTGTCATAAGTTTGAGAAGATTGAAAGCCATCTAACCAAAGAGAGTTTTGACTATCTGCTTGGAAAGTCAGTTTTGCACCAATATCGTAGTTTTCAGCAGTTGTTGGTCGCGGATCCCGAGAAGTGCCTTCACCAATACGTTCAGATTTATTACGATCGTAATAGCTACCACGGAGTTGTAGGCCTAATTTTTCATTTAATAGTGGGCCGTTCAATAAGAAGCTTGTTTTCCAAGAGTCAGCTTCGTCATTATTTTCCATCACGTTACCACTTACTGTAACGTTACCATTCCATTCATCACTGACTTTTTTAGTGATAATGTTAATGACACCACCCATAGCATCTGAACCGTAAAGAGTCGACATTGGACCACGGATGACTTCAATACGCTCAATTGCTGAAAGTGGCGGCATGAAACTTGTTGCTGCTTCAGCAAAGCCGTTTGGCATAATATTATCACTAGCTGTCGTTTGACGACGCCCATCAATTAGGATTAGTGTGTCAGAAGCTTTCATACCGCGCATACTGACATTTAAACCACCTGTTTTACCAACACCATTACGTACGTCGATACCAGGAACATCTGCTAATAAATCAGCAATGCTGGTGGCATTTTTCTTTTCAATATCTTCTTTGGTCACCACACTAATAGATGCGGGTGCATTTTTTAGCTCTTGTTCAAAACCTGCCGCTGAAACCACAATTGTGGAAAGTTGGTGGGTTGAAGTCGCATCGGTAGAGGTATTTGCGAAAACAGCAGTAGAGGTAGCCCCAAGTAATGCAAGACACAGCGGGTGTAGGTTGAACTTAGCCATAAAATTATATCTCTAATATGAATCAATGATCCTAATTTAGACCTATATGGTAATTAGAATCATTCATGAAGGAGTTGGCTAATAATAATGATAAGGATTCTTATTTACAACAAGAAATATACACAAAGTTGAAAATTTACAGAAAATAGCGTGCCGATTAAAAAAATTCATTCGAGATCAGATCGTATTTTGTATATCCTTAAATGTTGTCATATAATGTGGCACTTTTTTATAAACTGTTATTACTAACTATATCGAGGAAGCCATGCAAGTAACTTCTGAAGCGGTTTCGGGCGTTGCCCGTCGTTTAAATGTATCTGTACCGACGAGCCGTATTAACGAGCAGTTTGAAGCTCGCTTGAAACGCACTGCCAAAACTGTGAAGATCAACGGCTTCCGTCCAGGTAAAGTGCCTGTAAACGTTGTTCGTCGTGAATACGGTGCGGGTATTTATCAAGAAGTGGTGAACGACATTATTCGTGACACCGTTTTTGAAGCAATCCAACAAGAAAAAATCAACGCTGTTGGTATGCCAAATATCGAAAAAACTGAAATGAAAGACGACGCTTTAGTTTACGAAGCGACAGTTGAAGTTTATCCAGAAGTTGAAGTGAAATTTGAAGGTTTAGAAGTTGAACGTAAGTCTTCAGAAGTGAACGACAAAGACGTTGAGCAAATGCTTGAAAATCTTCAAAAGCAACGTGCTTCTTGGGCAGAAACCAAAGGCATGGCGAAAAAAGACATGCAAGTGACTTTTGACTTTGAAGGCACTGTAGATGGTGAGAAGTTTGAAGGCGGTGAAGCTGAAGACTTTAAACTGGTACTTGGTTCTGGTCGCATGATTCCTGGTTTTGAAGATGGTATCGTGGGCATGAAAAAAGGCGAAGAGAAAGTGATTGATGTAACTTTCCCTGAAGACTACCAAGCAGCGAACCTTGCAGGTAAAGCAGCACAATTCAAAATCACATTGAAGCTGGTTGAAAAGCAAAAACTTCCAGAAATTGATGCTGAATTCCTACAAATCTTCGGTATTTCTGAAGAAGAAGGCGTAGAAAAGTTAAAAGCTGACGTTCGTAAAAACATGGAACGTGAAGTGAAAAACGGTTTACGTAACCAAGTAAAAGGTGCAACTTTTGATGCACTCGTTGCGGCAAACGAAGTTGAAATTCCGTCTGCAATGGTTGCTCAAGAAATTGACCGTCAACGTCAACAAATGATTCAGCAATTCACACAGCAGTTTGGTGCGCAAGGTGCAAAAGCATTTGACTCAAGCATGCTTCCAGATGAATTGTTCAAAGAACAAGCTGAAAAATCTGTAAAACTTGGCGTATTGGTTAGCAAAGTATTAGAAAATGCTAAACTTGAAGTTGACCAAGCACGTGTAGATGCTTACATCGAAGATATGGCTTCTTCTTATGAAGATCCAAACGAAGTGATTGAATACTTCAAAAATGACAAACAACAGCGTTCACAAATCGAAGCAGTTGTTTTAGAAGATCAGGTTGTAGATCACATCTTGGCTTCTGCAAAAGTGACTGATACATCTGTAAGCTATGAAGACTTATTGAAAGAGCAACAAGCTCGTCAACAAGGCTAATAGGCTTTAGGTAAAAAAGGCGCTTTGTGCGCCTTTTTTATTGCATCGCAGTTTTTGGGTTTTTCACAGATCGACAACATTTAACTCAAAATATCTACGATTTAAGCTGTGAATATTTTGCAATTTAGACAATTATCCCTCATATTGTGAACATGAGTCGTGTCACAAGAATTTAGGAATAAATAACCATATGTATGTTCCAACAATTGAAAATGCTTTAGTGCCCATGGTGGTTGAACAATCCTCTCGTGGTGAGCGTTCTTTTGATATTTATTCACGTCTTTTACGTGAACGTGTCATTTTTTTGACGGGTGAAGTCGAAGATAATATGGCCAACTTAATTGTGGCGCAGATGTTGTTTTTAGAAGCAGAAAACCCGGATAAAGATATTCACCTATACATTAACTCACCAGGCGGTTCTGTGACTGCAGGTATGGCAATTTACGATACCATGCAATTTATTAAGCCTGACGTTGTGACTTACTGTATGGGACAAGCGGCATCTATGGGTGCTTTTCTGCTCAACGCAGGTGCAAAAGGTAAGCGTTATTGTCTTGAAAATGCACGTGTCATGATTCACCAGCCACTTGGTGGTTTCCGTGGTCAGGCATCTGATATTGAAATTCATGCACGTGAAATTCTATTCATTAAAGAGCGTTTAAACCGTTTAATGGCAGAACATAGTGGTCAGGACTATGAAACTGTCGCAAGAGATACCGACCGTGACAACTTCATGACTGCGCAGGCAGCGAAGGAATACGGTCTTGTGGATGAAGTTTTAACAAAACGTCCATAAGTTTTAAAGATTGAGATATTGGAGTGACTATGTCCGAACATCCTCAGGGACAAAAACATTGTTCATTTTGCGGTAAAACGCAGTCTGAAGTCGGGAAGCTGATTGCAGGCGAGGACGCATACATCTGTAATGAATGTGTGGACGTATGCTTAGACTTGGTTCAGACCAGTCAACAAGTTGAGTCGGGTGATTGGGCAACACGTCCATTGCCAAAACCACATGAAATTCGTGCTGCGCTTGATCAGTATGTAATTGGTCAAGATACTGCGAAAAAAACCTTATCGGTTGCAGTATATAACCATTACAAACGCCTAAAAGTGAGCAATCAGGCGCATAAAGCAGGCGATGCTGTCGAAATCTCAAAAAGTAACATCATGTTGGTAGGTCCAACGGGTTCGGGTAAAACCTTACTTGCACAGACCTTAGCACGTCTATTAGATGTGCCTTTTGCAATGGCAGATGCCACGACTTTAACCGAAGCGGGTTATGTGGGTGAAGATGTCGAAAACATCGTGCAAAAGCTGTTGCAAAAAGCCGATTACGATGTAGAAAAAGCACAAAAAGGCATTATCTACATTGATGAAATTGACAAGATCACGCGTAAGTCTGAAAACCCATCAATTACTCGTGATGTGTCTGGTGAAGGTGTTCAGCAAGCCTTGCTCAAAATGATTGAAGGCACGGTGGCTTCTATTCCGCCTCAAGGTGGACGTAAGCATCCGCAGCAAGAATTCATTCAAATTGATACTTCAAATATCTTGTTTATTTGCGGTGGCGCATTCTCTGGTTTAGAGAAAATTGTGCAGCAACGCCAAGAAAAAGGCGGCATTGGTTTTACGGCAGACGTGAAGAAAAAAGATGAAGGCAAGAAATTGTCTGATTTATTTCGTCAGGTAGAAGCAACCGATTTGGTGAAATTTGGCTTAATTCCAGAGTTCATTGGTCGTTTGCCTGTAATTGCAACGCTAGACGAGCTAGATGAAGATGCATTGATGCAAATTCTGACCGAGCCGAAAAATGCCTTAACCCGTCAATATCAATACTTATTCGAGATGGAAAATGTCGATTTAGTCTTTGAAGATGCGGCATTACGTGCAGTGGCGAAAAAAGCCCTTGAACGTAATACAGGTGCGCGTGGTTTGCGTTCAATTCTGGAAAATGCCTTGCTCGAAACCATGTACGACTTGCCAAGCCGTACCGATGTTGGCACAGTGGTAGTGACTGAAGCGGTGATTGAAGAAGGTGCTAAACCTGAATTTCAGACCGAACGTCAGCCTCAAACAGAAGAACCTGCAGCAGAAAAAGTTGACTTAAAAGTATTAGACAGCAAAACTGCTTAATACGCTATTCGTCTGAAACGTGCCGAAACGCTAGGTTTCGGCACGTTTTTTATTGTCAAAAAAATCAAGGCAGTGTTAATCTTAGACCTAGGCGTGGATGCCCATTATTCAAAACAACAATTGCAAAATGAATTTGCAGCGTGATTTCAAAAACGTGATTTACAAAAATAAGAAACGCAGTGAGGGATAGACATGCGTGGTGTCGCAATCTTGGTCGTGACCAGTTTAATGTTGCTGGGATGTCATGGCAAAAAAAACGTGGTGCAACAAACGCAACCACCTAGTACCTTAAAAGTTTTAGATTTAGAACAAAAACCTGGTTTTGTAGAACAACACCGTTTGGGCATGATGACCATTGGTGGTTGGGTCAATCAAAAACTAGGGCAAAATTTTAAACCTGTTCAGGCACAACATGCCGATGCTGCCATCGTGTATTTATATCGTCCAGATTCCAAATGGAACAGACAGGAAATTGTCGCGACCAGTATGTTTATCAACAAACATCGGATTCCAAGTTTACTACACAATCATTATTACTGGGTTGAACTGGCACCAGGTGCGTATCGTCTGAGTGTGAGCCGTCCTTTGGGGGCATTACATTTCCAAAAACCGAAGTATTTGGATTTTCAGGTGCAGGCAGGGCAGTCGTATTTTATTAAGTATGATGAAGAAAACCTAAGTACTCGCAAAGAAGTTTCTGGGCCTTTAATGCTCATGCCTGCAAGTACGGCACAACAGGAAATTGCATTTACTCAACTAAAAACAGAAAGCTATAACTTTGTCGCGGAAGATCAAACCACAGGCAAGTTGCGTAAAAAGCCACAAAAAATCAAGCATGAAAAATATGACCCTGCAGAAGATGTACATTTAACCCAACCCTTTAAATTGTGGGATCCGAGAACGTGGTAAAGGCTTGTATCTTTATCTCGCGCATCGCTTTTATTTATTTCTAACACGCATAAAAAAGCACCCTAAATTTGGGTGCTTTTTGGTTTGGCTTATTGCTAAATTGGAATATTATTCTGCTGCAGCATCTACAACGGGAATCTTGCCAATTTTAGCTTGCCAGATTTTTGGTGCAATCGCGTGGATAGATGTACCATTGACATCTACCGCAACAGATACAGGCATATCTTCAACTTTGAATTTGTAGATTGCTTCCATACCTAAGTCTTCAAAAGCAACCACTTCTGCTTCACGTACTGCTTTAGATACGAGGTAAGCCGCACCACCTACAGCCATGAGGTAAGTCGCTTTGTGATCTTTGATCGCTTCAATTGCTGCAGGACCACGATCTGCCTTACCAATCATACCGAACAAACCTGTGTGTTCTAAGACTTGGCGAGTAAATTTGTCCATACGAGTTGCAGTTGTCGGACCTGCAGGGCCAACGACTTCATCACCAACAGGATCAACAGGGCCAACGTAGTAAATGAATTTGCCTTTTAAGTCGACTGGTAATTCTTCACCATTGTTGATCATGTCGACCATGCGTTTATGCGCAGCGTCACGACCTGTGTAAATTGTACCGTTTAATAACAACGT
This sequence comes from Acinetobacter sp. YH16053, assembly GCF_013417035.1. NCBI lineage: Bacteria > Pseudomonadati > Pseudomonadota > Gammaproteobacteria > Moraxellales > Moraxellaceae > Acinetobacter > Acinetobacter sp. YH16053. The sequence continues at coordinate 138,963 of NZ_VPEP01000006.1, forward strand.
GTCGCCCGGCTGCCAAGAGTTCATTTCTTCTTGGGTAATGTTGTCTAAATCTACACGTTTAGATTTAGAAGAGTCCCAAGTTACTTCTGGGTAGTCTTCAAGTTTAGGCGCTTGAATATGCGCTACACCTGAACCATCTAACTGGAAGTGTGCGTGACGAGTTGCCGCACAGTTTGGAATCATGCCCACTGGTTTTCCTGCAGCGTGGCAAGGGTAGTCTTTGATTTTAATATCCAAAACTGTAGTTAAGCCGCCCAAACCTTGTGCACCAATACCCAAAGCGTTCACTTTCTCGAAGATCTCGATACGGAGTTCTTCCATTTTGTTTTGTGGGCCACGACGTAATAATTCGTCCATGTTGATTTCTTCCATGAGTGCTTCTTTGGCAAGCATCATGGCTTTTTCAGCAGTACCACCAATACCAATACCCAACATACCTGGCGGACACCAGCCTGCACCCATAGTCGGTACAGTTTTAAGTACCCAATCTACAATTGAGTCGGATGGGTTCAACATTGCTAATTTAGATTTGTTTTCTGAACCGCCACCTTTGGCAGCAACTGTAATATCTACTTTGTTACCCGGAACGAGTTTGTAGTGAATTACTGCAGGGGTGTTGTCTTTGGTGTTTTTACGACCAAATGCAGGATCAGCCAATACCGATGCACGAAGTACGTTTGAGTTTTCTAGGTAACCTTGACGTACACCTTCGTTGATCGCATCGTCCAAGCTCATCGTTAAATCAAATTTAACGTCTAAACCCACTTCAAGGAATACGTTTACGATACCAGTATCTTGACAGATTGGACGATGACCTTCTGCACACATACGTGAGTTAATTAAGATCTGTGCAATCGCATCTTTCGCAGCTTTGTTTTCTTCACGATCATAAGCACGGCTCATCGCTTGGATGAAGTCTTGTGGATGATAGTAGGAAATGAACTGAAGCGCGTCCTTGATCGAAGTGATCAAGTCATCTTGCTTGATAATAGTTGTCATATCAAAAATCTCTTGAGCGGGCGGATAGCTAGCGGGCTAAATTATAAGATAAAATGCAGCGATTGTGGGCACTTTGATCAAGCTTTGGGCGAAAGTTTAATATCAGTCGTTAGCTTGAGAGAATTTGTGAAATATCCATAAAATTATGTCGTCAAAACGGGCCATGATTTTGCTGTTTTGTTGGTGCAAATTCAGCTATGTTCAAAGACTTCTTTGGAATGATGTTTGGGGTAAATATGAATGATCACACGCATTTAGCTGCTCAGATTATCCCCATTTATCAACGGCATGCAAAAGCGTGGACAGACTTGCGCGGTCAGTTGTTATATGAAAAAACTTGGCTGGATCGTTTTCTTGCTTATTTGCCTGCGCAGGCCAAAATATTAGATTTGGGCTGTGGTTCGGGGCGTCCTATTGCTGCATATCTATTACAGCATGGGCATCAACTTACAGGGGTAGATAGCGCAGACAGCATGCTGGAGATGGCACGTGAACATTTTCCTGAACAGTGCTGGATTGAAGCCGATATGCGCTCGGTGAACTTGAATCGGTGCTTTGATGGTATTTTGGCGTGGGATAGCTTTTTTCATTTAACGCCAAACGATCAGCGCTGCATGTTCGAAAAATTTGCGCAATGGTCTACCGCCAATACGGTTCTCATGTTTAGCAGCGGACCTGCGGCAGGTGAGGCGATTGGGGATATGTTTGGCGAGGCACTTTATCATGCCAGTTTGTCGCCAGAAGAATACCGTCAATTGTTAGCACAACATGGTTTTAAGGTATTAGGCATGCAAGCTGAAGATCAGGACTGTGCAGGGCATACGGTGTGGTTGGCGCAGAGGTTGTGATTTAGTCATGCTAAATAATAATGTGGAACAATGATTGAGAATTGAGCGTGGAACGTGAAAAATCATAAAAAAAGCCCATTCGATGGAGAGTGGGCTATAAAATAGGTATTAACATATTGAATTATAACACAATTTCAAAAGCATTGCGTATAAGGTGTATTATGTAAATTGTAGAAGAGCTAATTAATGTTTTTACTCAAACAAATATTTAGAACAGAATAGTAGACCTCTTTCATAAGTCATTTTTCACTCAATTCCATATTATAAATCCCCGCGATTAAATTAAATCTCAGACCAAGTCTTTTACCTCTATTTCGGTAACGGTCAGCCAGAGTTTTAAAGGTCTTAAGGCGACTAAATACGTGCTCAATCCCGATTCTTCTTTTGTTGATCTCTTGGTTATACATTTTAAGTTTAGGATCTAACTTACAGTGTCGTTTAGCTTTTAACGGCAATAGACTATTAGCGTAAACAGCATAAATTCCCTGATAGCCTTTATCTGCAAGGATAAAAGCCCCTTTAGGAATTTGATTTAAATTGCGTTTGAATAGCTCGAAATCATGCACTGCACCGCGACTCGTACACAAGCTTAGGATTTGCTGAGTTCTATAATGAATGATCGCCTGTACCTTGAAAGTGTGACTCTTTCTCTTGCCACTATAGCTTTTCTTCTGTTTTTTTAGGTCTTTGTATTGGAATTTCTGTGGCATCTACGATGACAACATTCCAGTCTATGCCTTCACCTGTAGGTAAATTCTTCGGTAAATTGAACAGGTTTGACTGAATTAAGCAGTCTTCCACATGACGTACAATTCGTGAAGCTGTTGGCTCTGAAACACCATAGCTCGTTGCAACATGAAATAAAGTCCGATACTCCCTCCAATAGCTCAGGCATAGAAGAACCTGATCTTCTAAGCTTAGCTTGGGTGGTCTACCTTTAGCAGGAATTTTCTTCTTTAATTGTTCAACCATTAAATAAAAGGTTGACCATGAGATGCCTGTATATCGCTTAAACTGTGATTCAGAAAGCTTCTTTGAATCGATGTATTTCATCTGTAGATTATGCACCAATATGCAGAAAAATAGAGTGCAAATCTTCAGCGAAGGAGCGGTCTTTTTTTGATTTATGAAAGAATTCTAATGAAAATGTCGGTGAGTTGCATCGGGTGGATGCACAGGGAAATCGGATTAAACAACATTTTGCAACTTTGCTGGCGCAGAGGGTTTCACTGTAATTTATTTCACAATGGAAATTCCCTCTCCTTATTAAGGATGAGCGTAATTACGCGCAAGAGGGAGAGGATGAAATTAAAAAATACCCTTATCCTCAAGCCCCTCTGAAAATTGGTTGATAAATTTTCAATAAAGAGACTATGGTACTTGGTCATTTGGGTTCGTAAATGCCCCACAATTGGTATTGTGAACCCAGAATGATCGTGTCCCGACATAGTAGGTATGATAATCTTCAACTTCAAAATTATAGACATCAGCGAGATATGGAATATATTCACTTTCTCCTTGTTCATTCTCAGAATGATAAGAATTATAAGCAAACTTCCCATTTATCCTTCCTGTTTCTCTAATAGTATTCAAATCAAAAGCTGAACCATAGCCATCGCCTTCAGGGTCTAATGCCCATGCAATATGCGCTTCTTCTGTTTGATATAATTGCGTTGCATGTAACACGACAAAATATTTATTATTTGACTGAACAACATCGCCATTATTTAACTGATCAAGGCGGCTCCATCGTCCTTGAGTTAATACTAAACTATCTAACTCTCCAGCAATTGAAGCAATGCCACATACCCAGAAGGAGTGGTTAGCTGTTGCAATAATTTCGGAAGAAAGAGTTGGGTTGTTAATAAAATCAGCCACTAACTCTAAAGTACGCAGTACCCATACTGGTTTTTTATCTAGTTTAAAAGTATTAACTACAGGCTTATACTCCTGAATATCTGTACCATCTTCAGGTCTTGATAAAACTAAATCTCCGATTTGAATATCTTCAATCTGTTTCCACATTATATGTGGTAAATCAAGATTTCTTTGAACACGGATTAAAGTTCCGGCAATAAAACAACCAGTAAATGTTGTTATTTCTTTCAATTTATCACCCATAAAAATGCCAAAAAAAATACCCTAAGAACAAATGATCTTTTTATGTTAGAGGCTATTGATTATGAAAAAGATGTAGCATTCAAATTGTAACGTAAGCGTCCGCTGAACCCCATGCCTATTTTTTAATTCGGTTCAGGTTTCCAGCGGTGTGGTAGCAATTCTTCAATCTGAGTCACTTTATGTGTCGGCAACCTTTTCAGCACATCACTTAAATAGGCATACGGATCCAGCCCATTCAGCTTTGCTGACTGGATTAATGTCATAATATTGGCTGCTCGCTGACCGCTGCGCAGCGAACCTGCAAATAACCAGTTCTTACGTCCCAACGCCCAGGGGCGCATCTGGTTTT
>NZ_VPEP01000071.1:0-2717 GCF_013417035.1 Acinetobacter sp. YH16053
CAGGTTACAGAAAAAGAGACAGAGAGTTACACCTTACGGTTACAGGTAGAAATGCTTGAAAAACAGATAAAAAAGTTAGAAGAAAATGAAATCTTTTTAAAGGATCAAATCACGACTAAAGATCAAAGCATTCACCTTTTGCAAACTTTACTTTCTGCACCAAAGCCAGCAGATGTAAGTATCAAGAAAGAGAATACTGCCCAAGACCAACCAGAACTCCTTAGTGAGCCAAAAATCACAGAAACGTCAGAGGATGCAAGGGAAAAGCAAACGGACATGGAGTTAAAAAGACATAGAAAAGGACTTTTAGGACGTGTGTTAGGTGCAGTTTTTGATAGCTAATTTTTAACTTTTATATAAAATATAATAACTTATAAGAGGGTGAAGAATGAAAAAGATAATTTTATCAAGTTTGTGCTTTTTGACTTTTTCTGCACATGGTGCGATGACGGATGAAGCCCTTATGCGAGAGTGTACTCCTGCAGGTGAAACTGCTGTTCACGCTAGTCGAGCACGACAAGCAGGTGTTTCAAAAGAAGTTTTTTATGCTGACGCGAAGAAAAAGTACGGTACTGACTACACTTGGGTATATAGAGAAGGGGTCATCGATGTGGCTTTTAAAGCACCGATAAAAGCGACTCCTGAAGCAAAAGGGAAGATTACACGAGAAATTTTCGATCATGCTTTTGCTACATGCATCGAGTTCAATCGAGAGCTTGGTCGATAAAAAAAAACAGCCCTTAAAGGGCTGTTTTTTTTGGTGGTTGGAAGCCCACACTTATAAGAAAAGGGTGCAATTTTCGAAATTGAGCTTCATCTAGAAGCATATCAGCAAGTCTTCTTGTAAAGTCCTCTGTGGACTCACCTACTTTTGCATACTCGCTACCAACTTCATGTAGGCCTGAAAGCTTGTGAGCGAAAAGATGTCTCTGAGCGTCTGTAAGCTTTTCAAAGAGATCCTGTGTATCAGGATCACGGGCTTGGGGCTTCTTCTGTGTAGGCTTCATTTTCATGCGGAAATCGAATCCTGATACACGAACCCCCTTTTTTTTCTGCTCGTAGGATACTGTGATATCCGTGTGCTTGTTGATCTGTGACACAGCGACATCAAGGACAAATTTTTTAAAATTGCTCATCGTACGGTATTCAGTCGCGTCTAAGCCGATCTTGTCTCGAAAATCTTCCAAGTCAAAGCTTACCTTTCCGATGCTTTTCCATGCGATCAAAAGCTCGTATAAACGTATTGCATACTTACTTGTCAGGTGACTTATCTGCTCGATGTCGTAGCTCGTAAAGTGCTTTTCTAGGCGTGTGATCAACGGAGCGATGATAGGAGAAAAGCGGATATCTACGCTCGCTGTGCCGTCTTGATAGGCGATATCACTCACCCATCGGCTACGATGATGCTTTACACCCTTCTCATGCAAAGAAACAAAGGAAAAATAACGGAAAAAAAGCGTCTCGGACGCAGACTTTAGAGCTTTATATGCAGCCTGCCTTTCTCCACCAAAAGTCTCGATGTATTTTGAAGCGTGGACAGTGAGATGGCTGTCAGAAGTGATGCCTGTGCCAGTTTCTCTAGCTTCTGTGATGGCTAAGATGATAAGTCGTTGCTCGACAACATCCAGCTTAAAGCTGGCGTTAATAAGCGCGTTATCTTTTACTACAAGACTACCCATATTTTTACCTTTTAAAATTTGTTTTTTCATTACTAGGGCTTTGTTGTCTTGATAGCGTATAAGATATAATCAACTAGTCAGATTGTCAACCTACTTTAAGATAGATGGATTGTTAATGTATCGAAGTGGTAACTTTTTCTAGTCGAAGTGGTAACTTTTTCTAGTCGAAGTGGTAACTTTTTCTAGTCGAAGTGGTAACTTTTTCTAGTCGAATGTCCTCTGTATAGCTTGCTAGGCTTGCATTTCAGCCTGTCTAAAAGCATTTAAAAGCATTAAAAATAATTAAAAGCCCAATCACTATCAAAAGCAGGGTATGAAAACTGCCCTATGTACTCGCTTCGCTCGTACTCTAGTGCAAGTCGGACAAGCCGACTTGCTTGGGGGCAGTTTTAGCAAAAATAGTTCTAGACAAAAAAAGCAAAAGCAAAAGCAAAAGCGACTATGATTTCGCTACGCTCAGAAGCTTTATGCTCGCTTCGCTCGTCTAGACACAAAGGCCAGTGAAAAAAATAAAAATTTTCTAGATGCAAAATATTTTAAAAACGGTTTTTCAGAGGGTCGAGGCGCAAATTTTCTTTGTGTCAGCTCGTAGACACTCGCTTAAATATTTTTTTTGAAAAATATACTGTGTCCAAAGACTGAAACAATGGTGACACAGTAGATAGACACAGTAGTCAGACACACTTGATTGACTTGAGTTTGTGACTTAAACGGTAACGCCACCGCTACGCTACCCTCTAAAACCTGCGCTATCGCTGGGTTTTAGCCCGAAAGGGTTCGGGACGGGTTGGCTAGATCGCTAGGGCGATCTTACCTACACCGAAGCCCCCGTCTGCGCGCCTGCGGCGCACGACCACCCCCTTTCTGACAAGTGGGGAGCTTCTTCGCTACGCAAAGAACTCCCCGACTTGCTTCACCGAAAGAGGGTGGTCGTGCGCTTCGCTTCGACGGGGGTGGCGTTGCCCCCACTGCGGAGTAAGATCTCGGCTCGCTTCGCTTGCTCGACGCTTACTCCTTGCGGCTCCCCCACGGCCTCTC
>NZ_VPEP01000072.1:0-2658 GCF_013417035.1 Acinetobacter sp. YH16053
ACTCTATTTTCACAATAAACAGTGTTTAGATCAAGACTCAAAATGATAAGTCTTCGTTAATCCGTGTTTTTAATCATCAAATAAGCATCATAGATCGAGCTTTGCCTGCTTCTGCGTGTCCGTTTTACGGATTGGCATGCGTTGCATGTGGAGGGAATAAGTGTCACTGGTGCAACGTAGCGATAGTCGAAAGGCTAAACCGCTACAGGGGAATCTCACAAAAGCGGAGCGTTAAGAGTAGTTGTATAGGTTGGTTAAGTTGTATGTTGGGGAAACCCTCGCAGAGATACCGCCATACTTCGACAGGGAGCGTGTGGGGAGAGGTGCAAGACCTTTAGTCCTTGTCTGCATAGTTTGCAAAGCTATGTGCGGATACGACCGATATACGTGGCTCCGAAGCCAAAAGAATATACGGTAAATCGGCAATACTTAAAGGATGCGTCATTTTTTTAAATGACCGCCTTTAGGGAGAGTATTGCCGAAACTCTCTCAACCGTTTCCAAAGCCAAAGCACGAAGTGCGACGCTTTGGGGGCGAGTTGAGAAGTTGAGAGCTTATTAAGCGTTTAAGAATAATAAGCGGATGTTTGATCTATTCTAATTTTATTGCTTAGGCTATTTGACTAATTAATTATGTTTTCAATAGCTTGTTTAAGTTCTTTAAATACTTCTTTGCTTTTCTTATTCCAATAAAACCATGTGCCAATTGCAATAATTAATGAAAACTTGTGATGAAAAGCTGGAAATAGGACGTACTTTGCAGCCTATGCTACAATTCGCAGTCTAGACCGAATACTGGTCTTTTTCTTTTATTTCGTTTTCTTTGGTTTCCAGGTTTTCATATGATTAAGTGGATCATTCTGGCGATTTTTATTCTTTCTGCACTTTATATTCAGCAACGTGGGAAGGTTCGTCACTCGTTTTATCGTCAATTTTTCGATCACTCAACGATTCTTGCGCCAATTAACTACCTCATGTACATGTTTTCAAAGGTACCGAATCAGCCATATATCGATACACAGCATTTTCAAGACTTAAAAGTGTTGGATGAAAACTGGGAAATGATTCGTGATGAAGCAAAAGCTTTATATGAAAAAGGCGGAATTAAAGCATCGAGCAGTTATGATGACTTGGGGTTTAACTCCTTTTTCAAAACAGGCTGGAAGCGTTTTTATCTGAAATGGTATGACTCTGCACATCCATCAGCCGCTGAACTTTGTCCAAAAACGACGGCGTTGCTGAAAACCTTGCCGACCATTAAAGCCGCGATGTTTACCGAGCTGGCACCTGACAGCCGTTTGGTTCGTCACCGTGACCCTTATGCGGGTTCATTGCGTTATCACTTGGGGTTGATCACACCGAATGATGATCGCTGCTTTATTGATGTGGATGGTGAGCGCTATTCATGGCGCGATGGTGAAAGCGTGGTCTTTGATGAAACTTATATTCACTATGCCGAAAACACCACTGATCAAAACCGCATTATTTTCTTTGCCGATGTCGAGCGTCCATTAAAGACACGCTTTATGGAACGTTTCAATCACTGGTTTGGTAAAAAAGTTATGACCGCTGCCAGCTCTCCAAATGAAGCAGGGGATCAAACGGGTGGACTGAATAAAGTCTTTGGTTATGTCTATCAAGTGCGGATCAAAGCTAAAGCCTTGAAGAAAACCAACCGTCAACTGTACTACTTCTTAAAGTGGTTCTTAATGCTCGGAATTTTCTTCCTGATCTTTGTTCGACCTTATGTGTTTTAAAGTACATTAAACGCCCTGAGGGGCGTTTTTTTATTTGGGCAGAAAAGGGGAAGCCTATCTGCCCTTTTGATTTTTCTATTTATTTCAAGGCTTACAGTGGATTTGAACCACGCATGGCTTTATGCTTTATCCAGTTAAAACTAAAAACAACATGAGCGCGTATCTCTTTCATTTTTAAGATCGCAACTTATAAGTTAGATAAAGCATGAGGTTTCAAGGTGCAAAAGTTTCTTGTAGTTAATTAATTTTACGTTGATTTAATATCTCTTGTCCTAATTCTTTCCAAATTTGCCATTTCATATCATTTGGATCAATTTCAGCAGTTTTAAGCAGAACTCCAAGTAATTCGGCGGGGTCACGCTGATCTAGGTTAGCAATTTCAAAAAGTGCGCCTAATTGGATGAGGTGACGTGTACGAGCTTTACGTTCAGCTTCCTTTTCCGCATTGAGTAATTTTCTAACAACGACTTTCTGTTTATTTGCTCGATCTATAGCTTTTTCAGCTTTGATAAGGGCATTTAATTTCTTTTCTTGTTCAGGTGTTCGGTACTGAATTTGAGCCAATTCCAATAGAAGTTTTTGAGCATCACTTGGATTCTTTAATGCAGAAATGTAGGTAATTTTTTCAGACAGCCATTCATTATTCATATTCAATTCCTTAATTCAGATACCGCAAAAGTACATGCTCAATTCTCAAAGAACGATAACAAAATAATTACGTCCAAGGTACGCAATTTTGTTAAAGTTCGTTCTAGATATTGTCGCCTGCACTTCCATCAAAATTTTGATGGCGCGCTTAGACGTTTCTCAATTTCATTGAGAAACCTAAGCACGTTAGGGATTTCATCCCTAAAACCCTGAAACTTCTTTTTTTAATTCAATTTTCAATTGAATTAAAAAAA
>NZ_VPEP01000073.1:0-2643 GCF_013417035.1 Acinetobacter sp. YH16053
TGCCGTGCTCAGTAGCCCAGCGCACAAATGCGTGACTGATAAATTCGGGACCATTATCGCATCGGATCACTAACGGTTTTTCTCTCTACTCCAGCAATTGATTCAACGTACGAATAACCCTGATTGTGGGCAATGAGAACCCTGCTTCAATGGCTAGGCCTTCGCGGCGGTAATCATCAATCACATTCAATAATCGAAACTTGCGACCATCGGAAAGCTGATCATGCATAAAATCTAATGACCAAACCTGATTTTCTCGGATTGGTTCTTTCAATGGTTCAGGCGCATGCCGTTTTAGTCTTCTTCTCGGTTTAATACGCAGATTCAGTGCCAACTCACAGTAAATGCGGTAAACCCGCTTGTGATTCCAGCAGCAACTCTCAACATGCCGTAAATACGAGAAGCACAAACCAAAGCCCCAATCGGAATTTTCCTCAGTGAGTTCAATGAGCTGTTCAGCAATGAGTGCATTATCATCGCTGAGATTGGCTTGATAGCGGTAGCAGGTTTCACTAATGCCAAATGCTTTACAAGCCAAACGAATACTAATGGCATGCTGGGCAACTGCCTGTTGTGCCATCTTACGCCGGCAAGATGGCTTTACCCTTGCGCAGCAGTGCTGCTCATTGCCATCGCTTCCTGGATGATTTCGGCCTTTAATCGCTCTTCCGCATACATCTTTTTAAGTCTGGTATTTTCGGCTTCTAGCTCTTTCAGTCGAGCCATTAATGATGTATCCATACCACCATATTTGGCACGCCATTTATAAAAGGTAGCATTACTCATGCCGTGTTCACGGCAAAGGGTCGCTACAGGTGTGCCAGATTCTGCCTGTTTCAAGATGGACATGATCTGACTGTCAGTAAATTTAGATGTTTTCATGCAGAATCTCCTGCTCGTATCTTAAGAGAAAATTCTACTTTTAGATCCTATTATTTTTAGGGGGGATTACCATACACGTTATACGAATCTCTAAAAATAAGTTTATTGCACTGATTTTTATATATTTTTTAAATTTTAAGCCTAGACCAGAGTCTAGGTTTTTTCATTTCGTATAACAGCCATTATCTTAAATGGGAGGGGAGATTAAGCTAAAATTAGGGTTTTAATTTAGAGAAAGTAATGTCTCAGATAAAAATTTATGCTTTAGATGAAACTATAGAATTACATCGTGATAATTTAAGTAAAGCTATCCATCAGGCTTTAGTTAAAGAATTAAAATATCCTGAAGAAAAAAGGTTTCAACGTTTTATTCCACTAGAATCCAAAAATTTTATATATCCAGCAGACCGCAGTACATCTTATATAATTATTGAAATTTCCATGTTCGATGGACGAACAAAAGAGACTAAAAAAGCATTTATTAAGACTCTATTCGAAAATATAAACAATCTATGCGGTATTGATTCAAATGATGTTGAGATAACTATATTTGAAACTCCTAAAGAAAACTGGGGCATTAGAGGGGAAAATGCGGATGAACTACAGTTAAATTATAAGGTAAATGTTTAAATTTCCTGAAATTAACATAATACACGTTATACGAAGTTGAAAAATTGAGACTATAGCCTTAATTTTTATGTGTTTTTAAAATTTAAAGCCTAGACTTCGGTCTAGGTTTTTTTCATTTCTTATAACAGCCATTATGTTAAATGGGGCGGATTATTCTCATTAATGATCCCAAAAGCTTTTCTCCATGCCTGAGGGCTGGTGCCATATTTTTCACGAAAATTTTTTCTAAATGACACGGTATTATTAAAACCTGAAAGCTCGGTTATCTTTTCGATAGACAAGTTTGTCGTTTCTAAAAGTTCACAACTTAATCTGATTCTTTCAGTATTCAGCCAATCGACTAAGGTCATACCTGTCGCTTTCTTAAAATGCCGTGTGAACGTCCTACGTGTCATATGTGTCCGTTCAGCTAAGCTTTCAATATTATGTTGTAAAGCTAAATTCTTTCTTAAAAAATCAAGTAATAGGTTAATTTGTGCATCTTGGCTCGACTCTGCTACTGGCTGTTCAATAAACTGAGCTTGCCCACCTTCACGGTGAGGCGGGATCACCATTACTCTAGAGACTTTATTCGCAATTCGTGCATTATAGATTTCTCGTACCAAATATAGGCAGCAGTCTAACGCTGCGCCTGTTCCTGCAGAGGTTACGATCCTTTGGTCTTCTACATACAGGGCATCATGATCAAGCTGAACCTGTGGAAATCGCTCACTAAAATCTTGTTCAGCCATCCAGTGCGTAGCTGCTTTTTTATGATCAAGTAAACCAGCATATGCCAATGCATAAGTTCCATAGCATAACCCTACAATTCTAATTCCAGTCTGATATGCACAATTTAGGGCATCGATAAGTACTTGTTCAGGCTCATGATTAAAATCATCCCATCCAGGAATAATAATAAGATCCGACTCTTTAATGAGTTCAATCCCACCATCAGGGATAATCATCATAGACTGTTCTGTTTTTACGGGTTGGCCATCTATAGAAAAAATTTTCAGATCAAATAAGCGTTTATCTTTAATCTTGATATTAAAAATGATATGGGGGATAGAGAAGTGAAATGGATTTATATTGGGATAAACGAATAATCCAATCACTGGTATAGCCATTCGATCTACCTCTCTAAAATAA
>NZ_VPEP01000074.1:0-2631 GCF_013417035.1 Acinetobacter sp. YH16053
CCGCCTGTGAACCGACAGCGATACGGTAAGTGATCGAGTGCCCCAGCAGGGGTGTCATCGGGTCGTCATCCACCGCATCCGAGGCCAGATAGCTGTTTTCGACATCCCGTTCCAGCAGGCCTTGCCGCTCCAAATAGCGGCCGACCCGATGGGCGATGGTGTGCGCCAGTTGGGTGAGTTCGGCGCTGGTCGGCGCCCTGACCCAGAGGAACCGGGCTGTTCCATTGGGACGCTCAACGTACACGCCATCGAGGAACAGCATGTGAAAGTGAATGTTGAGGTTCAGTGCACTGCCGAAGCGCTGGATCAGGGTGACGGCACCGGTCTTGGCCGCTTGGTGGGTATAGCCCGCTTTCTTGACCAGATGCGTGGCGATGACGCGGTAAACGATGCCCAACACCCGGCCCATGACCTCCGGCCGGCTGGCGAACAGAAAGCGCAATTGAAAGGGAAAGCTGAGTACCCATTGGCGCATGGGCTGTACGGGCAGAACCTCATCGACCAGTAGCGCGGCGCTTTCGGCCATACGCCGTGCGCCACAACTAGGACAGAAGCCCCGACGTTTGCAGCTGAACGCAACCAGGTGCTCAGCGTGACACGACTCACAACGCACCCGCAGAAAGCCGTGTTCGAGACGGCCGCATTTGAGGTAGTCGTCAAACTCGCGTTGCACATAGCCGGGCAGTTCCCTGCCCTGCGCCGCCAAATGGGCAGCGAACGTCGGGTAGTATTCTTCGACGATCCGATAGAGCAGGGTTTGCTCGGGCCGGTGACGCTGGTAACGACCAGTGTTCTCGTCCCGGCTGGCCATCCTGGCCGCCACTTGGGGCATGATCCGCATCCTTGCGATACTGTGTTTTTATACAGTTTATCGCTCAGCTGCGAGATATTGAAGTCTCAGCTGTGATGCCAGCCAGTGCCAGACATTGCCTGTGAGTGCCAGTCACTCCCACTCTATTGTAAATAGAGTTGAGTACTCTATGAAATAAAAGGGGCGAACAAAAAAGAAAGCTGCCTATTCTTTTACGAATAAGCAATTTTTCAGCACGGCAGAACTGAACCTTTGCGGGGAATATCCTTTACAAGTCATTTTTATTTAACTATTTTCGAAACCACTCTAAAATGTATTGTGTTTTCCTAATATATTTGCTAAAATATATGCTAAAATATATTAAGTATTGCCTTGTATAGAATTAGAGTACGCAACTCTATGAAAAATACGAGTTTACCAATAACGATACACCCAACGGCAACAAAAAATCAAATAGCCACACGGGTAAAGGAGTAGGCTATTGGAACGCAACATAAAAGACTCTCAAAATTTTTTACACAATGCCCAACTAGTAAATAAACTAGTCGGACTTAGCAATATAACTTGCGATGATTTGGTTTATGAAATCGGACCCGGCAAAGGAATTATCACTCGAGCCTTACTTGGACGCTGTAGACAAGTTGTTGCGATAGAGTACGACGCGGAATTGTACAGGCGATTGCTTGAGCAATTAAAGGGGCACGAGGATTTAGTTCTGCTGAACAGGGACTTTCTAACAGTAGATTTGCCGAGCGAGCCGTACAAAGTTTTTTCTAACATACCATTCAACATGACTGCGGATATTTTGAGCAAACTTTTGACGACGGGAAGGACGCCCGAGGATTTATATCTCGTCATGCAACAAGAGGCGGTATATAAGTACGCAGGTGAGCCTTTGTGCCAAGATGGATTTAAGTCGCTACTTTTTAAGCCGATTTACGAAATCAAAGTCATTCACAACTTTGATAAAGCGGACTTTTCGCCAAGCCCGAATGTATCAATATTTTTTGTGAACTTTCACAAAAAAGAATACTGCGACATAAAAAAATTGCCGCTAATCGACTACTGGGATTTCTTGGCTTTTGTATATTCCGCGCCAGGCAGATTTTTTAAGGAAAAAACAAAAAAAGTTTTTTCATACGAACAACAAAAGCGGATACGAAAGCAAATCGATCTTCACGAGGAGGCGTTTATTTCGGAATGGACATACAAACAATGGCTTGCCATGTTTGATGTATACTCTAAAATGGTTTCGCCAGAAAAAAAGAAATTGGTTATAGGCGCATATAGCCGATTGATTGCCGAGCAGGCAAAACTCGACAAACTACATCGTGACAGGAGCAAAAAGTATTAGCCGATGGCAAGCGTAACCTTTAAGAAAATAAACAAGGTTTACGACGGAAAAGTACAAGCCCTAAAAGACATAGAACTGAAAATCAATGCGCAAGATTTTTTAGTGATTGTGAGTATAGGAAGAATAAACGCCGTTTTTCTCCAAGTCCAGCCACTGTAGACCGCGAATGACGGCCTGCTTTGCCAGTGGGTGATTCTGAATCCGGCCCGTGTAGCCATCGATCCCGCCGAAAATTTACCCGTTTTTCCCGACAGCCGGGGCCAACCCAAGCCGCCGGCATAACGCATCCCTGCCGCGGCTGAATTACCGCAGCATCGTGATCGGAATCGTTTGGGACGGGTCAGTCAAACAGACCCAGGAGCAGCTCAGCCGGTGGCGCCCGGCTTTCGGGTAACGCCCTGGTCCCGCTGGTTTCGGCTTTGTGCTTCAGGTGATCAAGGATCTGCTTGATCACTATAGGGTCTTC
>NZ_VPEP01000075.1:0-2591 GCF_013417035.1 Acinetobacter sp. YH16053
CATGCAAAATGAATTAGAACGTTATAAAAATTTTGACCCTACCAATGCGCCAGTAGTAAAACCAAATTTTGTGAAAAAATTACAAGAACGCCATGC
The DNA here is from genome assembly GCF_013417035.1 of Acinetobacter sp. YH16053. NCBI lineage: Bacteria > Pseudomonadati > Pseudomonadota > Gammaproteobacteria > Moraxellales > Moraxellaceae > Acinetobacter > Acinetobacter sp. YH16053. The sequence goes on from NZ_VPEP01000075.1 coordinate 97, forward strand.
CACTGCTCAAGCAAAGGCTTTTGATGCAGATGTTGTAACTTGGCTAAGCTCTCAAGATAATGAAACAAAACAGCATATTAACGATATGGTTCGTCATATCATGGCTTTGAAACGTGTTTAATTAAAATTTAGCTCGATACTTTGAAACATGGCTAAAGCCATGTTTCAAAGTCGGGCAACTTTGCGCTTGCTGTAATTTGCTTAGCAATGAGAAAAACCAAGCAAAGTACCGATCATCTAGTATTTTTCAGGATCATTAATGAATTTGCATTTCTCATAAAGCTTTTTCGTCCGCTTACGCTTGATAATGAAGTAGGTCGAAATTTTAATGTTGCTCAGTCGTTCGTAGACATTCACTCGGCATCTTACGATACATCTAGCTATACATATTAGTTATAACAAATTAAAATTAATTAATTTTTACTTAAATATGAATATTATGAAAATACTAATTCTACTTTTTTCATTTACTATTTTATCTACTTCTACCTTAGCAAATAAATACGACTGGACATATATCCCACCGCCAAGTGTTAATTTTCAAAGTTACTCTCAAGGAAATCAGCAACTTCAAAATGGTTTAAATGCTATGGCTGATGCCGTAGTTAATTATGCTAATAAAAAACAAAATAACAGTACTACTTCTTATAATAATGTTGGTAACTTCACATATGGGAGTGATGGTAGTTCTTATTACAATACAGAAGATCGTTCTTACGGTTCAAATGGTTATACTTATTACCAAATAAATGAAAATAATGGCTATGGTTCAAATGGTTCCGTATACAACAGCGTCGGGGATTATCTTTATATAACTCAGCCTGACGGTAGAAAATTTGTTTGTTATCAATCTAGTGTGAATACACAGTGCAAAGAGAATTAATGTTCGACTCTTTGAAATATGGCTTTAGCCATGTTTCAAAGTCGGGCAACTTTGCGCTTGCTGTAATCTGATCAGTAATGAGAAAAACCAAGCAAAGTACCGATCATCTAGTATTTTTTAGGGTCGATCTGGCACCAGTCATAGGTCTTTTCTTTGACGCTATTTGGTTGGAATGAGTAACACGGATTTTTCGTCATGATTCTGACGAGTGTTTCTCCATCATCAACTTTGATTTGAAGTGCATATGCTGCTAATGCTTTTTTATCTGCTCTGCGCTGTTGGATTTCATCAAGGCTTGGGATATACAAAAATATAGCCAAAAGCAATACGAGAACCAAAGCCACAAAAGTACTGGCGAAAAATAGGATAAATTTTGCATTTAGTTGAGCTGCAACTTGGTTTAAATGCTGAATACTATTATTCAATGCACCTGTATGCTTCTTATTTGCGTTTTCTAGCGATTTTTCAGCCTTATTGAGTACTCCGTTAGCGATTTGGTTGTAAAATACCTCTAATCGCTTGTTATCGTCTGCTATGGCCTCTCTATATTCCTTCATGGAGGCCAGTAAAATATATAGTTGATCGTCTAAGTCGTTTTGGTTGCTCATAGCGATGGGCCACTTCTTTCATATTTAATACGCTGTGTCTGTTTCATCTTTTGCTCTTGTTCCAATTTCAATCTTTGTCTTTGCTCTTGTTCCAGACGTTGTGCTTCCCGATCTTTCTTCCATTGTTTGAAACCTTGCTCAACATGGTTGAACCCTTGTTCTAAGGTCTTTTCCTTGTGCTGTTGTTTGTTTTGGAGCTGTTGGCTGTTTTGCTGTTTGATCGTATCGTTAAAACGGCTAATTTCAGTATCTATGCCTTTTCTGCGCATCTGGGTAACTTTACTACCCTCATGGATGGTAGCTTGTAGATCCTTGCCTTGATCGGCATAACTACGGTGGTCGATTCTTTCCCGATACCCTGCATGTTCGAGGGCATGATTGGCTAAGTTTGCCCAGGTGGCTCGGATCTGTTTAATTTCTTCCTGGCTTGTTCCCATGCCCAGGCTTTTTCTCTTGGCATTGCTTAACTCAATATCAGTCTTATCCTTTAGCACCAGATTATGATCTTGATCCAGTTCAGCCTTACGTGTAGTCAGCAAGATATGCGCATGATGGTTTTTATCATCCCCTCCTTTGCTGGGTGCATGGATGGCTAAATCTGCAATCACCCCATAACGGTCTACTAATGATTGGGCAAACTCTTTAGCCAATTCTTTTCGCTGTTCTTCGTCCAGTTCATCAGGTAAAGCGATAACCCATTCACGTGCGGTTCGGGCATCTTTTCGATTCTCAGATTTTTCTGCCAGATTCCAAACTTGGCTTCGGTCTAATTCAGTATCCAAGTTAGAAAGAATCTCTGTATAAACCACACCTTCTTTTCTTGTGAAGTCATGGGTTAACCCTGTCCGTTCATCTTTCAATTTTTCTCCTGCACGGTAAGCCATAGATGCAACTGCAGTTCGTCCCGAACTTCGGTTAACGGTCTTAGTAGTACAGTGATAAATTGCCATGCCTTAGCCTTGTGGTGGTTTTGCTTTTGCTTTTAAAAATTGCGTAGCAGTTTT
>NZ_VPEP01000076.1:0-2553 GCF_013417035.1 Acinetobacter sp. YH16053
AAGGTGTATTATGTTAATTTTAGGGAAAATAAATAATTATTAGCTTAAGGCCCACTACCCAATCCTGTAATTAGCCAATCAGATTGAGGAGATTTTTTCACAAGAGTAATAAATAAAATATAGTCACCTACTGGACTGCCAGCATCATCTATATGCACGATTTTAACTTTTACCATCACTGAAATAATTTTATAAAATTCTTGATAATACTCAGGTCTACTTTCCGCTGAATCATCATTAATTCTTATTATTTCTAAAATTTTTGAGTCTTTGAAAGAAAGAAATCTTTCAGGACTTTTTAAGTCTTCATATAATTGCGCATCAGGCCAAACATATTTGATTGCTGATTTTCGATCATGTTTAGCAAGTGAATTTAAGAAAAGTATCGTTGTCTGTTTTGCCATTTCATTGTCATAATTCAATTTCTGTTTATATGAATTAAAGATCAGAATTAAACATAGACCTACAAGCAAAATTCCTACTTTTATAATTTTTGGGCGATTTACCATTCTTTTTGAAAACCCTTTCTAACTGCTAATGTTTAACCTTATCAATAAAGTCAGGCACTTATTTAACATAATGGCTGTTATACGAAATAAAAAAAAACCTAGGCACTGCCTAGGTCTTAAATTTAAAAAAATACATAAAGATTAAGGCGCATGACACTTCAATCAAGCTATATTAATAATTACATACCATAGAAACAGCACCTTGATAGTTACCATTATTGCTCAAAGTCATACGGTAAATTGCACCAAGTACTAGGCTATTTGGTCCATTATCAGCTATGTTAAATGTACCGATCTGATTTGATTCACCTTGTTGTCCTACGATACCCAATAAGTTATAGCTGCTATAGTTATTGAATGAATCAACCCATCTCATTGATGAAGCAAAGGTAGTTTCATCACTGCCATTTTTTGCAGTAAATTTAACGTCGATATTGCCGTTAGGATTTAAGGTAATACTTCCATTATGAATGGATGGAGAAATAAAGTTTTCAAATTGGCCACTATTGGTCACTTTTGCTTGAGTAGCATTAACATCAGTACAGTTAATTTGTTTGGTTTGGGCAGAAATACGCTTAGTAATGATTGGGGTAAATGCAAAATAAAAATAAGAAGCATTGCTATATTTGGAAATATCTGTTGATTTTATTTCCCCATCTTTTTCATAATTAAAAATTCCTTTGGTTACACGAGCAATCGTAAAGTTTTTATTTCCAGCAATTTCTTTCGCAACAATATCTCCTGTAATTTTGTAATCACCAAATTCGGTGATAATACCATCGGCATTTTGTTTTACAGAATCAAGTCTTGATGCACCAGAAGAATTAGGGTAGTCAAAAATAATATTGTAGGATTGTGATGGATTCAATTTTTCCAATACTGAACCAGTAGAAGTATCTGGTGTGGTGCCGCTGTTCCCTGTAGAGCTCGATGTACCATTCCCTGTAGAGCTCGATGCACCATTCCCTGTAGAGCTCGATGCACCATCACTGCCGCCGCCGCAGGCAGTTAAAGTAAGACCCAAAGAAATAACTAAAAAAGAGGTCTTAAATCGGTTCATGGTAATTCCTAGTTTAAAAGAATCAACTATAGTCTATTGTTAGAATACTGAAAATACGAACATCTTTTTATTTACAATAACTTAGGTGCATAAACCTACTTTTAAAGGCTTATTCAGCAAACAATGATTGATAGCTATTAACTTTATAGGCATATTTAATTCAAATATACCTCCCCTTTAACATAATGGCTGTTATACGCAATAAAAAAACCTGGGCACCAACCCAGGTCTAAAATTTAAAAAACAGATAAATATCAGTGCAATAAACTCATTTTTCTAATTTCGCATAACGTGTATTATGTTAATTTTAGGAAAGCTTAATAAATCCGTGTTTAAAAATTAAACTAGAAAGATTTTGTATTACTATCAATTTAGAATTCCTCTCTTATAAATCTTATTTAATGACGCTATCTTTTTGTATTGATGAAGCTATTTTATCAATGGTAGTACGAACACGTATTGGTAAGAAATTTGATCTTTTCCATACAATTTGAATAGGATAGTTAGTACTTGAATAGTTAGTAAGTAGGTGTATTAATTGACCACTTTGTATATATTCTTGAATCAACCAGGAAGGTAACCAACCAATTCCTCCATGCATTAGTACATAATCTAATATGCTTTTTATGTCATCCATTTGAACTTTATTTTTTGGCAAATATTTTATAGTTTTATGATGAGAACTTTGAAATATCCACTTTTCAAGCTGCCCATTTTTCAAATATCCAATAGTCTGATGGTTATCTAAATCTTTGATGCTCTCAGGAACCTGGTATCTTTTTAAATATTCAGGTGTGGCACAGAGCCACATTGCATGCTCAGAAATCTTTTTAACCATTAATTGACTATTATCTTCTAAATTACCAATTCTTATCACTAGGTCATAATTATCTTCAATTAAATCAATATAACGATCATTAAAAGAAAGAACCATATTCAAATTTTGATGTTCATCTGCTAAGTCTCTTAATATCGGAACAATGA
>NZ_VPEP01000077.1:0-2550 GCF_013417035.1 Acinetobacter sp. YH16053
TGATTAGAACGGGCTTGAGCTTGCGATTTTGCGTTAATACTTCATCAATACGTTGAACGTATCGAGTAACAGCACGGGAGGCACGAATAGCAGCGCAGAAAGGGCAAAGCAAATGCTGCCCGCATGTTTGGATTTTTGTTAGTTTGATTTCACCCAAAGTATAGAAATTTTTGAATAGCAGATAGTTTCCGCACTCATTCAATTTTTGGGCAGATTTAAGAGCCGCAATAGATTCATCGTTTTTAACGTCTTTAACATAGTTCTCTTTAAACTTGGCTAGTGTAAAAAGATAGTTTTCTTGGTTTTTAGCCCTATGTTTTAAAGTCGCAAAACGTGTTATTCTATCCGAATGTTGATCTTCGCAAGAAGATTCCAAAGCCTGTAATTCAACGCCCGCCAAAGCAGCCGAATTATGGGCTTTTTTATTGCCTTTTTTAGTCAATTTTTGTCCCCACTTTAATCAATAGTATCAAGAGAAAGAAAAAACAGCGAGTAGGCAAGCCTAACTCACTGTTTTTTTTCGTGTTTCACACGGTTTTTGCTAATTCAGGCTGTGCGCCTTTTGCGACATAAAAAATCACATTACGTCCGCTTGCCATTGCTCCAACAGCAATAGAAATTTTTTGATTTAAGAAGTCGATAAAATCACGATGATTTTCGACTGATAATGTAAAAAGCTCATTTTTTACATCACCGTTTGGAAGCTCCATAGCTCCCAAAATTTGCACCTTGTCACGATCTTCAAAGGCTTCGCCTTTCTTGTTTGTTCCGCCTTGTTGAGTAAAGACGTTTAATACTGTTCCCTCTAACTTAATCATCTTGGAAAACCCTCAATCACTTTTAATCGACCCTCAACAACAGCAATAGCAAATAACGTGATGTCACGTTTTTTATCTAAATGCTCCTGCAACACTTTTTTAAAATATGAAGCAGCTTCATCAAGTGAAGCCATAGGCTTGTTAGCCGTAACCTCAAAATTAGTCATCCGCCATATCTCCAGAATTGATTGACTGGCGATCCTTCAATAAATCCTGAAGAATCCGCCCCTCCTCAACCTGAATGTCATGCAAAGTGTCTTCATCGAGATTTAAAGATAAATAAACCTGATCAAGAGCAATAGCCAAAAGATCATTCAAGACTTTATTTCGAGAGCTGTTTAAGTGTTTTGCAAGAGATTCAACTTTCGCATGAAGATGCAATTGGATACGGAAAGGAACTTGAAAATATGCACCGTGATAGCTAGAACGACCTGTTTTTTTAAGTTCAGCAACAAACAAATCTAAATTAGTTGGCTCAGTCATAATGATATACCCTGTATATGTAAAAAAATTAAAGTAGCTTAACTGGTGAGTTATTTATATATCATTATTCTTTGTGGCGCAACCCTGCGGGATTGCTAAAAGCTCCCACTTAGGTGCTAAGGGGAGCTTTGTAATCAGGGAAAGGAAAGTTAAGAGTTTTTATTGCGTCAGTTCGCAGGCACTCCGCCTGCTCTAACTCTTACGTGTTGCAGTAGAATTTTCAGAATGCACGCTTACGCGTTTCTCAAGAAACAGGCTAACCAATAAAAGCTAATAGCCTATGCTCAACATACGGGAATAGGTCAATATTATATAAATATCCGTCCCATCTTCGGATTCGTTGCCGAACCCGAACACGGGTAGCAGGTGGGATTCTCCAGTGGGCTTTTTTGCGTCCTCGCTTCATTTTCACGTGCTGCGTGCCCTCGCCACGACCGAAAATGATAGCTTCGTCCTTAGTCGCCAATGCTACAGCTTCACAACGTCGGTCGGTCGTCGTCGCAACTCCTCCTCCTCCTCCTAGTTCCGCTTTCGCCTTTGGCTCTACGTTGCGTGTAACAATCAAGTCATAGTATGAATGCTTGGCATAGTTGAATTTGTAAAGCATTTCGAGATATGGCAAAGACTGATCGTCTGGAAGTTCGTCCGTAGCTTCTTCAGGGATTTTGACACCCCATAAAAGACCAAATGAGCCAGTTAAGCGACGCCCCTTGAGAATCTTAAAAGCCTCCCAAGTCTTTTCAACCGATAGATCACCAAACTTTAAAGCGTACTTACAGACCTCTGCTGCTGCTCCCGCATAGCCTGAACCCTTTTCTTTTTTCGCCCTGCGAACGTCTACAATATAAGAATCACCAGTGAGGCTTTGCCAATATTCCGCAAACTCTTGCTGATCAATCCAGCTATCCACCAGTGCAAACATGTGAATATGGGGATGCCATTCACCTGTTTTTTCGTTATACGTGTTTTCGTATGAGTACATAGCGCCCTGAACCTTACAAAACTCGTTGTACCCTCGACCCTTCTTGATGAAGTCTCTACGACGCTCTAGGAGCTTCCTAAAGGCGTTTAGAAGATGGTCGGCACGTTCCCGTAGGTCAGAACCGTTTTTTACTGTGAGCGTGATTAGAACGGGCTTGAGCTTGCGATTTTGCGTTAATACTTCATCAATACGTTGAACGTATCGAGTAACAGCACGGGAGGCACGAATAGCAGCGCAGAAAGGGCAAAGCAAATGCTGCCCGCATGT
>NZ_VPEP01000078.1:0-2380 GCF_013417035.1 Acinetobacter sp. YH16053
CCACATGAAATTTTTTAGATACTTCACTTAGCGATAACTTAGCCATTTACTGTGTCCTTTTTATTTGATGGCATGTATCCCACTTTTTTTAGGTATGGGGCTAGTTCTTTGATTTTTTCAGAGTCTTGTAGCATCTCAGCAATACGAACAGCAAATTGAGGATAGCTTTCTGTTCCTTGTGAATAGCGACCCATTTCAGGGAGTTCTGAAAGTTTATTTGCAAACATATGCCGTTGAGCATCGGTCATCTTTGAAAAAAGTTCCAAAGTATTCGGATCTCTTTCTATTGATGGGCTATCCTTCTTCTTCTGTTTAAAGGTAAAAGAAAATCCTGAAATAGAACGTCCTCTTTTATGCTGTTCATATTTTACAGTTATATCCGTATGCTCATTTATTTGTTTAATTGAAAGCTCTAAAACACGCTCTTTTAAATGAGCCATCCGTAAATATTCATTATCAAGAACGCCTAACTTCTTTCTAAATTCTTGTAGTTCTATGGTTGGGGTTTTACCAGCGCTTCGCCACTGAATTAGAAGCTCATATAAGCGAATGGCATAAGCGCTACTAAGACTACTAACTTGCTGTAATTCATATTTAGTAAATTGTTCTTCCAGTCTGGTTATGAAGGGAACAACAGCAGGTGCAAATATTAAGTCTACAGTTGCTTCATTGTCGTTATAAGCAATTTGAGATACCCAACGACTCATAACATTTCGGATATTCCCATTAGCTTTTTTCTCTTGATAGCTAAATTGACGCGCGAATAAATCCTTACAAGCATCTTTTAAGGCTTGATAAGCTGTATTACGGTGTACACCAAACTGATTGATATAACTATCTGCATGAACTTCTAATGGATCATTTGCATTAATCCCTTTCCCACTTTCCCTTGCTTCAACAATAGCTAATAAAATTAAACGTTGTTCTACTAAGTCTAAGTTATAGCTTGCGTTGATTAAGGCATTGTCTTTTACGACTAAATCTCTCATAGCCACTATTTTTTTATTGTGTATAAATACACGTTAATATTATTTGTGTACTAATGCAAGGTAAACGTAGACATATTGCAAGGTAAACGTGGACATATTGCAAGGTAAACGTGGACATATTGCAAGGTAAACGTGGACATATAAGAGCTAAAACCCTTTATTCATAATGCTTTCAAGCCATCTAAAAGTATTTAAAAGCTTTAAAATAATTAAAAGCCCAGGTCATGAAAAATTGCCCTTGGTTTTCGCTTCGCTCAAACTCTATTGAACTTCGCTTTCGCTCAGTTCGAAGGGGCAATTTTTGGTTAATACCATCTGGAATTCAATAAAAAGCAAAAGCAACTCGGAATTCGCTTCGCTCATGAGTTTTTTATGCTCGCTTCGCTCGACCTAGATGCAAATTAAATCTGTTCGCACCCTTCGGGATGCTCTATATCTAAGTCTGAGCAGTAAAGGGGAGCTTGTAATCAGAGAAAGAGCAGGGCAAAATTTTGATAGTGTTCAATCGCTCGTAGACACTCGCTCGGCTAATCCCTGTTAGCCTCAAAAAGAAAAGCACAAAGCGAACGGAGTGTGAGCAACATAACGGTAGATCACTTATTCCCCCCTCTGATTACTGCTTTTGCTGAATTGGATTACATATTCAAGTCAAAATCATTTCTCGGTTGTGGCTGTTTGAGTTCATGACTTGATAATTCAATGCTGTTTTGTTGTTGTGATGGGTTTTTAATTTCGTGAATATCATTTTTGATCGTCTCAAAGCCTTTCAAACATGATTGATATAATTCTCTTGGTTCTTTGAGATGGGAATTTCTAGGCTCTAAAATCTTCTCACATTCAAGATATCTCAACATTCTTCGGTCGTTTTTGATGATTTCATCTAACTTTCTACACTCGCTGTGAGTGAGATTTTTACTTGATCGATTTATGTATTCTTGTATATTTTTAATTTTTTTACTCGTTAAAACAATCAGTTGTATTTGATTCTGATTTTTATATGCTTGCTGTTGTTTTTCACTGATTTCTTTGTGATAAGCAACATAATCGGGGTAATAACCGTCGCTTCTTAAATATTTAAAATCAAGAGCTGGCTTGGGTTTGAGTCGAATTTCTGTTATTCCGATTTCTAGTCGTTCAAGTTTTCGATTAATTTCGTCAAGTTCTCTAGAGTTTTCCCAAGCATGTTGATCTGCTTGCTTTGCATCTGCAAATCTTCGTAGAAGTCGCTCGGAACTTTCAATTGCAAGATTTTCGAGAGTGCTCTCTCGATGTCTGATTGTTGTGTGCTGATTGTTGTTTGAATCGGTTCTAAATTTGCTGTTACTAAGTTGCTGACAATGATTTTTAAATCCAGTTGACTCAATGATTTGGTTAATTGCTGACTCAATTGG
>NZ_VPEP01000079.1:0-2516 GCF_013417035.1 Acinetobacter sp. YH16053
ACTGAAAAGGTTTGTGATGCTGCTTACTTTACTTATAGAGAAACCTTTTTAGCTAGAAAGTATAATCTGGAAATTCAAAGTATATAGTTTGTTTAAATCAAGGTTAATATGGATTAGTTGATCATCTTGAGAATAATCAGCTTCTCATACAAGGATCCTTGGATTGTTTTAAAATTAACATAATACACCTTATACGAAATGCGTTATAATTATCCTTATAATTCAACGCTGTAGTTCCTAGTTGATAGCCCAATCGAGCCCGTTTGGGCTTTTTTTATAATTTTTCACGTTCCACGCCTATTCTTTGAGCAATGTTTCACGCTGTTGATTAGCTCAGTTGAATAATGCCCTTAGCCATTCGGCAAGAAAAACCGGCTTAACCACCCTCTTTTCGGCTGCTCCGGTTCAACATGTTCCGGCACTGGAATACGCTTATTTTCCGTCTGCTCCGGAGTAGTCAATCCGTCATAGTTCTGCTCAGGCTCTGGCCGAGGATCCGTTGCTATATCTTCATTAAATTTCTGATCGGTAAACGTAGTCATATTGGCTTTTGGGGCTTCTAGCAGTCGTTGTATTGCTTCTATTTGATTATCTTTTGCTTCTAGTTGTTCTCTTTGAAAAACTTCTCGCTCATGTGCAAGTTCTAGCTGTTTTTTAAGTATGTCTACTTGCTGTTTTAGCATGTCTACTTCTGTATCTTTTTGTACCGTAGTAGACTGTAACGTAGTTACATTATTATTTTTATTAGATGGCTCGCCAAATACTCGTATGGCTTCAGATAAATCTATTTTACCATCACTATTTTTTGATAAATCCCCTTTATTTATACGTTTATAGATACTTTGACGATTCATTCCATAGAGTTGAGCTAATTCAATAACAGATAGTGCTTTCATCATGTAACCCAAGTAAAAGTCTGTATGTCAGTAGACAATATTTAGTAATGTAACGTTACATCAATGATTTAACGATAGCCAACCTTTTCAAGCATGGGAGCAAACTCTTTTAACTTCTCAGAATCTTTAAGCATTTCAGCAATTCTTACTGCGAATTGAGGATAGCTTTCAGTTCCTTGAGAGTATTTACTCATTTCAGGAAGTTCAGATAGCTTATTGGAAAATAAGTGGCGTTGAGAGTCAGTCATTTTTTTTGAAAAAAGATCTAGATTGCCAGATATTGTCTGATTTTCTAATGATTTAGTTTTAGATTTTTTTTGTTTAAAAGAAAAAGAAAAACCAGATATTGAACGGCCTTTTTTATGCTGTTGGTAGGTTGCCTCTATATCTGTTTTTTCGCTAATTTCAGAAATGGCTAAGTCAAGAACTCTAGTTTTAAAGTGATCCATACGCTTGTATTCATTAACACCAATTCCAAGTTGTTCTCTAAAAGTTGCTAATTCAAATACTGGCGTTTTTCCAATAGCTTTCCATTGAATTAATAACTCGTATAATCTTGCTGAATATGTACTGTTAAGCTGGGCTGTTTGGCTTAGTAAATATTGAGTAAAAAAGTCTTTAATACCATCAATTTTACTTATGCCTTGTACAACAGCTAAAGTGAAAACAAGTTCAATAGCCCCTTCATCATCTAGATATTTTACTTGCTGAATCCATCTACTTTTGACTAATTTCCCATCTTCATCAAAGAAGCTAAATCTTCTGTTAAATAAAGAATCCTCTGCTTCTTTCATTCTCTGATAAGCATTTTGCCTTGTTGTCCCAAAAACTTCAGCATATCTCAATGCATCTATTCGTAAAGGAGTATCTGTACTTAGTCCAGTACCCGTATGTCTAGCATCAACAATGGCTAATTGAACAATATGAAACTCTGATAAAGATAGAGTTTGAAAAGCTTGGTTTAACCGATTGGTTTTTACAACTAATTCTTTTGACATAGACTCAATTGAAATATTTTTATACCCACAGATTATAACAATGTGGGTATAACTGCAACTGTGTAGTTAAGGGTGTAATTAGGAGGGTAACTAAACGTGGGGGAATGGGTAACTAAACGTGGGGGAATGGGTAACTAAACGTGGGGGAATGGGTAACTAAACGTGGGGGAATGGGTAACTAAACGTGGGGGAATACAAAGGTTAGTTATTGAAATTTAATAATTAAAACTAAGTTAAAAACATTTAAAAACCTTAAAATAATTAAAAACCTGAATCATGAAAAATTGCCCTATGTTTTCGCTACGCTCAAACTCTATTGAACTTCGCTTACGCTCAGTTCGAAGGGGCAATTTTTGGGTTAATCTCGTGATAACTTCAAAAAAAGCAAAAGCAACTCGGAATTCGCTTCGCTCATAAGTTTTTTATACTCGCTTCGCTCGACCTAGATGCAAATTAAATCTGTTCGCACCCTCCGGGATGCTCTGTATCTCAGTCTCAGCAGCAAAGGGGAGTTTGTAATCAGGGAAAAAAATGGCGAAAATTTTAATTGTGTCTGTTCGCTCGTAGACACTCGCTCTGTAAGGCCTGAATAAAACCAGATAATTTTAAAAACCTGGACCAC
>NZ_VPEP01000080.1:0-2427 GCF_013417035.1 Acinetobacter sp. YH16053
TGTCTTAACGAATGCGGATAGAATGCATAAACTTACCTAAAAAATAAAATTCAGTTTTATGATAACTTTACTGTTAAAAGAAGTCTAGACAACCTTGTTTTATGCTTGGATATAAGGCTTATTTTAATATAAAATATTCTCAAAACTTTTTAACGAGTGAAAAAGTACTCAACCAAATAATAAAACAATTGAATTTAAAAGAAACCGATACCGTTTACGAAATTGGAACAGGTAAAGGGCATTTAACGACGAAACTGGCTAAAATAAGTAAACAGGTAACGTCTATTGAATTAGACAGTCATCTATTCAACTTATCGTCAGAAAAATTAAAACTGAATACTCGTGTCACTTTAATTCACCAAGATATTCTACAGTTTCAATTCCCTAACAAACAGAGGTATAAAATTGTTGGGAATATTCCTTACCATTTAAGCACACAAATTATTAAAAAAGTGGTTTTTGAAAGCCATGCGTCTGACATCTATCTGATTGTTGAAGAAGGATTCTACAAGCGTACCTTGGATATTCACCGAACACTAGGGTTGCTCTTGCACACTCAAGTCTCGATTCAGCAATTGCTTAAGCTGCCAGCGGAATGCTTTCATCCTAAACCAAGAGTAAACAGTGTCTTAATAAAACTTACCCGCCATACCACAGATGTTCCAGATAAATATTGGAAGCTATATACGTACTTTGTTTCAAAATGGGTCAATCGAGAATATCGTCAACTGTTTACTAAAAATCAGTTTCATCAAGCAATGAAACACGCCAAAGTAAACAATTTAAGTACCGTTACTTATGAGCAAGTATTGTCTATTTTTAATAGTTATCTATTATTTAACGGGAGGAAATAATTCTATGAGTCGCTTTTGTAAATTTGGAAAGTTACACGTTACTAAAGGGAATGTAGATAAATTATTAGGTATACTACTGACAGCTTCCAAGGAGCTAAAGAGGTCCCTAGACTAGCAAGAAGTACACAAGAAGCCTTAAAGATTATAGAAAAGCTTTTCCATGAAATGCTTAACATTATTTAATGTTAACATGTGGCTTTGTGGTAACTACCACGAGTGGTAACTTGTAACATGAAAAAAGTTACAAGTTACAAGTGGTTTATTTACGAACATAAAGGCTAGGAAAGCACTTGATAAGTATATCAAGTGCTTTTTTTCCGTTCGATTTTACTATCCAAGATACCGCTTGACGTACCTAATATTTTAGTGTGCTAAGGGCTTTGCTTTTTCTGGTTATAGTTCGTTCAAAAAAGACCGCAAGGGTAAATGCACGATCATAGATCGCCCTTGCAGCTTTTTAATCTCTCCACTTTTTTATAACCAAGCAAAGTTTTCTAATAAAAGATCTAAATACGTATCTTTCATCAATTGAGATTCATTGTTATTCAATATATTGTAGGTTGAAAGTATCAAATGTGAAAGTTGAGGATCAGAACGTAGGGTTGATTCGATAGCAAGTTCGATAGGCTCATTAAATATTCCTTCATAGCTTTTTTTTAACCATGCTGGATCTAAATGCATCATTTTATAAGTGAAGCCGAGAGGATCTGGTGCATTACCATCATGAACTTCTTCAGGTTCAAGCATGAAAGTTTGACCTTGATAGCTATCAATAATTTTTTTTCTACAATTGAATTGTTGATGTCCTAACTCTGTTACCCCTATAAGATAACTTGAGTGTAGATGAGGATCGTATGCAAAGCCTTTGAAGTGGGCATGAATTAGTTCTATACCTGTAGACTTATCCTGTGTGACATTGACCCAATTGCTCATATTTACTTAATTAGTCCTAATGGATTTAGCTTATCAAAAATTATCTAATGAAGAAATTCTAAAATTAACATAATACACCTTATACAAAATGCCCTTGTAAGCCCTTAATCAAGGGCATTTTTAGTCTCTACTTAACATAAAATTTTGGTGGTGCTTCAAAAAGTATGCTGCCTTTAAATGAAGCCATTATTGATGTAAAAGAAAAGAAGGCTAAATCAAAAGCTTTAAAATGGTTTTCAAGCTTTTTTGAAAAATTACAGCTTCTTCTGAAGCTACGCCTAATTCTATGCCTTATTTTGCAATTATTGCCTTCAATACCTACAGTAAAAAATTTACCAATACTTTGCTTACCATTTTTAAAAGCAGTGATGAAACTGTCCCAATGATCACTTGCAATTCGGGTGTAGTGAATATCTAATTGTTTAAGCTTTGTCTTCAATTGTTAGACTGTAGCTAAATCTCGTTTACCCCAAACATAAGCAACAATTTCACCTGTTTCTCGATGATAGGCGTAAATAAGCCATTGTTTATTCTTTTTATTTCCAACAAAATTCCAGAACTCATCTACTTCGAGAGATTCATAATGACTTTGCTGAGGCTGAATTTCATAGGTTGATTCAGTTAAAGTACGTAAAACTTT
>NZ_VPEP01000007.1:0-110597 GCF_013417035.1 Acinetobacter sp. YH16053
CCCTTCCCGAACTCAGAAGTGAAACCTCTTCGCGCTGATGGTAGTGTGGGGTTACCCATGTGAGAGTAAGTCATCGCCAGCTCATTATTCAAACACCCTCAACTAGCGTTGGGGGTGTTTTTTTATGTGGGAAAGAAAAGTAGAATGAATAAAAAAACCCTTAAACATAATTTAAGGGTTTTAAATTTATTTAAATATCAAATATTTAGAAATGTGCTTCTAAACCTAAATATGGGCCTTTAAACTCTAATTGAGTTTCCTGATTGGAATCTTGATTGAGCTTAATATCTAAAATGCGATAACCTGCTTTTAAACCAACATCGACTAAAATGGCATCTATAAAGTTATATTTAATTTCTGCCTGAGCATCACGAACTTCATTGTCGCTATTTTTGGCATAGTTAGCTTCAGCTTTGGCACTTAAACCTGTAAATGGTAATTTGACCGCTGCTTCTGCATACAGCATAGGTAAAGTTTCACTGACGTCTTGTGTCGAAAACAAATTCGATCTTAAGTCGCCTTCAAGTACTTTGGCACCAAATCCAACATCTGCGGCAACAATGTTATCTAAAATTTCATAATATAAAATGAAGTCTGAGTAATCTAAATCTAGTTGATTGATTTTTACACCAGCAGCGCTTTGCTCGCTTTCGGCCTGCAAATTGGCATGTTTAATTTTAGCATTGGGTAAAAATGGTACTGGATGCTCTACTGCTAGACTGAAGGGTAAGGCAAAATCATCATCCAAGTTTGGTGATAACTGAGCCTGATTCCAGTCTGCGCTATATTTCCAATAATCTACGCTGGCTTTTACCCCAATAATATCGGCATGAACCGCTGAACAACCAATTAAGCTGCATGCTAAAGCAAAACGTTGTAATGTAAGCATATAAACCCTAGTATTTTTCATCATCATTTGGGATGAATGGTTTAGTGTTGTGATGTTCTCGTGACAAAAAATCATGTGAAATATTGTCCAACTTAGCGCATCATACATTTTCTTGAATCAAAATTCTTGTAAAAATATAGCCTAATTCGCGCCAAAAATAGAGGATTTCAGTATGCAAAATACCCATCCACCTGTCGATTACCCGCTCTATCTTGCCAATAAAGCCGTAGAAACAGGGCAATGGTTAGCCGTTCAGCATAAATATTCTCAAAATTTATATGCGCGTGTCGCACTTGCCGATGCGAAAAGTATTGAAAAAGCCATTCGTGCAGCCGTAAAAGCAGAAGCCGAAATGGCAAAGTTACAGCCCTTTCAAAAACAAAAAATTCTGTTGCATTGTGTGCAGCGTTTTCAAAACATGCGTGAAGAATTGGTCGAAATTTTAATTGCCGAAGGTGGAAAACCACGTTTGGCTGCGATGGCAGAAGTCGAGCGTTTAATTAATACCTTCCAAATTGCGGCAGATGCGGTGTCACAACTAGATGAAGGGCGTATTTTGCCGTTGGCAGTGACGGCTGCTGCTGCGAATTATCAAGGGATGGTTAAGCATGTACCCATTGGTACCGTGTCTTTGATTAGTCCTTTTAATTTTCCGTTGAATTTAACTGCACATAAAATTGCACCTGCGATTGCCGCAGGTTGTCCTTTTGTATTAAAACCTGCCAGTGCCACGCCTATTTCAGCATTGAAAATTGCAGAAGTGTTGGCAGAAACAGATTTACCTAAAGGTGCGTTTTCGGTATTGCCTTGTGAGCGTGAACAAGCTGATGTTTTAGTGACAGATGACCGCTTTAAACTGCTCAGTTTTACCGGTTCAGATGTGGTGGGTTGGGATATGAAAGCCCGCGCAGGACGCAAAAAAGTAACGCTAGAGTTGGGCGGCAATGCAGCAGTGATGATTGAACCCGATACTGAATTGAATGATGCATTGATTCATCGCTTAATTGGTGGTGCGTATAATCATGCAGGGCAGGTGTGTATTAGTGTGCAACGTATTTTGGTGCATGCTGACGTATATGCCGAACTGAAAAAGAAACTTGTGAGTCAGCTTAAGAAAATTAAAGCAGCAGATCCTGATTTGGACAGTACTTTGGTCGGGCCAATGATTAAGGAAGCTGAAGCGCAGCGCTTGAAAAAGTGGATTGATAAAGCGGTGAAAAAAGGTGCAAAAATATTGGCAGGTGGCGAGCTGAAAGGTGTGATGTTTGAGCCGACTTTATTGGAACAGGTCGATCCAAACTTGGAGGTTTATAAAGATGAAGTTTTTGGCCCTGTTGCCATTTTGGAAAAATATTCATCTTTTGAACAAGGAATTACACGTATTAACCAAAGCCGTTTTGGTTTACAGGCAGGTGTGTATACACAAAGTCTGGACAAAATGCTGTATGCATGGGAGCAGTTGCAGGTGGGTGGTGTGATTATTAATGATATTCCATCCTTCCGCGTGGACAATATGCCTTATGGTGGTGTGAAAGATTCAGGTTTAGGGCGAGAAGGGATTCAATCTGCCATTCGTGATATGCAAGAAGAACGTTTATTGGTGATTAAGCGTTAAGGAGTTTCTCTTTTTTACGTCATTTAGCCAGCGCTGTAGTGATTTAAAAACAACTTCGGCGCTGCTTAGAATGGGTGAAAAGTAAAATAATCAGAACAAGCTAAAAAATATATTCCAAATAGTTATATTATTTATAACTTAAAAATCAAGTCAAAATGGAATGGAATTTGAACGTTTGATTAAAAAAGTGCATATAAAAAGCATCTTTCTGAGCAGAATTTACAGAAAAATTGTTCAAAAATGAGTATTGTTAAGCCATACAAAAGCGCACTATTTTGTAAAAACTTTAAGCAAGATTTTCTGAATATTTCGCTGTTTGATCTTTAGATCATGACGCTCACAAGGTGTAACTCTAAAGCAAACACCCAGATTTTCATTTTTTGCAGAATATTTTTTGTGTGCGCTAAAGTACCGTAATATAAGTAAATTTAAGCTAATGAAAAAGCAGGTTTATTTATATAAAAGGTTAAAATTAAAAACAAGCAGTAAAAAAATATTCTGAAGTTTAGGTGTTCTATGACAGATTCTCGTGAGAGTTGGTCCGCACGATCAGGCTTCATTATTGCAGCCATTGGTTCTGCGGTCGGGCTAGGCAATATTTGGCGTTTCCCTTATGTTGCGTATGAAAATGGTGGCGGTGCATTTTTAATTCCGTATTTAATTGCGATCTTTGCCGCAGGTTTGCCATTATTGTTTTTGGACTATGCGGTCGGGCATAAGTACCGTAAAGCACCGCCAACGGCTTATAAAAAGCTGATGAACAGCGAATCACTTGGTTGGTGGCAAGTGATGGTGACCTTGTTGATTGGGATTTACTATGCCAGCGTGTTGTCTTGGGCAGGCAGCTATATGTTCTATTCCATTGGTCAACAATGGGGTGCAGATACAGAAAAATTCTTCTTCTCGACCTATTTGCAAAATGGTGAAGGCTTAGCTTTCGGTTTTGTACCGACTTTATTTATTGGATTAGTCATCGTGTGGACGGTGGTGATGTTCATTTTATATGGTGGGGTCAAAAAAGGGGTGGAGTTGTCGAATAAAATCTTTATGCCATTGTTGGTGATTTTATTCTCCATTTTGGTGATTCAAGCTTTACGTTTACCTGGTGCGGTAGATGGTTTAAATGCTTTCTTTACTCCAAATTGGGAAGCTATGGCGAACTATAAAGTTTGGTTAGCTGCCTTTGGTCATATCTTCTTCTCGCTTTCAGTTGGATTCGGGATCATGCTGACCTATTCATCTTACTTAAAGCGTAAAACCAATTTGACAGGTTCTGGCTTGGTGGTGGCATTGGCCAACTCTTCATTTGAAATTCTAGCGGGTATTGGTATTTTTGCTGCGCTTGGTTTCATGGCCTACAGCGCTGGTTCATCGGTAGATGAAGTAGTTTCTGGTGGTATTGGTCTTGCGTTTATTGCATTCCCAAAAATTATTTCAAGCCTCGGTGCAGGTGGCGATTTATTCGGTTTCTTGTTCTTTGCTTCATTGACCGTTGCTGGTGTGACTTCAATGGTGAGTATTCTACAAGTCCCTATTGCTG
Organism: Acinetobacter sp. YH16053; assembly: GCF_013417035.1. NCBI lineage: Bacteria > Pseudomonadati > Pseudomonadota > Gammaproteobacteria > Moraxellales > Moraxellaceae > Acinetobacter > Acinetobacter sp. YH16053. Next base: position 4,045 of record NZ_VPEP01000007.1, read on the forward strand.
CTTTCCAAGACAAACTGGGTTGGTCTCGTAAACGTGCAGTGACCATTATTGCAGGTGGTTCAGCGATTATTTCGACTCTGTTATTCTCTACCCACAGCGCAATTACTTTTGTAGACATCATTGACTACTTTGCCAATAACATTGGTATTGTCGGTGGTGGTTTATTGTCAATTATTTTGGTGACTTGGTTCCGTCGTCCATTGCTTAAAGAATTACAAGCACACGTCAATCAATACTCAAGCATCAAATTGGGTTGGGGCTGGAATTTCCTCTTAACCGTGGTTACGCCACTTTCTTTATTGGTTGCATTAGGTTTAACCCTTAAATCTATTTTTGCAGAAGGCTATGGTGGCTATCCATTACACATTTTACTCACCGTGGGTGGGGGTACAGTGCTGCTATTTGTACTGGGTGCGGTACTGCTTAGCCGTTTAAAAGACCACGACGCAGCGGAGAAATAATATGAATACATCGGCAATTGTGATGTTGCTCATTTCAACTGTGGTGCTATGGGGTGGATTGGTCTTAGCGATGATTCATCTGATTAAAAACCCAGATGAGCTAGAAGACTAAACTTGAGATGAGGATGTACAAGTGCTTTATGCCAAGTACATCCTGAAGTTTAAAAAAGTCAAAAAATAACCCTTGAATCGATCAAGGGGTATTTTTTTGAAAAGAGAAAAAGTAGCAATAAAGTTATGCTGTTTTTTCGATACGGCAATAATAAAAACCATCACCACGACCTTGCTGTGGTAGCAATTGGCGTCCATATTGTTGCGCAATGCCCCAGTCTGCTTCAATTTTGACTTCTTTGGCATTGTCATATTCGGCAAAAAACAGCTGCATTTGCTGTTCATTTTCGGCTTTTAAAATCGAGCAGGTAATGTAGAGCAATGTGCCACCCACTTTAAGTTGCTGCCACATCTGCTGCAAAATCTGTTGTTGTAAGGCTGCGGTTTGTTGAATGTCGCCAGATTGACGCAGCAAGCGAATATCTGGATGACGACGCAAAACTCCAATTGCTGAACATGGTGCATCTAATACAATACAGTCTACGGTTTCACTGGTCGTCCATGTGGTGGCATCAGCAGCGACAATATCGACCTGTGTGTCTTGATTCAGCTGTAGACGTTCTAGGTTTTCACTGACACGTAACAGCCGTTTGGCATCCTGATCTAAGGCAATCAATTTTTTAGGCTGAAATTTTTCAAGCAGATGCGCTGTTTTACCACCGGGTGCTGCGCAGGCATCGACTACCACTTTGCCATCTAAATTTGGCAAGAGCGTTGCACACAGTTGGGCATGTTCGTCCTGTACGGAAAATACGCCTTCATCAAAACCAGGCAAGTCTGGAATGTGCACATTTTGCAGCATCACAATACCGACTTCAGACACGGTGCAAGCTTCTGCAGCAATCTCTTGTTCCTGCAAAATTTCTAAATAGTCATCGCGGCTGATTTGGCGTGTATTGACTCTTAAAGTCAGAGGCGCGGTTTGCTTTAAAGTTTGCGTCAGTTGTTCTTGTTGTTCAGGCCAATCTTTTTTCAGACGTTTATACAACCAACTTGGCAAACCATGTGCCTGCGCCAAAGCCTTTTGAAATTCCGATGTTTCACGTGAAACACGACGCAGAATTGCATTCACCACACCGCTGAGTGCTTGATAGCCCAATTGTTTGGCTGCAGTTACGGTTTCAGAAATTGCGGCATGACTGGCTACACGAGTACAAAGCACTTGATATAAGCCGACATATAAACAGGTTTCAACAGTTTCATTGTTGAGTGGTTTCACCAACAGCGGCAAAGTAATGCTTTTTAGGGCATACCATTGACGCAAAGTGCCCAAAACCAGTTCATGAAACAAGGCGCGGTCACGTTCTGCGACTTTACTTAAATGTGCAGGTAAAACGCTCGCCAATGATTGCCCTTGTTGTACAGCCAATAGCGTACGGATGACTTGGGCACGCAAGTTCAAATGTGAGTTGCCTGATTCAGATGGGCTCATGCGAGAACTTGTCCTGTTTGAAGTTTTTGAGTTTGAATGATTTGCACAGGATTCAGCGGTTTAGCACCTGGCCATTGCAGTGAGGTTAAACATACCGCTTGTTGATCGCCACAGGCCACGTGTACGCCCTGTTTATCCAGTTTTAAAATCGTGCCTGCTGCCTGACCTTGTACAAATTCATCCGATAATTGTGAACCCCATACTCGCAAGTTTTGGCTGTCATCTAAAGGGATAAACGCCACAGGCCACGGATTAAAGGCACGAATATTACGGTCAATTGCAACCGCAGACTGTGACCAGTCAATTTGCGCTTCGGCTTTAGAGAGTTTATGTGCATAGACCGTCAAGGCTTCATCTTGCACTTCACGCGCTGCTAAATAATCTTGTAATTTTTGTTCTGAAGCCAATACTTCAACAATCGCTTCGGCTCCTTGCTCGGCCAATTTGTCATGTAAGCTGGCAGAGGTGTCTTCTGCAGTAATGGGGCACAGAGTTTTATACATCATATCGCCTGTGTCTAAACCTGCGGCCATTTTCATAATGGTTACGCCTGTTTCAGTATCGCCCGTAGCAATAGCACGCTGAATAGGCGCTGCACCACGCCAACGTGGTAATAACGAACCGTGGATATTCAAACAACCGTATTTAGGGGTATCTAAAACCACTTGTGGCAAGATGAGACCATAAGCTGCGACGACCATGACATCGGCATTCAGGGCAGCCAATTCTTGTTGGGCCGCTAAACCTTCTTCAGTAGATGATTTAAAGTGCAGAGGTTGATACACAGGAAGATCGTGTTGCAGTGCCAATTGTTTAACCGCTGAAGCAGTGAGTTTTTGCCCACGTCCCGCTTTACGGTCAGGCTGAGTGTAGACCGCGACAATCTCATGTTCGGTGTTTAGGAGTGCTGCCAATGCGCTTGCAGCAAATTCAGGCGTACCCGCAAAAACGATTTTCAATGGAAATCAACCCATGTAAATAGATAACGCGGCAATTATAACAAATTGCGGCTCAAAGGTCGGAACGGGTTGTAACAAATCCACCTTGTCGCTGTGCTATAAATTATTATGATAAAAATTAGTAATGCAAAATTTAAAAATTATTCATGAAAGTTTTGTATTGCATTCAGTATGATCAACAAAGTGCTGTAGTTTTTCGTCACTTTTTATCCATCATAAAGTTGGTAAAGCAGCAGCCTTACTACCTCAAGCTGTAGTAAAATACAAAGACTCTTAAACTATTTTGCAGTGATACAGATCTTGCAAACAGTATTATTTCGCCAGAATGAATTTCAGATTCATTTCAGCACAACCAAGTTGGAACTTTATAATGCCTGACTATCGTTCAAAAACATCGACACACGGAAGAAATATGGCGGGTGCACGCGGCTTATGGCGTGCAACGGGTATGAAAGACGAAGATTTCGGTAAGCCGATTATTGCGGTGGTCAACTCATTTACCCAATTTGTACCTGGCCATGTGCATTTAAAAGACCTCGGTCAAATGGTGGCAGAACAAATTCAGGCGGCAGGTGGTGTTGCCAAAGAATTTAACACCATTGCCGTAGATGACGGGATTGCCATGGGCCATGACGGCATGTTGTATTCATTGCCATCGCGTGACTTGATTGCCGATTCGGTAGAATACATGGTCAACGCGCACTGTGCCGATGCCATGGTGTGTATCTCCAACTGTGACAAAATCACACCAGGGATGCTGATGGCTGCTATGCGTCTGAACATTCCAGTGGTGTTTGTGTCTGGCGGCCCAATGGAAGCAGGTAAAGTCAAAATTCGTGGCAATGAACACGCGATTGACTTGATTGACGCGATGATTGTGGCGGCAGATGATAACTATACCGATGAAGAAGTTGCTGAATATGAGCGTTCTGCATGTCCAACTTGTGGTTCATGCTCAGGGATGTTCACTGCAAACTCAATGAACTGCTTAACAGAAGCTCTAGGTTTATCTTTACCGGGCAACGGTTCAATTGTAGCAACTCACGCCAACCGTAAAAAACTGTTTGATAAAGCAGGTCAGTTGATTGTGGAATTGGCCAAACGCCATTATGAACAAGACGATTACAGCGTATTGCCACGTTCAATTGCAACCAAAGCATCTTATGAAAATGCTATGACGTTGGACATTGCTATGGGCGGTTCAACCAACACCGTACTGCACTTGTTGGCGGCTGCCAATGAGGCAGGTGTGGATTTCACCATGGATGACATTGACCGTTTATCACGTAAAGTGCCTGTACTATGTAAAGTAGCGCCTGCAAAACAAGATGTTCACATGGAAGATGTACACCGTGCGGGCGGTATTATGTCTATTTTAGGTGAGCTAGATCGCGCAGGTTTATTGGACACTTCTGTAGGCACAGTTCACGAAGCGACTTTAAAAGATGCTTTGGATAAATGGGACATCATCCGTACCGAAAATGAAGACGTTTACCAGTTCTTCCGTTCTGCACCAGGCGGCGTACCCACCCAAACTGCATTCTCACAAGACCGTTACTATTCACGTTTAGATGGTGACCGTGACAATGGTGTGATTCGTAATGCAGAACACGCCTTCTCTAAAGATGGTGGTTTGGCGGTACTTTACGGCAACATCGCTTTAGATGGCTGTATTGTAAAAACTGCAGGGGTGGATGATTCCATTCTAAAATTCAACGGCACAGCACGTGTTTTTGAAAGTCAGGATGCTGCTGTAGACGCGATTTTGGGCGGTAAAATTACAGCGGGTGATGTGGTGGTGATTCGCTACGAAGGCCCACGTGGTGGCCCAGGTATGCAAGAAATGCTCTATCCAACCAGCTATTTGAAATCGAAAGGTTTGGGCAAAGAATGTGCCTTACTCACCGATGGTCGTTTCTCTGGCGGTTCTTCAGGTCTTTCAATTGGTCACGTTTCTCCAGAAGCGGCTGAAGGTGGTGCGATTGGTCTGGTTGAAGATGGTGACCGTATCGAAATTGATATTCCAAACCGCAGCATTCACTTGGCGGTAGATGACGCAACTATGGCGGCACGTCGTGAAGCGCAAGAAGCTAAAGGCTGGCATCCTGCAGAAGAACGTCCACGTAAAATTTCTAAAGCGTTGAAAGCCTATGCTATGCACACCACCAGTGCAGCAAAAGGTGCGGTACGCGAAATCTAAGCAGTACTTAGCAATTTAAGTGGCCACAAAAAGCACTCCAAATATTGGGGTGCTTTTTTTCATGTGCATACTTGTGCCGGATGAAGCATCCAAATCACACGTGGTTTTTCTTGGGCATTTGGTTTTATATCGTGCCTGCTTTCTATACAATGAAATACAGAATAAATTAGATCCGTATGACTTGACCGATCTTGCAAGGAATCCGCTATGAGTAAACAGAATATCCGCGAACATTCAGCCGAAGTCTATGAAGGCATTGAAAATGCACCTGCACGCTCCATGATGCGTGCGGTGGGTTTTAAGGATGAAGATTTTACTCGTCCATTTATTGGCATTGCATCGACTTGGGCCAATGTCACACCATGTAATATGCATATTGATGGCTTGGCGCGTGAAGCGGAAACAGGCGTGAATCAAGCGGGTGGTAAAGGCATTATTTTCAATACCATCACCATTTCAGACGGTATTTCAAACGGCACCGAAGGCATGAAATATTCACTGGTTTCACGTGAAATCATTGCCGACTCAATTGAAGCCGTGGTGGGTTGTCAGGCCTATGATGGTGTGATTGCAATTGGTGGCTGCGATAAAAACATGCCAGGCTGCATTATGGGACTGGCGCGTTTAAATCGTCCGGGCTTGTTTGTTTATGGCGGCACTATTAAACCAGGTGCAGGACATACCGATATTATTTCGGTGTTTGAAGCCGTGGGTCAGCATGCCAAAGGTGAAATTAACGAAATTCAGGTCAAACAAATTGAAGAAGTGGCTTTGCCAGGTGCAGGCTCTTGTGGTGGCATGTACACCGCGAACTCTATGGCATCGGCCATTGAAGCATTGGGCATGAGTTTACCAGGGTCTTCGGCACAAGAAGCTGTTTCTCAAGATAAAATGGATGACTGCCAACGTGCAGGCGAAGCAGTCATGAATCTGTTACGTCTGGATATTAAACCACGTGACATTATGACCAAATCTGCCTTTGAAAATGCCATTAAAGTGCTGATTGCTTTGGGTGGATCGACCAATGGTGTACTGCATTTAATTGCCATGGCACATTCTGCAGGGGTTGAACTGACACTGGATGATTTCGTGCGTATTGGTCAGGAAACCCCAGTGGTGGCCGATGTACGTCCATCGGGCAAGTATTTAATGTCGGAGCTGATTGCCATTGGCGGCATTCAACCGTTGATGAAACGCATGCTAGATGCAGGCATGCTTGATGGTTCTTGCTTAACGGTTACAGGTAAAACTTTGGCAGAAAACTTGGCCGATGTTGCCGATTATCCTGAAGGTCAGCAAATTATTTTACCGTTTGATGCACCAATCAAAAAAGATTCGCACTTGGTGGTTTTAAAAGGCAACTTATCACCTACGGGCGCAGTGGCAAAAATTACAGGCAAAGAAGGCTTGTATTTTGAAGGCCCTGCACGCGTTTTTGAAGGTGAAATTGGCGCGATGCGCGGTATTTTAGATGGCGAAGTGCAAGAAGGTGAAGTGGTGGTGATTCGTGGTGAAGGCCCTAAAGGTGGCCCGGGTATGCCAGAAATGCTGAAACCAACTTCTGCAATTATTGGCAAAGGTTTGGGTAATTCAGTCGCGTTAATTACCGATGGACGTTTTTCGGGTGGCAGTCACGGTTTTGTGATTGGGCATGTGACCCCAGAAGCGTATGAAGGCGGGCCAATTGGTCTGGTGAAAAATGGCGATAAAATTTCGATTAATGCCGAAACCCGTGAAATGACTTGGCATGTGTCGGAAGAGGAAATGGCAGCACGTAAAGCGGCATGGGTCAAACCAAAGCCAAACTATACCCATGGTGCATTGGCGAAATTTGCTAAATTGGCATCGGGCGCAGAAAAAGGTGCAGTGACTGATCTGAATTTAGAGGTCTAATTGATCATTTTTATATGAATTGATATAAATCCTTGTGTACTATTGAAGGACGAGCGCACATGATTTGCATGTGGCTTGTCCCCAAACCACAAGGATTTTCTTTTTAGAGGCTGATCTCATGTCACTGTTACGCCGTTGGTTCGATCCGATCAGATCGAGTTGGTTTTATCAAAAACCATCTCGGCAAGCGGTGTTGCCCACGGAACACGGACTGAGTGTGTATTTACGTCTAGATGATGTATATAGCTATTTGGCGGTACAGCAGTTGCCGCAATTAGAAGATATTCTGGCCGATGAATTAAAACCTTTAACCGTGGTGATTTCGCGGCAAAGTGGCGATGCACCGAATCAAATGTCGGCTGCAGAATGGCAAAATTATTGTATTCAAGATGCACAAATTCTTGCCAAACAACACCGTTTTAGTTTTCACGATAGCCCTGAACCACCGACTGCAGAGGCCTTAATGCAGGCAGAAGCTATTTTGCGGCATACGCCGTTACGTGGTCAGGATTTCTTGTATTTACTCGAAGATGTGTTTCACATGCTGTGGCAAAAGCAGTCGGGTAAATTACGCACTTTATATGCCATGTCCAGCCGTCATCATCAAATTCAGGATTTTCCTGAACGGGTTTTTGATGATGCACCTGTATTGGCCAGTTATTTTGAGTTTGGTGGACGTAAATATCATGCGGTCGATGATTTATTGCGTTTGACACGCCGTTTAAAACAACAAAAATTACTCACCGATAATCCTATTTTCTTGATCAATCACATTGAATGGCGAGAACATTTAATTAGTGATGCCGAAGAACTCAATGAAATTCAGGCACTCGACCCTGAACTGGATTTGTATATTGCACTGGAAGACCCGATTTCTTGGTTGTTATTGGCGTATATCAAAGAAGAATTAGCTGCCTATTACAATATCCATTTGAATGTGTATCCCTTGTCTTATCATGGACGCGACTGGTTTGACTGGAGTTTGGCAACACGTTTATCTAAACGTACTGATGTTGCGTTTACGCCGTTTTGCCGCCCGACTGAGCAGGCGACTTATCAAATGGCGCAACTGTATTACAGTGTGCCTGAAGAACAGCGTGTCGATGCCATGTATCGCATTTTGCAGGCGGTATGGACGAGGGGACAGGATTTATCCTTTAAAGCGCATTTTGAGCGTATGCAGCGTGAACTGGAGTTAGATCAACTGACCACAGCCGATGTGACCGAGTTGCTCAAAGAAAACGATATGCTGTGTGAAATGAAATCTCAGCCCGATTTTCCTGTGTTGGAATTGCGCATAGATGGGCAAAGCTACGTGTTTAACAGCTTATATCGGGTGTGGATGATTGAAAGTATTTTCAGTAATGTGTTAGAAGAAAAGTATAAGAGTGAAAACGAAACCGAAACTGAAAGTGTAGCCCAAGCCCATGAACAATGAAAAAGTAAACTCATTACAACAAGCACGTGACAAAATAGACCAAATTGATGTGGCTTTAATTGAACTGATTGCATCGCGTCAGTTTTATGTCGATCAGGCCATGCGCCATAAACAGACTGTGGAAGATGTACAGTCGCCGCAGCGCGTGAAAGAAGTGATTGAAAAAGTCCGTGCTTTGGCCGTGCAACATGCAGTCGATCCAGACATGGTCGAGCGTTTGTATCACGATATGATTCAGCATTTTATTCAGCGTGAATTAAAAGAATTTCGTCCCTAACTGGTCTTATCTATAAGTTTGGGTGATGCTTCAACCGCAGCCCAAACTTTATATTTACGCGGTAAAACCGCTATTTGTATGCCATCTTCGTGTTCAAACCATAATTTTTAAAAATAATTTGCTTATTTTTTCTGCTGGCAGCTTTAAGCGTAAAGCCTTGCTTGTCTTGACTTTGACGGCTATTTATAAAGTAATGGTAAAAAAAAGAATATGATTTTATTACATTTTTTAACATTGTAGGTTTGCTTTATTTTGAAAAGTATATATATTGTATATACATCTTTTGCAAAGCAGTCTTTATTTTGGAGAGATCAGCAATGAACGAGCAAATCAAAAAAATAAAGACAGGCAAGAAAGATGGACAACTTTTAATTCGTATTAATAGTACTGAACGTGATGAATTTATTCGTTTATGTGAAGAACTTGATACTAGTGCTGCTCGTGAATTAAGAAAATTTATTCGTAGTTTTGTGAAACAACACAATAGCAACGAATAGCCTTACTAAGGAGTAATACCATGGCTAAGCAAGTTAAATCTTTGAAGCAAAAAATCAAAGCACGTTTGAAAAAGATTTCAAAACATAAAGGCAAATTGAAGCAACTTAAGCAAGAGCTTAAAAAACAGAAATAAGCCTTAGTAAAATCATGATCTCTTAAAAGCGGTTTATTCTAGACAGACCGTTTGAGCTAAAAAAGACCGAACAATCATTGTTGTTCGGTCTTTTTGCATTGTTTCGGCATCTGCTTAGTTACAGCAGATGACAGCAGGTTCTGATTAGGATGGATCACGCAAACTAAAGAACCAGTTTAGGAACAAGGCCGCAAAAGTTGCTGTACCAATCCCACCCAAATTAAAGCTGCCCAATTGCAGCGCAAAGTCGCCCGTTCCTAAAATAATGGTCACGGCAGCCACCATCAAGTTTTTGTTTTTAGAAAAATCGACTTTGTTTTCAATCCAGATTTTTGCGCCAGCAATGGTAATCAAGCCAAAGACCACAATTGAAGCACCAGTTAAAATGGCGGTAGGAATGGTGTGAATAATCGCGCCAAATTTGGGTGAAAGCCCAAGGAAAATTGCAAAGACCCCCGCCACCACAAAAATAATTGTGGAATACACGCGGGTAACAGCCATCACGCCAATATTTTCACCATAAGTGGTCATACCTGGTGCACCGACACCACCTGCGAGTGTTGTGGCAACACCATCTGCCACAAAGGCTTTACCAATGTGTGGATCGAGGTTTTCACCTGTCATTGCTCCGACTGCTTTAATGTGTCCCAAGTTTTCTGCCACCAAAATGAAGGCAATTGGGGCAATAATCAGCATAGCATTCACATCAAATACAGGCGCGTGAAAGTCTGGAACGCCAAACCATGCGGCTTGCTGAATTGGTGCGAAGTTAATTGGCGTACCCCAACCCATGACATTGGTGACCACAAAATAGATCAGATACGACATGAGTAAGCCAATTAAAAGCAAGAGGCGTTGCAGTAAACCTTTGGTAAACACGGCAATGATGCCCATACAGAGTACAGTTACCAATGCCATCCACATATTAAATGGATTGCCTGCAACCGCTTTGACCGTGACTGGGGCAAGGTTTAAACCAATGATCATTACCACGGCACCTGTCACCACAGGTGGCATCAATTTTTCAATCCAACGGGTGCCTGTAGCCATGACCAAAAAGCCAATCAGGGCATATAAAATACCGCAGGCAATTATCCCGCCTGCCGCGACCCCTATATTGGCATTTAAACCACCTGCTGCACCTGCATAGCCTGTGGCAGCAATCACTACCCCAATAAAGGCAAAGCTCGAACCTAAATAACTTGGCACGCGCCCACCTGTCATGAAAAAGAACAGAATGGTACAAATCCCTGACATTAAAATGGCAAGGTTCGGATCAAAGCCCATTAAGAAAGGTGCAAGTACCGTAGCACCAAACATGGCAAACGCGTGTTGTATCCCTAATACAACGGTTTGTGCAGGCGGTAGATACTCATTGGTCCCTACAGGACGTGCATCAATGCTGCCTTCATAAGGGCGCCATTTGGGAAACCAATTGGACATAAAGTGAGCACTCAAAAGCTAAATTGAGCACATCATACTCTTGTATTGCATAAATTTTTTAAAAATTTTGCGATGAAACTTACCAGCTGTTTATTTTTAGGATAAAATTTTACTATTTGATAAAAATTGCATTTAATATAAATAAGTAATTTTATTTATAAATTTAAAGAATGTATTGCAGTCACTTAGTGATAGTCGCAGTTTAAAAAAAATTGTATGACCTGCGATTTTTGTTTGTATTTTATACAAAATTAATATTCATGATTCAATATCTTGCTGCACATTATTACGTCCACTTTGCTTGGCTTTATACAGCGCAGCATCAGTACGCTGAATTAATTCATGTTGATCTGCATGATAAACATATAAGGCACTTAAACCAAAACTTGCGGTAATTTGAATCTCATGTTCTGCATAGGCAATACGATGTTGTTCAATGGCAATTCTGCAGCGTTCCAGTACATTTTGGGCAATTTGCGGTGAGGTATTGGAGAAAATAATCATAAATTCTTCGCCACCAAAACGTCCGATAATATCTTCACTGCGTAGATTTTTTTGCAAAATTTTTGGAATTTGCTTGAGTACCTGATCCCCTCCATCGTGTCCATAGCGATCATTTACTTGCTTAAACCAGTCTAAATCGAGCAGGGCAAGGCAGATGTGTTCTTTGTTTTGCCCCGCCAATTGTTTTTGATTCACCAGTTGGTTGAATTTTATGCTTAAACCGCGTCGGTTGAGAGTTTGGGTGAGTGGATCAAGCAGAATTAGTTGTTGCTGATGTTCTTCACGAATCATCCAGCGTCCCAAAAAAGTATTAAATAAAATGGCCAACAGAACACCAATGATGGTGCTGCCAATCAAGTTATTGATGAGCATGAAATTTTGGAATTCTGCACTGGTAAACGTATAGGGCTGAAAAACGGGCGCATAGGGGATAATATTGCTCAAGGTCAGCAAAGAACCACCGTAAAATACCACCAAGCAGGGAATGGTGCCCCAAAAGATAATGCTGCGTTTAAACAACAATAAGCCTGTAAAAATGGAGCCAATGGTAAATACGCCTGTGAGTACCGTCATTTGACCCAGAAAATAGCCAATACTCATGAGTGAGCTGCTATAAAAGCCTAAACACAGAATTGGAAAATAATAGAGTGTGGTCTGATTTTCAGGAATACGATAGCTGATGACATATAAAGACCAAGGCAATCAGCAAATACAATATTAAACAACCCAATACCCATGGCAGCATGTATGGGGTAAACAGGGGTTGGCTTTGACTGAGCCAAAGTACCACTAAAAAGAGTAAATGAAAGAAAAAAACCAAGCCACTGACGACACGTGATTTTTGGATGTTATTTAAACTGAGGAGATTTTTATACCCTTGAAAAAATTAAAAATTTTTAGCTTTAATAAAGTCGTCATTGTAGAGCTTTCTGGCATAGGCAAGTCCAAACTCTTATTTATTGTCTAATCTAAGCATAATTCAAATAAGTTGAGACAGAAATCATAAAAAATGCCAGTTATCATGTTTTTTTATGATTTTTTCTACTTAGCCTAATATGTAGTCATCCGTCCCAAATCATGTTTAAGTGAGTGAATGAGCCACAAGCAGAGCATAACTCTGCTTGTGCTATTCGTAGAGGCTTAACCTGTATTACGTAAGCCTGCTGCAATCCCTGCAATACTCACCATGAGGGCATGATCGACAGGGGTATGTTCGGCATGCTGTTCTGCCAAATACAAACGACGACGTTTCATCAATTCTGCCTGTAGCAAATGCAGTGGCAATAAATAAGGTTTACGCACCCGCATCGATTGATCTAGCACATCATTGCTGCTGAGCAATTGCGATTCACCTTTAAGGGTCAGTAGGGTCGTCACAGCATCACGCAGACGTTGACGGAGTTGCTCACCCAGTTGTTTTAAGTCTTCGTCATCGGTCAGGTTAGATTCGTAGTACAGGGCAATATTGCTGTCGGCTTTAGATAGCACCATTTCTAGCATATCAATTAAAGTCTGGAAATACGGCCAATCGCTGAGCATTTCATCCAAAGTGGCTTTTTGTCCCTGATCGAGCGTTTGGTTAATTGCTGCGCCTGTCCCTAACCAAGCAGGCAGCATCAAACGGATTTGTGTCCATGCAAATACCCATGGAATGGCACGTAAGGATTCAATTCCACCGCTCACTTTACGTTTCGCGGGACGTGAACCGAGTGGCAACATTTGCAATTCCAGCTCTGGCGTGACAGTGCGTAAATATTTCACAAAATGCGGATTTTCACGCACGGTTTGACGATAGACCTGCACCGAAAGTTCGGTCATGTTATCCATCAGCTCGCGCCATTCTGCTTTCGGCACAGGTGGTGGCATCAGCGTCGCTTCTAAGGTTGCAGCGGTATAGACTTCCAGATTTTGTAAGGCAACCCCTTCAAGCCCAAACTTAAAACGAATCATTTCACCTTGTTCGGTGACGCGGATTGCACCTGAAATAGAACCCGGTGGTTGTGAGAACAATGCTTGTTGTGTTGGTGCACCGCCACGGCTGATGGAACCACCGCGACCATGGAATAAAGTCAGCTGCACAGCATGTTGCTGCGCTACCGCAGTCAGTTCTTCCTGCGCGCGGTACTGCGCCCAGTTGGCAGACATGAACCCTGCATCTTTGGCGGAGTCTGAGTAGCCAATCATCACCTCATGTTTGCCCTGAATATGCTGTTTGTACCAATGCATATTAAATAGGGTATTCATGGTTTGGGCAGCCCCATCCAAGTCTTTCAGTGTTTCAAACAGCGGCACCACACGCAAAGGATGCTGAATGCCCGCTTCTTTTTGCAGCAATAACACTGCCAATACATCACTTGGATATTCCGCCATGGAAATAATATAAGCGCCCAAACTTTCCTGCGGCTGTGCAGCCAAAGTGCGCATGGTGGCAAACACTTCTTGCACATCGGGATGTTGAATCAGGCTTTGTGCAGGTTCTTGCATGAATTTTGGCAATAACGGACGTTTGCTTTGCAGCTCTTGAAGCAAAAAGTTCTGACGTGCTTGTTCAGTCCATGTTTCAAAATTGCCCAAACCTAAATATTCGGTAATGGCAGAAATGGCTTGGCGATGACGTCCCGATTCTTGGCGAATATCCAGTTTTAGTAATTCAATGCCGAAACAATTCACACGATGAATTAAATCCAACAATTTGCCGTTCGCAATGTCTGATAATTGGCAAGCCGTCAGCGAGCGATAACACAGCAATAAAGGCTGTAACAGTTCGTCTTTGCTTTTGATGACCAAACTGTCATCAGCCTCTTTGCCTTGCAGTTTCGCTGCTAACCAGTCGCGGGTGGCTTTTAGGCGTTCTCGGGTGTCGCGTAAATATTCACGGTACGGCTCGGCATGGAAATGTCCCAAAGCATCTGCCAATTCTGGGCTGCATTGCTGAATGGAGAGTTCCCAACGCAGGTTTTCAATATCACGTAAATACAGTTCTGCTGCTTTCCAACGCGATAGCCACAATACTTCTTGAGTGACTTTATGGGTGACATTCGGGTTGCCATCGCGGTCACCGCCCATCCAAGAGGCGAAACGCACAGGCGCAACACTCAGCGGCAGGCTTTGCCCACAATGTTCCTGCACAATGCTGTCTAACTCACGCATGAATTTAGGCACCGCATTCCACAAGGTTTGTTCGATGGTGGTAAAGCCCCATTTGGCTTCATCGACAGGGGTTGGGCGATGTTGGCGAATTTCATCGGTTTGCCAAGCCGAGCTGATCAGCTGTTTTAAATCTGCCAAAACTGCCTGACGTTCACGTGGTGTCAGTTTTTGCTGATCCATTTTAAACAAGCAGTCATTAATATCGTCATATTTTTGAATGAGGGTACGACGGCTGACTTCAGTCGGATGCGCAGTTAAAACCAACTCAATTTTCAGTTCACAGACTTGTTGAAAGAGTGTTTCTGCAGAAATTTGGTTGTCTTTAAACTTGATAAATAAGTGATCTAGTGGGTTTGGAGAAACGCCATTTTCATCAAATTCGCTTTGGCGACGGCTCCGCACCACATGATATTGCTCAGCGATGTTGGCAAAATTCAAAAAGTGGGTAAAGGCACGGGTGAGCGGTAAGATTTCATCATCTTCCAGACTTAAAAACAGTTGTTCGAGTTGTTTTTCAGCTTCGGCTTGTCCATCGCGCGCGCCTTTAGATAAAGCACGAATTTGTTCGACCTGATTAAACAAATCTTGTCCTGCGTGTAACTTGAGGGTTTCACCCAATAAGTTGCCAAGTAAGCGTACGTCATCGCGTAGAGGAGCATCAATTTGTTGAATCATTCGTTGTTCTCCATGTTCTGTGTTTTTCTACTCTGTTAAGACTATACCCCGATTTAGATACAATCCAAGCGGGCTATCTACAAAAGTTGCATGGATTTTGCGCATCTGAAGTTATAGTGCCAAGTGGCAGTATTTAGGAGAGAAATACAGGACGGAGATATGAGTCAGTTGATCATTCGTATATGTGCAACGTGAGAGTTAGATTTCGCATGATGAGGCTGCAAAATTAGCTTGCTCAGCCATAACGCAGCATAAAAATACCAATCGCATCTTCAATAATCTTTTGAGATTGTGCAGCATCGGGCACGGCACGTACACCGAGTAAAACTTCATGGTGACGTAAACCATGCAGTAAGGAAACGATCAATTCAGTTTGCGTTTTTGGTTCATCGGCCTGAATAAACTGCAATTCTACTGCTTGGCGAAAGAAGCTTTCCCACATCGCGCGAAGTTTGGCATGTGAGGCATTGTAAAACTGCAATGCCAACGGATTTTGCTCCGAGGCCAGTTCCATCAGCAAATGTTCTAATTTAATCGCTTCAGGCATATTGACCAAGTTCAAGGACAGTTTACAGGCTTGGTATAAGGCCTGCTTAAAATTGCTATGTGCAGTCAAGTCCAAAGGTTGTGCTTTGAGCAGACTTTCACAGGTTTCTTCAATGGCACAGGAAAATAACGTGGCTTTGTCTTGAAAGTGGTTATACACCGTTAATTTGGTCACGCCTGCTTCACGTGCAATCTGATTCATACTAGAACCATGAAAGCCCAATTTTAAAAACAAGTGTTTTGCCGACATTAAAATGCGTTGGCGTTTTTCTAAATCTTTTGGTCGTCCGACATGAATCTGCACACGCTCATCCTAATTTGCATCAGTACAACTGGAAAATGACGCTTCAGTTTTAATTAATGTACCCAGTGGTATATTAATTA
The DNA here is from genome assembly GCF_013417035.1 of Acinetobacter sp. YH16053. Taxonomy (NCBI): domain Bacteria; kingdom Pseudomonadati; phylum Pseudomonadota; class Gammaproteobacteria; order Moraxellales; family Moraxellaceae; genus Acinetobacter; species Acinetobacter sp. YH16053. Next base: position 20,149 of record NZ_VPEP01000007.1, read on the forward strand.
AAAAATAATCAATTTAATATAGGGGTTTGCACGCACTTCATAAATGGCTTGCGCTGTAGGCTAAAACTGAGCAGATCAGGCATGAAACGCAGGGAATAGCGAGACTATTACCAAGTTTCATAACGCAATCTGAGAAAGTTTTAGCCACAGTCCTTTGGAACAAGCATATTTTTTACTGCTATTACGTTATGAGTCAGTTACTTAGAATGACTAAGTTTCCTGCCTCATGCTTTATATCAGCTAAAAATATGCGCTGTCGCAAACATAGACGAAGTGTCAGCAAACCCTACCGTATTCTGCCCTAAAAAAAACGTTTAAATAAGAGCAAACCTGATGAACACGACTCAGAATCTCATTGCCAGCCTGATGCTGCTGTGCTGTATCACCCTAATTGGATGCAGCAAGCAAAAAACCGAGGTTGAACAGGAAGTCCCTTTGGTGATGGTGACCCAGCCTAGCAGTTTACATCTTGAGCAAAAAAGCTATGCAGGCGAGGTGCAAGCTCGTCAGCAAACGGCTTTGGCATTTCGGGTTGCAGGGCAAGTTACACAGCGTTTTGCCGATGTGGGAGATCAGGTCAAAGTTGGGCAAGTCTTAGCAAAACTGGATGTGCAAGATGCAGCATTGCAGCTCAATGCCGCGCGTGCGCAACTGGAAAGTGCGCAATCTGCTGCAAAAATTGCTAGCGATGAGTTACAGCGTTTTCAGCAATTATTACCCATGAATGCCGTCAGTCGCTCGCAATATGATGCAGTCAAAAACCAATATCAACATGCTATGGCACAGTTGAAACAGGCACAGTCCAATTATGCAGTCAGCAGTAATCAAACCGACTATAACCAGTTACGTGCCACAAAAAATGGTGTGATTACTGAACGCAATATTGAAGTTGGGCAGGTTTTAGCGGCAGGGCAGGTCGCTTATCAATTGGCGATTGATGGGGAGCGTGAAGTCGTGATTGGCGTGCCTGAACAAGCGGTGGGTGAAATTCGAGTCGGGCAAGAGGCAACGGTAAGTTTATGGTCACAACCCGATACCCGTTTTGCAGGTACGGTTCGAGAAATTTCCCCTGCGGCAGATCAGTCGCGTACTTTTAAAGTCAAAGTGGCTTTACGTGAAGGCAATGCACAGATTCAATTGGGGCAAAGTGCGCGGGTATTTCTGACTCGCCAAGCCAATCAGGGTTTATATGTGCCTTTATCTAGCGTATCGGCAACAGGGCAACAGGCTTTTGTTTTGGTTTTGCAGCCGGATTCAACCGTTCGCCAAATTCCCGTTACCTTGGGCGCTTATGGACGGGACAGCGTACCTGTACTGAGGGGCTTGCAGCCGCAAGATTATGTGGTGATGGGTGGGGTACATTTACTGCGTGATCGACAAAAAATCCGCCCAATTAACCGTGACAATCAAGCTGTACAGGCGGTCAATCCAACCGCTCAGGCAGCTCCTGCTGCTACACAGACGGAGCGTTAAAATATGAATTTTAACTTATCCGAATGGGCGTTAAAAAATAAGGGTTTAGTGGTCTATTTGATGCTGTTGTTGGGCATTGTTGGTATTTTTTCCTACTCTAAACTGGCACAAAGTGAAGATCCACCGTTTACTTTTAAAGTGATGGTGATTCAAACCTATTGGCCGGGAGCGAGCGCCAAAGAGGTCTCGTTACAAGTCACCGACCGCATCGAAAAAGAATTGATGAGCACGGGCGACTATGAACGCATCATGGCTTATTCGCGTCCGGGCGAGTCCATGGTGACTTTTATTGCCAAAGATTCCATGCGTTCTAGCCAAATTCCAGATGTTTGGTACAAGGTGCGTAAAAAGGTCAATGATATTCGTCATGAATTGCCGCAAGGGGTACAAGGCCCATTTTTTAATGATGAATTTGGCGACACTTTTGGCAATATTTATGTGCTGACAGGCGCAGACTATGACTACGCCACCCTCAAAGAATATGCCGACCGTTTGCAGCTACAGTTACAGCGAGTGAAAGATGTAGCCAAAGTCAATTTGGTTGGGTTACAAGACCAAAAAATCTGGATTGAACTATCCAATACTAAAGCTGCACAACTTGGCATTCCTGTCACTGCTATTCAGCAAGCCTTACAACAACAAAACAGCGTGGCCAGTGCAGGTTTTTTTGAAACTGAGTCAGACCGTATTCAGGTACGAGTCAGCGGAGCATTGCACAGTGTTGATGAACTGAAACAAATGCCATTGTTGGTGAATGGCACCACTATTCAACTGGGCGATGTTGCCGAGGTCTATCGTGGGTTTAGCGAACCTGCTCAACCGCGTATGCGCTTTATGGGCGAAAATGGCATTGGCATTGCGGTGTCGATGCGTAAAGGCGGTGATATTCTGGCTTTGGGTGAAAATCTGGAAACTGAATTTGCCCGTTTGCAAAAGACCTTGCCTTTGGGCATGCAACTGCAAAAAGTTTCTGATCAGCCTGTTGCGGTAAAACACAGCGTCAATGAATTTATGAAAGTGTTGGCTGAGGCGGTGATTATCGTGCTCTTGGTCAGCTTCTTTTCACTGGGTTTTCGCACGGGCTTGGTGGTGGCATTTTCCATTCCACTGGTCTTGGCGATGACTTTTGCAGGTATGCATTTGTTTGATGTCGGGCTGCATAAGATTTCACTCGGTGCGCTTATTCTAGCCCTAGGTTTATTGGTGGATGATGCCATCATCGCCATTGAAATGATGGCGATTAAAATGGAACAGGGTTATAGCCGCTTGCAAGCGGCAGGTCATGCGTGGCGAACGACTGCTTTTCCTATGCTGACTGGGACATTGATTACCGCAGCAGGTTTTTTACCCATTGCAACAGCAGCCTCAAGTACAGGGGAATATACCCGTTCAATCTTCCAAGTGGTCACCATAGCTTTGGTGGTGTCCTGGTTTGCTGCCGTGCTATTCGTGCCTTATCTGGGCGATAAATTATTGCCAGATTTTCAGCGTCATGCACAGCGAGCGCCGTGGTATCAACGTCTTTGGGCGCGTTTAGGCAAACAAGCTGAGCCGCAGCCTGTGCTACAGCCAACAGGTGAATTACACGACCCTTATCAAACCCGCTTCTATCAAGTGTTTCGAGGTTGGGTCAATGCCTGTGTGCGCTATCGTAAAACCGTCATTGCAGCGACCGTGGCCATTTTTGTCCTATCCATTGCCATGTTTAAATTGGTACCACAGCAATTTTTCCCACCTTCCAATCGGGCAGAAATTTTAGTCGATTTAAAACTTGAAGAAGGTGCGTCTTTAACAGCCACAGAAGCAGCCGTTAAAAAAGTTGAAAAGTTCTTGGCGCAACAACAAGGCATCGACAATTATGTAGCCTATGTTGGCACAGGTTCGCCGCGTTTCTATTTGCCTTTAGATCAGCAATTACCGCAGGCCAGTTTTGCCCAATTTGTGGTATTGGCATCGTCTTTAGAAGACCGCAATGAAATTCGCCGTAATTTATCTGAACAAATTCGCTTGTTATTGCCAGAGGTGCGTACTCGCGTGTCATTATTGGAAAATGGCCCACCAGTGGGTTATCCATTGCAATTCCGCGTGTCAGGAGAAGACTTGGCACAAGTGCGACAATGGGCACAGCAAGTCGCAGCCACCATCAGTGCCAATCCAAACAGTACCAATGTGCATTTAGATTGGGGTGAGCCGAGCAAAGTCATTCAATTGCAGATTGATCAAGACCGTGCCCGTCAAATGGGGGTGTCGAGTCTGGATTTAGCTAACTTCCTTAATAGCACTATCAGTGGCGCGGCTATTAACCAGTATCGTGAAAAACGTGAACTGATTGAAATCCGTTTACGTGGTGATCAAACCGAGCGCCTAGATGTCGCATCTTTAAGCAGTTTGGCTATACCGACTTCACGTGGAACATCGGTGCCGTTGGCGCAAATTGCACAAATTGAATACCGTTTTGAAGAAGGCTTAATTTGGCATCGTAACCGCTTGCCGACCATTACCGTACGTGGTGATATTCGTAGCAATTTGCAACCTGCAACGGTGGTGACAGAACTGTCTGAACCGATGGCGGCCCTGCGTGAAAAGTTGCCAAGTGGCTATTTAATTGAAGTGGGTGGCACGGTTGAAGAATCGGCACGTGGGCAAAAGTCAGTCAATGCAGGCATGCCATTTTTCCTTGCCGTGGTGATGACTTTGTTGATGATTCAGCTGCGTAGCATGTCCCGTGCATTCATCGTGTTTTTAACTGCACCGCTCGGCATTATTGGCGTGGTATTGTTCCTGTTGCTGTTTAACAAACCCTTTGGTTTTGTGGCGATGCTCGGCACCATTGCCTTATCGGGCATGATCATGCGCAATTCTTTGATTTTAATTGATCAGATTGAGCAGGATATTCGGGCTGGGGAATCGCAGTGGGACGCGATTATTAACGCTACGGTGCGCCGTTGTCGTCCAATTGTACTGACCGCTTTGGCGGCAGTATTGGCCATGATTCCACTTTCTCGCAGTATTTTCTTTGGCCCGATGGCTGTGGCGATTATGGGTGGATTAATTGTCGCGACCCTATTAACCCTGTTCTTTTTACCTGCATTATATGCACAGTGGTTTAAAGTGAAAAAAAATCCACATAATCTGTAAAAGTGACATAATAACGGGTGCGAAACTTGGAAAATTTCAATATAGTAGCACCTTATATTTTTCAGCCTTTGCATACGTTACAGCATGCGCCAGATTAAAAAATAAAGCATGGCACAGATGGGGTTAAATCACATTATGAAGCAAGATAACTTGGTAAAGTTTCGCCGGTCTGTCGCGATCTCTTACGTGTTTATGTTTTTTGCTTTATTTACTGTGGTGAGTGGTGCATTGGCGTATTGGTATGCACGAAAAGTGATTGTGGTCGATAGCACTGAAGTCTGGTTACAGGCACAGGCTTTATGGATCATGCGTAATGTGGTGATTTACAGTGTATTGGCATTGTTTGCTGCATTGTGGTTTATTCCATTGGCCTTCTTTCCTTGGGATGCCTTTTTATGGGTCAAAGCCTGCACCGTAGCAGGTGTGGTCTTTGCCGTGATTGCCTTCTTATTTTTAATCAATGCTTGGATTAAAGGGCTATCCAAATTTTTGAAAAATAAAGCTGTGTTCTAATGGCTTGAACTTCATCTAAAGCACTTCAGCTAAAATTTTTAACAGCTTTCCCTTGTAAAACTCAGTTTGACCCCAATTTCAGACTTCAGTTAAGTTTTAAATAGAATTCCGTGAGGAGCATCGCCAGACATGGCTAAACGTGATTATTATGAGGTTTTGGGCGTCTCTAAAACCGCTAGTGATGATGAAATTAAAAAAGCCTACCGTAAGTTGGCGATGAAATATCATCCAGACCGTAACCCGGACAATCCTGAAGCTGAAGAGAAGTTTAAAGAAGCTTCAGAAGCGTATGAAGTTCTGTCAGACAGCGAAAAACGCAGCATGTACGACCGTATGGGCCATCAAGCCTTTGAAGGTGGTATGGGCGGTGGTGCTGGCGGCTTCGGTGGTTTCAGTGCGGAAGATATTTTCAGCCAGTTTGGGGATATTTTCGGTGGAGCCTTTGGTGGGGGGGGGCGTGGCCAGCAACGTCAACGCCGTGGTTCAGACTTACGCTATGTGATGGAATTGACGCTTGAAGAAGCAGTCAAAGGCGTTAAGAAAACCATCACCTTTACAGCACCTGCGCCATGTGAAGCTTGTGATGGTAAAGGCTCGGAAAATCCAAATGATGTTGAAACCTGTCCAACCTGTCATGGTGCGGGTCAAGTACGCATGCAGCAAGGTTTCTTCTCGGTACAGCAAACCTGTAGCACTTGTCGTGGTCAGGGCAAAATTATCAAGAACCCATGTAAAAAATGTCATGGTTCGGGTGTGTCAGATCGTCAGCAAACCCTTGAGGTGACCATTCCTGCTGGCGTGGACAATGGCGACCGCGTACGCTTAACAGGTAAAGGTGAAGCCATTCGTGATGGTCAATCGGGCGACCTATATGTAGAAGTGGTGGTGCGTGAGCACGAAATCTTCCAGCGTGATGGTGCTGATCTGTATATGGATGTGCCTGTTAGCATTGCCGATGCTGCTTTAGGTAAGGAAATTGAAATTCCGACTCTAGATGGTCGCGTGAGCCTGAAAGTACCTGAGGGAACACAAACGGGTAAATTGTTCCGTTTGCGTGGTAAAGGGGTAAAACCTGTGCGTACCAGTATGCAGGGCGATTTACTCTGCCGTATTGTGGTGGAAACACCTGTGAATTTAACTGCACGTCAGCGTGAATTGTTAAAAGAGTTGCAGACGACGATGGAAGGTGAGGGCAGTCAGTCATCACCAAAGAAGAAGTCTTTCTTTGATCGTTTGTTTGATTAATTTAGTTTTTTGCCGTGTGCAGTTATGTGGCATATTATTTGAAATTTAGTTGATGATATTTTTCATTATTCAAATAATAGACATGGCGGAGTCTTCTCTTTTTTAATCCAATTTTTGGAGCTCAAATGCTACTTTTCTTTCGGGAAAAGTAGCCAAAACCATCTGTCATCCGCAAAAACTCGTCCAATGTCGTCAATAAGCGGCTTAATCGCAGAAACATTAACTTTTTGATGTAGTCCTGCCTCGAACAGTTGCGGATGACTTTCCGCGTATCTAATATTTATTAGAATTCAAACAAAATACCAGCCAATTAATGAGCTGGTATTTTGTTTGGTACGCTTGGTGCTTTTTTGTTATGTAACCTATAATCTTATTCGACTTCAGGCACATCAATTTCTAAAACATCTGCATTTTCTGAGCTTGTAGTTTCAACGGTAGTTTGTGGTTGAACGGTTGCAACAACCACATTTTCCGTTGGTGCTGTTTCTTCTAGTTCAGGTGCATCGACTTCAACAGCAAGAGGTTCTTGTAGCGTCACGCTAATACGGACTTTAGACAGGCTTTCAAGCGTATCACCTTCTTGAAGTGCAGGCTCTGCAAATACGGATGCTGTGCTCATGCCCAACAATAATGCCAATACCATGTTCTTCGAATGCATGTAAATCCCCTTTAATTTTTGCAGTTGTTATCATTCGTGCAGGCTAGTCTGCGCATACAAGTTTGCAAATTTGTGAAATTCACATAAAAAACAGCTTTTTGCTGCTAAATTTTTAATGGAAATCTCCTAAAAATTAGCCAGTATGATCTAAAGTCTGACTTACTCCCCCAAAGACAGTAATTTTCCGATAAAAATAAACCCAGAAACTTGCGCAGCAAACTTAGTCTGAGCAGCGAGTTTTGATATAGTAAGCACAATTTAGAATCTATTTTAGGAATATGCTATGTCAGCAACTCCACGCATTGGTGTATTAGGCGCAGGCGGTCGTATGGGACGCATCTTAATTCAGGCCGTTCAGGAAGCAGGCTATCAATTGGCTGCAGCAGTTGAACGCCCAGAAAGCAGCCTGTTGGGTGCAGATGCAGGGGAGTTGGCAGGCGTTGGCACATTGGGTGTAAAAGTAGTGGGTAGCCTAGAGCAAGTATTGGGTGACTGTGATGTCGTAATCGACTTTACGGCACCTGCGGCAACCGCACAGCACTTAAAACTTTGCCGTGAAGCAGGCGTGGCGATTGTGATTGGCACCACAGGCATGAACGATGAACAAAAAGCTGTCTTGGAAGAATCGGCACAACAAACTCCAGTGGTATACGCAGCCAACTATTCAGTTGGGGTAAACGTATCAATCAAACTGCTGGAATTGGCAGCCAAAGTTTTTGGCGATACTGTTGATATTGAAGTGATTGAAGCGCACCATCGTCACAAAGTTGATGCACCATCAGGCACGGCATTGATGATGGGCGAGGCCATTGCAGCAACCTTAGGTCGTGATTTAAAACACGATGCTGTTTACTGCCGTGAAGGACATACCGGTGCGCGTGAACGCAAGAGCATCGGCTTTCAAACCATTCGTGGTGGCGATATTGTCGGTGAGCATACCGCAATGTTTATTGCCGATGGTGAGCGCGTGGAAATTACTCACAAAGCCACCAACCGTATGAACTTTGCTGCAGGTGCTGTTCGTGCGGCAGCTTGGGTAGTTGGACGTGAAGCCCGTAAATACGACATGAAAGATGTACTAGGCTTTAACGATATTCAAGTTTAAATCGCCGCTGATGATAAAATAATAAAAACTGCTTGAACAAATCGTGATCTGCAGTTAAAACTAGGGTCTGATGTCATGGATGATGAAGCATCAGACCCCACACAAAACTAAAATAAGATGCACAAGATAATGAAAAAAATTCTGCCAATTCTTGGCATGATCGCCTGTAGCTGTATCACGCATGCGCAAAGCCTTGAACATGCCAAACTCAGTATTCATAAAAACAATATTAAAGTCTGGACCTATCAACAGCAGTCTAGTCCTGTATTTTTATACAAGGCAGAAACTACCTTTAATGTTCCTTTAGAAAAAGCAGCTGCTTTAATTTTAGATGTTGATCATGCTGTGACATGGGTGCCTTATGTGGGCAGCGTTAAAGTCTTGTCACGAGATGATCAAAAAGGTGAGTTCTTATTGTATATGGTGCTGGATTTTCCATTTCCCTTGAAAGACCGAGATTTGGTGGTTAAAGGAAAAATGAGCAAAGATGCACAGGGAGTCATCAGCATTCAAAATACAGCCATTGAAGGCGGCTACCCGCTGAATCCTAACTATGTGCGTATTCGGCAGTATGAGGGAGATTGGACATTTCAGAAATTGGGCAATCAGAAAGTCAAGGTCAGTACCTATGGCTATGCTAACCCTGAAGGTGCCATTCCTTTAAGTTTTGTGAATATGTTTGTGCAGCAGCAACCGTATCAAATGCTGCAAAAAATGAAAATTGAATTAAGCAAAAGCGGTAGTTTTAAGGCATTGCCTGAAATTTTGCGTTAAATGGTTGAGTTACGCTGAATTCTTTTGATTTTAGAAAAATGGATGAAATCGGTGTCGATCTCATCCATGATGTATTTTCGGTCTAGCTTATAGACTTAATAAGAAAACAGCCCTTTTTCTAAAGGAAATTCAATGCCAATCGATGCACCACCATCATTGCCATGGGCATCTGAATCGCTAATCCAGCCATTCAGTTTAAGTGGAATATCTGGGCGTAAATAGTGTGTCCAAGTCAAATCTAAAGCTTTTAACTGATCTTTTTCTGGGAAAGCTTGGTTAGTTGTGCGGTTTGATTCATTTAATTTGGCAAACAGCATACGTGCATTCACGCGATTCATACGATCAAAACGAATATCACCACCGACTGAAATCATTTGTCCATCACCGCCAATAGCATGCGCTAAAGGATAGCCATGTTGGTAGAAACCGTCAGTATAGGTGCTGTGATTATAAGTGATACCTTGTGCTGTACCGTTGGTACGGGTGTCAGCCCATTCAGTATAGAGTTGGAATGGCATATTCTGATAGCTTGATGAATAGTCTACCCCAGCCAAATACATTTTTTTAGCGGGTAAGCCGCCTGCTTCATCTTCACCTGCATATTGTGCATAGACGCCCATTGGAACTTGTAGCAATGGCTGTAGGTTTAAACGCGCATCAAAGCCTGCTACTTGGTTAGAGGGGTCAGGTTCGCCAGTACCACCATTGTCTTTATTGCCAACAAAAGCATCCCAAAGTGAGTTCAAGCTTTCTGGACGATTTTCACCCCCCCATTGAAAGGCACGTGAAGCACCCAATTCCAAATAAGGCAGCGGTTGTGCAGTGACACGTAAACCAATCAATTTGGCATCGGGTACAGCATCATAATCATGCAATTGACCTGCAAAGGCTTGATATTGCCATGGGCCAATCCATGACAACCATTTATTGCTGAAGGCTTGTTGTTCGGCACGTTGCATGGTTACGCCGTAAACTGGGCGGCTAGCATCGCCACGAATTAAACTGCCGTCATGTGCAGGCCCCCAGTAGGTTGGAATTTGCCCAGCAATCAGCCATTGATTCCAAAGTTTGGCTGCAATATATGAACCTTCGACATTGACATCTTGATCGTTATCAATTTGTGGGTCTTTTTCTGCATTGACCCGAATTTTAGCATCCCAGTATTGATTGCCTGCATTGAGTTCCAAGCCTGCTTGATATTGCGCTTTTTGTTGGTCGCCAAATGCTTGTAGAATATTCTTTTGATCTGTTTCTGCAAAAAGCGAGGCTTTGAGCAGTTGGTTATTGGCATTTAAATGTGCCACCACTGCATCGATGACTTTTTGTTGATTGGTATTGCTGACTTTAGCCTGAGAAAGTGCCCGCTGAATTTCATCACCACTCATAGGCCAAGTTGACGTACTAATTTGAATCACGCCTTGCTGATTTAGCCAGTTTAAATCGGTACGTAAGTTTTGGTCATTTAATACAATACCTTGGGCAAAGGTGAAGGAGGAGCTTAAACTTAATATAAAAAGGAAACTTCTAAATTTGGACATGTTTTATTCCTAGAACTATTGGCTAAACTATTAGTTTGAATAGTCTATACCTTAATATTTGGTTGAGGGATCGTAAATTAAACTTTCGATCCCTAATTTTTGAGTAGTTAATTTGCAACTTTAATTTAAATACAGCTTCCTCTAAATCAGTGAGTTTTTTGCCATATTTAAAATGATTCCATCGAACTTAAGTTCTGAATTACCAAAGTTTTCCAAAGCAGTTTCGATTTGTTCTAGCGTGGAAGAGTTAAATCTTGTGACTAAAATATTTGTATCAATGTGTTTAGCCAAGATAGAACCATCAGATGATTCTAGAACTGCTGCATTATCAATTAAGATAAGGTCATAATTAGACGTTACAGTATTTAACAATACAGTCATTTTAGAACTACTGAGTAAAGAGGCAGAAATTCCAGAAAAGTTACCACTATGTATCAAGTCAAGATTGGTTTGTGATGTAGGGTTCACAATCGAATTTAAAATAGTTTCAGAATTGTTTAAATAGTCACTTAAACCTAGATTTGTTGAAATATTAAAGAATTGCTTTAATTTCCCATCTTTTAAATCACAATCGATTAACAATACTTTTAAATTCATTTGTGATAAAACAACTGCAATGTTTGCGATTAATGTTGAATTACCTGTGTTTTTGTGTGTACCTATCACTTGTACAATCGGCTTAGCTGCATTTTGTGCGTGATGATAAAGGGTAGTCGAAATTTGGCGCATTTGTTCCACAACTATTTCTGTTGGTTGGGAAGCTGCTAATAAAGGTGTAAAAGATTTAGAAGTACTATCAAGTTGATTACTATAGATCACCTTTCCTAGATTCTTTAAATGATATTGGTTTGCGATAGGTGCAATATTCCGAAGACCAGAATTGAGCATATTTCGTAATAAAGCAATTAAAACACCAATAAAGCCACCCATAAAAATAGAAAGAACTAAAACAATTAATCTTTTAGGTTTAATAGGAGAGGTGGGTTCCATGGCATAATCAATAATATTGACTTTGCCTAACTCGCCTGCTTTAGCTACATTCAAGCTTTGATAAGTGGTTAATAAGCCTGTATATAGCTGATTTTTGACTTCAACATCACGATAATACTGTAAGTATAAACGTTGAATTTCTGGTAACTGTTTTACTTTATTGTTTACTTCATTAATTTTAGTATTAAGAGCATTCAGTTGAGCACTAATAGCCTGCATTGCTGGATGTTCGTTTGTATATTGAGCGCTTAGCTCTGCTTGCTTTTGCTGGAGTTCAACTTTTTGGATTTCTAATTGCATTGTTTGATTAAGATAAAGTTCTGATTCCCCTTTAACATCCACAGTGCCATATTTTTCTCTAAACTGATTGAACTGACGTTCTGAGTTATTTAAGTCTGCCTTTAACTCTGGTAGTTGCTTTTCTAAAAAATCAACTTGCTGATCTTTGTCGATAACACTTCGAGTGATATCTTGTTGTTTGTAAATATTTAAAACTGAATTGAGAATAGTTGGGATGTTTTCTGGATTCTCACCTTGATAGGTGAGCTCGAGTATACTACTTCCCTTACCCTTTTCACTGGCATTAAATTTTTTCAAAATATTAGACATCGCAGTGGGTAAGGAATTCTTTTGAATTATAAATTCTTGTTCAGATGCCATATTGCCAGAAATAACAATATTCCAAGCACCATCTAGTAGTGGTTGACCTAATATTCCTTTAATCAAAATCTGTTCAGTGGCACCATCAAGAATTGTATATTTATTGTTCTTAAAAGAGATAAGTAATTTTTTGTTTTCGTATGATTTAGGTGTTTTAAACTCAGATATAATTAAATTTTGATTTTTGTTTTTTAACGCAACAGATAAACCTTGAATTGTATATGATTTAATGAAATCATCATTACTAGATAAAATTTTTTGAAGAGTATTTGTTTTAGGAGAAAAATGTATATCTAAATGTAAATCTTGAATGGCTTTTCCGAAAATTGCACGAGATTTTAATAACTCGGTTTCACTTTGTATAGAAGAATCCCCAATCCCACCTAAGCCTGCAAAACTTGCCATTGCTGCCATTTCTGAGTTTAATCCCGCTAAGGGATTAGATTTGTTAGATTTAATTTCTATTAATGCATCAGTTTGATAAATAGGTGTCGTGGTTGTTAAATACAAAAAAGCGCTGACTAAAGCAATTAGAGTGCAAAGAATAATGATTTTCCACTGCTCTATAAGTGAAAAAAATAATTCCTTTAAGTCAATCGTATCTTCGTTATCTAAAGAAGTATTTGGGTTCATAATTATTCATTCGAAATAAGTAAAAATGGTTAAAGACAATTAATCTTGAGTAAAACTCTAGTTTGTTGGCTTAGAGATCTCACTTGGTCAACTTTAATAGAATGTTGTTTTAATTAATCTAGTTAGAAGAATTTTCATAACTAAGATTCCTAAATAACATCATATAAATTAGAAGACCAAGATCATAAGAGATCTCTACTGTCCTAGACTTTCAAAGGTATAAAGGGCATTTGAAAAAGGTACAATCTGATTAATAATACGTTGCCAGCGAACTAAACCTGTCGCATCAACATAGATAATATCATTGCTGCGCATTTTAAATTGATTAGCTAAGCCGAAGTCAGCAATACTGGTCAAGTTAAGATTATAAATTTCAGAAAGTTGATCATTTGGTTGATAACGCACAACATAAATTTTGCTACGGCTTGCAGTGAAGGGGTTAATACCAAGACTTTCACCCAAAACATCACCTAAACTCATACCTTCTGAACGTATGGGTAAAGCGTGGTTTTTTCCAGCTTCACCCATAACATAAACTTTTTGGCTTTCTCTAGCATTGACATAAATCGTATCGTTTGCCTGAATCAGAAGATTATGTAACGAATACCCTGCACGCTCTAACTCAATACTATTGAGTGTATAGCTACGTCCTTGGCGAGTTAATGTGATAGAGGAATTGTCACCTTGTTGTGCATTAATTCCTCCTGCCGCACCTAGTGCAGCGTATATACTGATGGGTTGATCTGAGAGATGATACACCCCAGCCTTTTCAATATTCCCTTGCACAGAGTAACGCTGCCCTTGGTAAGACAAAACCCGCACAATCACATCTGGGTTTTTTAAATAACGTGCGAATAGCCTACGCAACTCTTGGTTCACTTGGTTTAAAGATTTTCCAGCAACTTGGTAGCGTCCAATCACGGGGAGTTGAATATAGCCCTGAGAGTCAATTTGATAGCCGTTGTTCGTGTCAGAATTACTGCCAGAGATTTCAGGATACGCCCATAAATAAATAGATAAAATATCGCCTGAACTTAAGCGGTACTGGCGTTGTGTTGTATTGAAAAGATGAGCATACTCTTGTTGAATATTATGCACCGCAGGTTGTGAGGCATATATGCTGTCTTGAGTCAAAGGAATAACATTAACTTTTGTACCTAAGTCGGTAGTGAATACACCTTGCTGCGCTAAGTCATAAGTTTGTAAGCCAGAGGTGACTGCACAACCAGTGGTGGCAATACCACATGCCAATAAAACAGTCAGTTGAATGTGTCGCACGCGAAATCCTGTTATTAATATTTAAAAATTTAAAATAAATTAATACTATTTTACTGAACTTATAAAATAGGTACATAGCTATTTATGATAAATTTTCATATCTAGTTAAATTTCCTGAGAAAGACAATACATAAAAAGTATGATACCTATTTGGTAAAGTGCATGCCTAGAAAAAATTAAATTACATTATGCTATTTTTCATGTGGTTTAAGCACAAAACACAATAGTAATTTTGTGAATTTCTGCTAGTATTCCTGCCGAAAGATTTGTTCTTCATAAAACACAGATATAAATTTAAAGGCGCTCAAATGCTACAGCTTTCAGACCTAAAAATTGCCATTATTGGTTTAGGCTATGTCGGGTTACCCCTAGCGGTTGAATTCGGTAAGCAGTTGACTGTGGTGGGTTTTGATATTCAGCAAAAACGCATACAAGAATTAAAAAGCGGACAAGATCATACCTTAGAAGTGTCGTCAGAAGAACTTAAACAAGCGACGCAATTGACTTATTCTGCTCATTTAGATGATCTACGCAGCTGCAATTTTTTTATTGTGACTGTCCCAACCCCAATTGATGAGTTTAAACAACCCGATTTAACTCCGCTCATTAAAGCCTCTACCAGTATTGGGAAAGTACTTAAAAAAGGCGATGTGGTGGTGTATGAGTCTACCGTGTACCCCGGTGCTACCGAAGAAGCCTGTATTCCAGTTTTGGAACAAGTGTCTGGATTAAAATTCAATCAGGATTTTTTTGCAGGCTATAGCCCAGAACGGATTAACCCAGGCGATAAGCTGCATCGTGTCACCAATATTTTAAAAGTGACTTCGGGTTCTACTCCAGAAGTTGCAGACTTTGTCGATGCAGTCTATCAACTGATTGTGACTGCAGGTACACATAAAGCACCGAGCATAAAAGTGGCTGAAGCCGCCAAGGTCATTGAAAATACCCAACGTGATGTGAACATTGCTTTAATTAATGAATTAGCCGTGATCTTTAATAAGTTGGATATTGATACTGAAGCGGTTTTACAGGCTGCGGGAACTAAGTGGAATTTTTTACCATTCCGTCCAGGTTTAGTCGGTGGGCACTGTATTGGGGTAGATCCATATTATTTAACCCATAAAGCACAGTCTTTAGGCTTGCATCCAGAAATTATTTTAGCGGCACGTCGTTTAAATGACCGTATGGGGGAATATGTTGCAACACAATTGATCAAAGAGATGGTGAAGCAGCGTATACAAGTGGTGGGTTCAAAAATTTTAGTGATGGGCTTAAGTTTTAAAGAAAACTGTCCAGATATTCGCAATACTAAAATTGTAGATATGGTCAAAGCTTTAAAAGAATATGATTTAGATTTAGATATTTATGACCCGTGGGTGGATCCGTTAGACGCAGCAAAGGAATATGGTATAGACCCTGTTTCTAGTTTGGCGAACGCTAAATATGATGCCATTGTTTTAGCAGTTGCGCATGATCAGTTTAAACAGATGTCTATAGATGAGTTTAAAGCAGTGGCAAAAGAAAAATATGTTTTATACGATTTAAAATATATTTTAAATCATACAGATGTAGATATTCGCTTATAACAAAAGGAAATTATGAAAATTTTAGTTACTGGCGGTGCGGGGTTTATTGGTTCAGCTGTCATCCGCCATATTATTCAAAATACAAATAACCAAGTTCTGAATATCGATAAACTGACTTATGCGGGTAATTTAGAATCGTTAAAAGAAATTGATCAACACTCGAACTATGAGTTCAAACAAATTGATATTTGTGATACAGAACAAATTACAGCTGCAATAGATGCATTTCAACCTCATGCAATTATGCATTTAGCTGCAGAGTCGCATGTAGACCGCTCAATTGATGGCCCGGCAGCATTTATTCAAACTAATATTGTGGGAACTTATACTTTGTTGGAAGCTGCTCGAAAGTATTGGATGGGGCTTGACGCTGAAGCGCAACAAAACTTTCGTTTTCATCATATTTCAACTGATGAAGTTTATGGTGACTTAGAAGGCACGACAGATTTATTTACTGAAATGACTTCATATGCGCCAAGCTCTCCATATTCTGCCTCTAAAGCCAGTTCGGATCATTTAGTCCGTGCTTGGCACAGAACTTATGGTTTGCCTGTAATTGTGACCAATTGCTCGAATAATTACGGTCCATATCACTTCCCTGAAAAGTTGATTCCCTTGGTGATTCTAAATGCACTGGATGCTAAACCTTTACCAGTATATGGGAATGGTCAGCAAATTCGCGATTGGTTATTTGTAGAAGATCATGCGCGTGCTTTATATAAAGTAGTGACCGAAGGTGTAGTAGGTGAGACCTATAATATTGGTGGTCATAATGAAAAGCAGAATATTGAAGTAGTAAAAACTATTTGCATGATTTTAGATGAGCTAAAACCACAGGCAAATGGTCAAACCTATGAATCACTCATTACTTTTGTCAAAGATCGCCCTGGGCATGACTTACGCTATGCGATTGATGCTACAAAAATTCAAAATGAATTAGGTTGGACACCTACGGAAACTTTTGAAACGGGAATCCGTAAAACGGTGCAATGGTATTTAAATAATTTAGATTGGTGTCATCGAGTGCAAGATGGCAGTTACCAACGCGAAAGATTAGGTGTAAATTCATAATGTCAAATACAACAAAAGGTATTATTTTAGCAGGCGGTTCAGGTACACGTTTATATCCCATTACTAAGGGTGTATCTAAGCAATTATTGCCTATTTATGACAAGCCAATGGTGTATTACCCGCTTTCAGTGCTGATGCTTGCGGGTATTCGTGAAGTACTCATTATTAGTACTCCTGAAGACATTGATGGATTTAAGCGTTTATTGGGGGATGGCACTCAATTTGGAATTCAGCTTGAATATGCCGTCCAACCTAGCCCAGACGGCTTGGCACAGGCTTTTATTATTGGTGAAAGCTTTATTGGGGATAGTAATGTTTGCTTAGTGCTTGGCGACAATATTTTTTATGGTCAAGGTTTTACCCCAATGCTCCGTCAAGCCGTCGCTCGTCAAAAAGGTGCAACGGTATTTGGTTATCAGGTGAAAGACCCTGAGCGTTTTGGTGTGGTTGAATTTGACGAGCAGAAACGCGCAATTTCTTTAGAAGAAAAGCCAAAACAACCTAAATCTCACTTTGCAGTCACAGGTTTATATTTTTATGACAATGATGTGATTCAAATTGCGAAACAAGTGAAGCCTTCTGAGCGTGGAGAATTAGAAATTACCACAGTTAATCAGATATATTTAGAACGTGGTGATTTAAATGTGGAATTGCTTGGACGTGGTTTTGCATGGTTGGACACAGGGACACATGCGAGCTTACTTGAGGCAGCGCAGTTTGTAGAGACTATTGAAAAACGTCAGGGCTATAAAGTGGCATGTTTAGAAGAAATTGCGCTGAATAATGGTTGGCTCAGTAAAGAACAGGTTTTAGAGATTGGTCACAGCATGAGTAAAAATGATTATGGTCAATACCTAATTTCATTGGTGATTGAATTAACATGAGCTTAATAAAACTAATTGATTTACCGAGTTTGGGAGATCAAAGAGGGGGGTTGGTTGCAATAGAGTCTAATCAATCTATTCCTTTTGAAATTAGACGTTTGTATTATATTTTTAATACAACCAATCAGTCTCGTGGCTATCATGCGCATATTGATTTAAAGCAAGTTGCGGTGTGTGTTCAAGGAAGTTGTCGTTTTATTTTAGATAATGGTCATGTTAGAGAAGAAGTGATTCTTAGCTCACCAACGCAAGGCCTGTATATTGAGGCTCTAACTTGGCGAGAAATGCATGACTTTTCAGAAGATTGTGTATTATTGGTTTTGGCAAGTGAACATTATGATGAAAGAGACTATATTCGTGATTATCAAGATTTTCTGAATAAGGTGATTAAATGAAAAATTTTAACTTAAAAGCGGGCACAATTTATCTTCGATTAGTACACGAAAATGATGCTGCATTTATTTGTAGTTTAAGAAATAACGACCAATTGAACACTTATATTTCTAAATCTACAGCAGATGAAGAAGCTCAACGTCAATGGATTGTCAATTATAAAAAAAGAGAAGAGGCTGGGGAAGAGTACTATTTTATTATTTGCAGAAATAGTGATGATTTAGCTGTTGGTACGGTGCGACTTTACGACTTTAAAGAGGAATCAAAGTCATTTTGCTGGGGAAGCTGGATTTTAAACGAAAATAAAACTAAGTATGCGGCGGTTGAAAGTGCACTTTTAGTTTACGAGGCAGGTTTTGAGTATTTAGATTTCAAGCAAAGTCATTATGATGTAATGAAAGGTAATGAGAAAGTGCATTCATTTCATTTAAAAATGGGAGCTGAAAAAACTTCAGAAGACAGTATGAATGTATATTATATTTTTCCAAAAGAAAAATATGAAAAGAATAAAGTTCAATATGCTCGATTTTTGGGTTAATTAGATATGTTATCGATTGCTGAGTATAAAGTCGGGATGTGCGCGGAAATTGTTCGCTCATTTAGTGAGAATGATGTGGACTTATTTTCTAAATTAAGTGGTGATGAAAATCCAGTACACTTAAATGAAGAATATGCAAAAACAACTCTATTTGGAAGAAGGATTGTACATGGTGCTTTAGCATCAAGTATATTTTCTGCGCTATTTGCAAATAAGTTACCTGGTGCTGGTTGCATTTACTTAAAATTTGAAAATAAATTTCTCAGACCTATCTACTTAAACGAAAAAGTTATTTTTAAAGTGGAAATAATAGATATTCTACAAGAAAAGAAACGTGTAATTTTTAAGACAGTTGCTGTATCTAATGATCAAGAGTGTATTATGGGTATGGCTGAACTTTATATTCCTGAATAATGTGAATTTATAATGATCCCTTTTCTTGATTTAAAAAGTATTAATCAGCAATATCGTGATGAACTTGTAGCCGCTTGTGGTCGCGTGATTGATTCTGGTTGGTATATTGGTGGTAAAGAGCTAGAAAGTTTTGAAAAAAACTTTGCTGAATATTGTGGTACACAGTTTGCAATTGGTGTTGCAAACGGCTTAGATGCATTGATTCTGACACTACGTGCATGGAGAGAGTTAGGCAAACTTAAAGATGGAGATGAAGTAATTGTTCCATCGAATACCTATATTGCTAGCATTCTTGCCATTACAGCAAATAACTTGACGCCAGTTTTAGTTGAGCCAAATATTTCTACCTACAATATTGATCCTATAAAAATAAAAGAAGCAATAACGGCTAAAACCAAAGTGATTTTACCTGTCCATTTATATGGTCAATTGGCAGAAATGCCAGAAATTATGCAAATTGCTAAACAACACAATTTATTAATTTTAGAAGACTCCGCACAAAGTCATGGGGCACAAATACAGGGTAAAAAAGCAGGAAACTGGGGCGATGCTTCAGGTTTTAGTTTTTATCCTGGAAAAAATTTAGGTGCGCTAGGTGATGCAGGAGCAGTCACGACCAATGATGCAGAATTAGCGACCATGTTAAAAGCATTGCGTAACTATGGCTCGCATGAAAAGTATAAAAATTTAGTACCAGGCGTAAATAGCCGTTTAGATGAAATCCAAGCGGCGATGTTAGATGTTAAGCTCAAATACTTAGAGGAAGAAACTCGGCATAGACGTCGTATTGCGAGCTTGTATTTAAATGGAATCAAAAATCCTTTAATTCAACTACCATTGAGCGAAGTCAATGCAGAAAATAATGAACAACATGTATGGCATTTATTTGTGATTCGTACAGAACAGCGTGAAGCTTTACAACAATATCTATTAAATCATGGTATTCAGACTTTAATCCATTATCCGATTCCTCCGCACAAACAACAGGCTTATAAAGAGTGGAATAGCTTAAGCTATCCGATTTCTGAACAGATCCATCGCGAGGTTTTGAGTTTGCCTATGGGGCCAACATTATCTATAGTAGACGCAGAAAGAGTGGTCACTTTGTGTAATCAGTTCCAAGCCTAATCCATGAATTTACTAAAAACCAGTGCATTAAACGGGGTGGCTGTTTTAATTAAAACAGCCACCATGTTTATTTTAAATAAGATTTTAGCTGTGTATGTTGGTCCTGCGGGCTATGCAGCAATAGGACAGTTTCAAAATTTTATACAAATGGTCACAACTTTTGCAGGAAGCGCGATTAATACAGCAGTAATAAAATATACTGCTGAATATCATGAGGATGAAACTAAGCAAAGAGCAATTTGGAAAGCAGCAGGCAGTTCAGTTCTTATTTTTAGTTTTATTTTTTCGCTCATTATTCTTATTTTCCAGAAACAATTGTCGCTGTATATTTTTCAGACGACGGCGTATCAGTCTGTTTTTGCGTGGTTTGCTGCTTTTTTAGTTTTATTTAATTTAAATGCACTCTTTTTAGCTATTTTAAATGGCAAAAAGGAGATTTTAAAACTAGTTGTTGCAAATATTGCTGGAAGCATACTTTCTTTATTAGTAACAGGGTTTTTAGCTGTTCAATATCATTTATATGGTGCTCTAGTTGCACTTTCAATTTATCAATCCATAGCTTTTTTTGTAACGTTGTTTTTATGTTATAAAGCCAACTGGTTTAAAATTTCATATTTATTGGGACGAATTGAGCCAAAAATTGCTAAGAACTTTGCGGCTTTTGCGCTTATGGCGCTTGTTAGTGCAATTTGTGTGCCGTTGTCTCAAATGGCAATCCGTACTTATTTAACTCAAGAGTTTGGTTTAAATTACGCTGGATATTGGGAAGCGATGATTCGCTTAAGTGCAGCATATTTGATGTTGGTTACAACAACACTAAGCGTATATTACTTACCAAGACTAGCTGAATTGACTCATTTAGATGAAATAAAAAAAGAAGTGTATTTGGGGTATAAATTTATCTTTCCTTTAGCTGTAGTTGGAGGTATGTGTGTTTACGTCTTACGTGATTGGATTATTGCTTTGTTATTTAGTCATGCATTTATGCCAATGCGTGATTTATTTTTATGGCAAATGATAGGTGATTCACTTAAAATTGGAAGTTGGATATTAGCATATTTAATGCTAAGTAAGGCAATGACAAAGCTGTTTGTGATAACGGAAATTATTTTTTCAATCTTTTTGATTTTATTAACTTATATATTTACTCAAGTTTTTGGATTTGAGGGAGTTTCTATTGCTTATTTAATAAATTATGCAACGTATTGGGTAGTTATGAGTTTTTTTGTGTTAAGAAATATTAAAGGGTAGGCAAGATGAAGATATTATTAATTGGTGAGTATTCAGGTGCCTTTTATAATTTGGCAAATATTCTAAAAAAAAAGGGTCATGACGTTTTTTGGATACATGATGGTGATAATTATAAAAAAATTTCCGGAGCAGATTACTCTATAGAATATAAATACATTAAATCAAATTTTTATATAATTAATTTAATCTTAAAGATCTATTATTTTATTTTGAATTTTTTGGGTCTAAAGGGTTTTCTTCAAATAAGAAAATATAATAAATTTATAGAAAGTCTTAAAAATTATGAAGTCGTACAGCTTGTAAATACAAAGCCATTGAGTGATTTTGGTGCTTATGCAAATTTATATTTTATAAAGAAGTTGGTAGCTAATAATAATAAAGTTTATCTATCTGCTTTAGGAGATGATTACGTTTGGGTGAAAAATTGTTTGGAAAAAAAAATTCCTTACTCTATGTTTGACAGAATGAATTTTTTAAATTTTCATAAGTTTAGCTGGTCATTATTATATGTATATGGTTTTGGCGCAAAAACTTTAAATGATTATATAATTAAAAACATTAAAGGAATCATTCCTGGGCTTTATGATTATTTGTACGCTTATAATGCTCAAAAAATTAAATGTGAAGACTTAATACCATTAATTGTAAAAGTTGATAAAGGTGCGTACTCAATGGATTTCAACTCAACTCCAATAAAGATATTTCATGGGTGGCAGGAAAATAAGGAATTAAGAAAAGGAAATGATATTTTTCATGAAGCTATTTTAAGGTTGAAAAATAAATATTCAGATCTAATAGATTATGAAGTTATTACAAATTTACCTTATGATGAATATATTAAAAAATACAAAGATTGCCATATATTTATTGATCAATGTTATAGCTTGGATAGGGGAATGAATGGACTTCTAGGGATGGCAGCAGGTAAAATTGTTTTAAGTGGATTTGACCCAAGCTTTATTAAGTACTTAGGTTTAGATAATGGTATGGAAGTATTAATTAATGCTTTACCTGATCAAGATTTTATATATAATACTCTAGAAAGTTTAATTTTAGATCCAAATAAAATGAAAGCAATTTCAATCGAATCATTGAAATTCATAAATAAGTATCATAATGAAGAGCTAATTTATCAAAAATTTATTAACATATGGTCTCTTGAAGTATGTTAGACCTCTTGCGAAAGTATTATTTTTGACTATTTTAGACTTTGATATTTGTTTAAAAATCAACGCTTATCAATGATTAAATTTTGACTAACGCAAGAGGTCTATTAGATATTAATTAAAAATTGAAGGGTTGTTGCGTTAAAGATATTTAAGATAAATTATGCGTTTAAATGAGGATTTTTAAGTGAAGCTTCCATTTTTTAGTTTTATAGTTCCTGTATACAATGTTGAAAAATATTTAGTTGAGTGTATTGATAGTATATTAAATCAAAGTTTTGCAGATTATGAAATCATATTAGTTAATGATGGATCTACAGATAATTCATTACAAGTCTGTGAGAGTTATCGGCGGAAAGATGCTCGAGTAAAAATTTTAAATAAAGAAAATGAAGGTTTGGCTGAAACTAGAAATAAGGGGATTGAGATCGCTTCTGGGGAATATCTAATTTTTCTTGATAGTGATGATCACCTTGAAAAAAAAGGTAATGGTTTATCAGAATTGTTTAATGTACTTAAATATAAAGATGTCGACGTTTTATTATTTAATTTGGTGCCTTTTTCTTTAAATGAAGAGATGGAGTATTTATATTATAGAGTTCCAAAATTTAAAGAAATTAAAGAAACAGAAAATTTATCAATTCTATTCAAGAAAAGAATTTATTTAGCTTCTGCATGCAATAAAATCGTTAGAAGAGAAGTTGTAACTAAAAATCACTTAAAATTTCCTACAGGAAAGTTAAGTGAGGATATATCTTGGTGTGGAGATCTACTTAAGGTTGCTAAAAAAATAAAATTTTATCCTATTGATCTATATTTTTATAGAAAAAATAGAGAGAACTCTATTACATTTAGAACTTCAAGAAAAAATTTATTAGATATTTTGGAGCAAATTAAATACCATTATAGTTTTATGAATTCTAATGGAAATTATAATAATAAAATTTTTATTGATGAATTTTATTCATTCTATTATTTGAGTTGTATAAAGCAGATGTGTGAACATGAGGAATTTTCTTATAATGAAATAGTGTCTTTATTGAAGCCTTTATCTGTTTTTTTGAAGTTAAGTTTTGAACCTCGAGTATTTTTATTTAGAATTATGGTGGCGATGTTTGGATTTGACCTTTCTATTAAATTACTTAAAAAAGTAATTGGGTAGATTTTAAATTTTTAATTAAAAAAGTAGATGTTTAAATGCGAAATACTAAGAAGATAGTTGAAAATTCATTATATTCAATTGTGTTTTTACTTCCTTTTTTTGTTATATATTTACTCTTATTCTATATGAGTATGGAGACTGCGAGAGATAGATTTGAGTATCTCAAAATGATGCAGAATCCTTTTGTAGGTAGAGAGGAAATAGGGATATCCATATACTCATATTTTACTGGGTTTTTTTTAGAAAGTCCGATTTTAAAACTAATATTATTTCAAGTTATTGCTATTTCCTTAGTTTTTTTTACTATCGCTTTGCACTCAAAAACTAATACTTTGTTAAAGTTTTATTTGTGTGTGCTTGCATCTATGTTATTGTTTAATGTTTATTTTGGAACGCAACTAAGGGTTGGGTTCGCCAGTATTCTTTTAGCATTTATATCTTTAGGTTTAAATAAAGATGCAAAGCTTGTAAATTTATTTTGGTATTTAATACCTTGTTTATTTCATTTTGCAGTTATTCCAGCAGTTTTATTTTTATACTTATTCTACTATTCAAAGATAAAAAATTTAAATTTTTATTTATTCATTTATTTATTTTTATTATTTTCTGTTATTTTGGTTTCGGTGCTTTTGGAAGATATTATTTTGTTTTTAGGGTTGAATCCATATTACTTGGATTATCTTAGTGAGGATGCTGATTATCAAATGCGATTTCTACCTTTTAGCTTTATTTTTTATATTTTAGTTGTATTTTTTGTTTTTTTTAATATTAGAAGGTTTGATTTGAGTTATAGATTTTGGATGGTGCCATCTGGTCTTTTATTTTCATTTACTGCATTAATTGTCGACCTGCCACTTTTGCACAAATTGATGGGTGTTTTCTTATTTTATACTATTATATATCTAATATTAAATATAAGTTTTTCTAAAAATAATGAAAAGATTCTGCTATTATTTGTTTATCTGCTCATACCGTTTGGTTTTGCTTATTTTGCTAAAAGCGTTTT
Source organism: Acinetobacter sp. YH16053 (assembly GCF_013417035.1). Taxonomy (NCBI): domain Bacteria; kingdom Pseudomonadati; phylum Pseudomonadota; class Gammaproteobacteria; order Moraxellales; family Moraxellaceae; genus Acinetobacter; species Acinetobacter sp. YH16053. Next base: position 44,753 of record NZ_VPEP01000007.1, read on the forward strand.
TTTGATTTAATGGTGTATTATGAAAATTTTATATGTTATTACGGGCTTGGGGTTGGGGGGGGCTGAAAAAGTTGTCTGTGACTTGGCAGATCAAATGTCTAATTTAGGTCATAGAGTAATTGTTGCTTATTTAACAGGTGAAATATTAGTTCGTCCAAAAAATTTGAATATAGATATAGTATTCTTAGAACTAAATAATCTTAGCCAATTGTATTCATCATCAAGAAGATATAGAAAATTAATTCAAGATTTTCAGCCTGATATTGTGCATGCACATATGGTACATGCTAATATTTTTTCGCGTCTAAATCGTATTGGTTGTAAAATACCTAAACTAATTTGTACTGCTCATAATTCAAATGAAGGCGGTAAACTTAGAATGTTAGCTTACCGATTAACCAATTTTTTATCTGATTTCAATAGTAATGTGAGTCAAGAAGCAACAGAGTCTTTAATTAGTAAAGGTGCTTTTAATCAAAATAATTTAACCACCGTGTATAATGGAATCGATTTGAGTAAATTTAAATCATTTAAAACTAAGAAAAAAAATGAAGAAATAATGATTTTATCGGTAGGTCGATTCAATGAGCAAAAAGATTATCCTAACTTATTTAAAGCTATAAAAATTTTAAAAGATAATAATCTCATTGAAAAAGTTAAGTTTTATATCGCTGGGGATGGTGAACTCCGTCCGTATTTAGAAAAAACTATAGAAGACCTTGGTATAAATAATAATATTGTATTGTTGGGAAAAAGATCAGATATTCCTGAGCTTTTAAATCAATCAGATTATTTTGTACTTTCATCTCGGCATGAAGGTCTTCCAACAGTTGTAATAGAAGCAATGGCATGTGAAACTTTTGTTGTGGCAACTGACTGTGGTGGTAGTGCAGAAATTTTGGGGGAAACAGGAGTGTTAGTACCTATTGAAAATTCAGAAGCATTAGCAAAAGGATTAGAACAGGCAATGAAGCTAACAGAAGATCAAATAAGAAAAAATGGTAAATTGGCTAGGAAAAGAGTTGAAGCTTTATTTTCTTTAGAAGCAAGTGTAAATAAATGGTTGGCTTTATATGAAGCTAAATAAAAAAATTATTTTAATTGGCACAGTTGCATCTAGCTTCTATGGCTTTCGTGCAGATTTAATTCGCACACTTTTAAAAAAAGGTCATCAAGTCTATGCGTTTACGTCTGAATATACGGCAGAAGACCTAAAAAAAATAGAAAAGTTGGGTGCTACGCCGATTACATATACATTAAACCGTGGTGGATTGAACCCACTTGCAGATATAATTGCTACATATCAACTCTCAAAAAAAATTAAAGTAATTAATCCTGACTTAGTATTCTCTTATTTTTCAAAACCTGTCATTTTTGGTACTTTAGCAGCGAAATTAGCTAAAGCCCCGCGTGTTATTGGTATGCTTGAAGGTTTAGGTTATACATTTACAGAACAGCCTGAAGGCTTAAGTAAAAAGACCAAACTTATAAAAAAAATACAGGTTTTTTTATACAAAATTGCCTTACCACAACTTGATCAGCTTATTTTTTTAAACCCTGATGATCCTAAAGATTTACTTGAAAAATATGCTATAAATGTCAAAAATGTAGAGGTTTTAGGTGGGATTGGCTTAAATTTACAAGACTATCCATATCAACCATTGAATAATATTCATTTGCCCCTTAAATTTTTATTTATTGGTCGTTTATTGAAAGAAAAAGGGATACATGAATTTGTTCAGGCAGCAAAACTGGTAAAAGAAAAATATCCTGAAACAGAGTTTACAGTACTCGGTGCCATTGATCATGCAAATCTAGGTGCCTTATCTGAAGCTGAACTTCATCAACTTATTCAAACTAATATTATTCACTATCCAGGTCACGTCAGTAATGTGTGTGATTGGATAGCAGAAAACCATATTTTTGTATTACCATCCTACCGAGAAGGTGTTCCACGTAGTACACAAGAAGCGATGGCTATAGGGCGTGCAATTATCACTACGGATGTTCCTGGTTGTAGAGAAACGGTTGTTAATGGTGTAAATGGATTTTTAGTACCAAAATGGAATCCTGATGCTTTAGCTGAAAAAATGATTGATTTTATTGAGAATCCTGAGCAGATATCGTTGATGGGTGCAGCAAGTTATGAAATTGCAAAAGAAAGATTTGATGCAAATATTGTAAATAAAAGACTAATTAAATTTTTAGAAGTGGTTGGGTAGATAGAATGTATAGAGACTATTTAAAAAGTATAATGGATATTTTTTGTGGATTTATAATTTTTATACTTCTTTTACCTATCTTACTAATACTTTCATTTTTTGTTTTTTTCTCAATGGGTAGTCCTATTTTCTTTAAACAAGAAAGAATTGGGAGAAATAATAAACCTTTTATTATGTATAAATTCAGAACTATGCGTGAGCCTAAAGAGGGTGAAAATCGATTGTTGTCTGATGCAGATCGTGTCACAAAAGTGGGTGCTTTTTTAAGAAAAACAAGTTTAGATGAGTTACCAGAAATCATAAATGTGATTAAAGGTGAAATGAGTCTTGTAGGACCAAGACCATTGTTAGATTTACATTTAGAACTTTTTAATGATCGTCAGTTAAAAAGGCATGATGTTAAGCCTGGTATGACGGGTTTGGCACAAGTGATGGGAAGACAATCTTTAAGCTTTACACAAAGAACAGATTTAGATGTTAAATATGTTGAAAACTTAAGTTTTTGGTTAGATATAAAAATTATAGTCAAGACGATATTAGTGGTACTAGGTGCTGATGGTATTAAAACAGGACAAAAGTTTGAAGAAGTCGATGATGTCGGTTTGAAAGATTTGATCGAAAAAAAGCAGAAAGAAAGTGAAAAATAATCGTTGGGAAATGGGTTCTTCATTTCATGAAATTTCAACAGAGCTTACTTCAAATGTCTCTAGTGTATCTTGGAGTGATTGTGAACTTTACTTAAGTGGTCGATATGCAATATTAGATTTAGTACTCTATAAGAAAATTTATGAGAACTTAACTGAGATATATTTGCCTTCATACTATTGTCATGATGTTACACGACTCATAGAAAGCCAGATTGAAGTGAAACTCTATGAGTGTTCACCTATTTCTATTGTTGATCTTTCATTGTTCCCTAGAGATGCAACAGTCATTTTAGTTGAATATATGGGAAATAAATTAAGAACGGTAGGTGATAATTCACTAAAAATTACCATAGATAAAACACATAATCCACTTTCAAAGTTTTCTTATTCTTTCACGCCTGAATTTCAATTTGGCTCTTTGCGTAAAATATTCCCAACAGGTGAAGGTGGTTTTTTATTTCCAAAACTTTGCTCTTCACTTAAAAAAATATCATCAATAAATGATGAGAATTTAAAATCTTTGAAAAGAGCAATGCATCTTAAAAAAACATATTTACATGGTGGAAATATTGATAAGAAAGATTTTTTAAAAGAGTTTAATGCTTTTGAAGAGTTGCTGAATAATACCACTGATATTTATGGTATTTCGGAAGATACTTTAGCACTCCTATCTACACTAGATGTTGATACTCTTTATAATAAGAAGAAAAAAAATTTAGAGTTTTTGTATTCATACTATGAAAATATAACAGTTATTCAAATTTTTAAAAATAATAGCTACTTTTCTTTTTTTGTATCATTAGAAGATTACGCTTATGTCAGATCAAAGCTTATTGATAATAATGTATACCCAATAGTATTGTGGCCAAATTATGAGAATGATATTCATTTAATTAATGGATATATTTTAGTTTCTTTACATGCAGATTTTAGGTACGATTTACAAGACCTAAAGAAATTAACTAATATTTTGGACGGTATATTCTGTGAATTATAAATTTTCTATAGTCACTGAGGATGATTTATCTACTATCAAGAGTCAATTGTTGAATTTTGATACAGATATATATCACTCGATAGAATGGCTTTTACTGAATGAAAACTTACAGGAAGGAGAAATCTACTGTATTTTTTTAGAAGATGAGAAAAACTGTGCTTTCTTTCCATTGATTAAACGAAAAATTAAAAACACCTCTTTTTTTGATTTAATTACACCTTACGGCTATGGTGGGGTAGCTTTTAAAAAAAATACAGATACCACTTTTAGAGAAAATATTTTTGAATTATTAAGAGATTGCTTAAGTAATACAAACTGTATCTCAGTGTTTTTGAGATTACATCCTTTATTAAACAGTAATGTCAAAGAGAGTGAGTTTGTATTTGGTAATGGAGTGACTTTGGCTACAAAACTTAATTCAAGCTATCCTGATTTATATAATAAGTACTCTTCTGGTCATAAATATGACTTAAAAAAATCGAAAAAAAATGAAAATATTTCTATTGTAGATGATGCTGACTTTATCTTCTTTGATGATTTTATTGAAATTTATTTAGAAACTATGCGTTATTTACAAGCATCTGATTTCTATTATTTCGATAAAGAATACTTCTATAAAATGAAAGAGCTTTTGGCAGAGGAACTAAAGTTAGTTATCGTTAAGCTGAATGAGCAAGTTATTGGTGCTTCTTTGTTTATGTTGCATAATAATATTATTCAATATCATCTGTCTGGTACAACGGTTGAAGGTAGAAAGTATCAGCCTTCTAAATTAATTTTAGACTATATGATAGATTGGGGTATCTCTCAAGGCTATAGTTTTTTACATTTAGGCGGTGGTGTTGGGGGTCAACAAGATGCTTTATATAAGTTTAAAAAAGGATTCTCTGCGGATGAGTATTCTTTTTATACAGTTAGACTGATAATAAACAGCACAGTTTATAGGCAACTGTGTTTAGATTTAAAGTTTACAGATACTGAAATAGATAATATTTCTAATTTTTTTCCCTTATACAGAAAAGCATGAGTATTGACTGAAATGATTAAAAGTAAGCTATTGTCTTTAAGACCCATTGAATTAAGTGATGATATTGTTTTACAAAAATTAATTAATAATCCACTTGTTTCTGAAAATGTAGTAGGTTGGACTTTTCCTGTTTCATTATTTTCACAAAAAAACTGGATTCAATCGAATACAAATAATCTAAGTTATCGCTTGGTCGTTGTTGACAATGAAACGAATGAAGCAATTGGTATTACAGGTCTATGGGATATTGATTGGCACAATCAGGCAGCTATGTCCGCAATTAAACTTTTACCTGAAAAGACTAAAAAAGGATTTGGTACCGAAGCCATTATGTTGAGTATGGCTTGGGCTTTTTATAATGTAGGTCTTAGACGTTTGCATGGTGCGATTTTAGACTTCAATGGTCCTAGCATGGGGGCTTATGTAAAAAAATGTGGTTGGAAAGTTGAGGGGCGTCAACGAGAGGCAATATTCCGTAAAGGGGAGTGGCATGATTTATATAGTGTAGCTATTCTTAAACGAGAGTTTGATGCTTTGCCTACAGCATCTGAATTTATTAATGCAGTTTGTCCTGTAGATACTACCCCTAATATTGATATTAATTTCCAAGATTATATTTAAGGAAAAAAAATGCTTAACACTGCATTTGAACCATGGCCAAGCTTTACTCAACAAGAGGCAGATGCCGTATCTCAAGTTTTACTGTCTAACAAAGTCAATTACTGGACAGGGCAAGAGTGCCGTGAATTTGAAAAAGAATTTGCCCAATTTGCGCAAACCCAATATGCCGTGGCACTTGCCAACGGTACTGTCGCTTTAGATGTTGCATTAAAAGCCCTGAATATTGGCGCGGGTGATGACGTGATTGTCACTTCACGCACCTTTTTAGCTTCGGCAAGCTCAATTGTTACAGCAGGCGCAAATCCAATTTTTGCAGATGTAGAACTTGATTCACAAAACATTTCTGCTCGTACCATTGAGGCAGTACTGACTCCAAATACCAAAGCCATTATTTGTGTGCATTTGGCAGGGTGGATGTGTGATATGGACCCGATTATGCAACTGGCAAAAGAAAAGGGGCTGTATGTGATTGAAGACTGTGCACAGGCACATGGTGCGATGTACAAAGGCAAAGCTGCAGGTTCAATTGGACATATTGGTGCGTGGTCTTTCTGTCAGGACAAAATTATGACCACAGGTGGCGAAGGCGGTATGGTCACCACTAATGATGAAAACCTATGGAAAAAAATGTGGTCGTACAAAGACCACGGTAAAAATTACGACAGCATTTATCACAAACAGCACCCACCGGGTTTCCGTTGGTTACATGACTCATTTGGCACCAACTGGCGCATGATGGAAATGCAAGCAGTGATTGGACGTATTCAATTACAGCGCATGCCAGAATGGACACAAAAACGTACCGAGCATGCACAGCGCATTTTAGCAGCGTTTCAGGACAGTCCATATTTTACTGTGCACTATCCAAACAGTGACTATGTACATGCCAACTACAAGTGCTATGTGCAGGTAAATAGCGACGAACAGTTACCTGTGGGTTGGTCACGTGATCGTATCATGCAGGAAATCAATGCGCTGAATGTACCTTGTTTTAGCGGCTCATGTTCAGAAGTGTATTTAGAACACGCATTTGATGGCACCGCATGGCGACCTGCACAGCGTTTGGTCAATGCACAGCAATTAGGCGAAACCAGTTTAATGTTCTTGGTTCATCCAAATTTAAGCAATGACAGCATAGAAAAAACCATTGCAGCCATTCAGCACGTGATACAACAGATGGCAGGCTAAGCCATACTTGTGATGCAGCCCTCAAGTGGTGATCTTTAACTTACGATAAGGTGTAAAGGGCTGCACTAGGTAAGTTGGTGCAGCTTTATATCATTAGGCTATTGCAGCGCGATAGAGTCATCTAATCTTTAAACTGAAAATAGAGAAAAATACTGCAAATTCATATATCATACTTTTATAAAAATAGTGTGAACTGAGTGTTGTTTTTGAAGTATGTTCATAGACAATACTCAGCAAAAAATTGAGAAGCTTCATTCCGTGAAATCCATGATCGAACCTGCTGTAGAATCCCCGCGCGCTGCCAAACTCGCATTTTTAGTTGTGCTGGATTTCTGTGTATTTCCTGTCTTGCTATGGCTATGTTATGCCATCCGCCAGTTTGATTTGGGGGCAGAAGTGGTGCCCAATTTGGCTTTTGGTTCGGTATGGGCGAGTGTGATTGCCGTTATATCGCTGTTTATTTTTGGGGTGTATCGCTTTATTGTGCGTACCTACAGCGAACTGTTTATGGTTAAATTGGGGCTAGGCACCTCTTTGACTGTGGCTGGGTTGTATGCTTTGGCTTATTTTACCGATGCCTTTATTCCCACCTCTATTCCGCTCATGTTCGGCTTTCTCATGTTCGCATGGGTTTGGTTTAGCCGTGGCTTTATTCGCTTTATTGTGCGTTCTTATTTACAGGCAGATGTACAAAAAAAACGTGTGGCGATTTATGGTGCAGGCAATGCAGGACAGCAAATTGCAGCAGCACTATACAATTCCGATGAACACTTACCCGTGTTGTTTATTGATGATGATCCCTCACTCACTGGGCAACAGTTGGGCCGTTTAAAAGTCTATGATGCAGAAACAGCATTAAAAGTCATGCCGAAAAAGCATATTGATGAAATTTTGATTGCACTGCCTTCTGTCGGACGCATGCGTAAAAGCGAGATCGTCACATTTTTAGAACCTGCACATATTAAAATTACCGAAATTCCAGGACTGACCAAACTGGTCGATGGTGAAATTCGCGTATCGGATATTCAGGAAGTCGATATTATTGACTTGCTCGGGCGTGACCCTGTGCCGCCTGTACCCGAACTGTTGGCTAAAAATATTCAAGACAAAATGGTCTTGGTTACAGGGGCGGGGGGGTCCATTGGTTCTGAATTGTGTCGTCAAATTGTCAAAAACAAACCCAAAGCCTTGGTAATTTATGAACTGACCGAATTTGCGTTGTATAGCATTGACAAAGAATTACGCTTAAATAGCGATGTCACGATTATCCCAATTTTAGGTTCAGTGCTAGAGCAGGCCAAACTAGAGCGAGTGATGGAACAGTATAGGGTTCAAACCGTGTACCATGCGGCTGCTTACAAACACGTGCCCTTGGTAGAATGTAACCCATTGGCAGGTTTGAAAAACAACGCCATTGGTACGGCATTTAGCTTAAATGCAGCGGTCAAAACAGCTGTAGAAACATTTGTACTCATTTCTACCGATAAAGCCGTGCGTCCAACCAATGTCATGGGGGCGTCTAAACGTATGGCAGAATTGTATTGTCAGGCCATGGCAGAAGCACAAGACCAAACCCAAATTAGCATTGTCCGTTTTGGGAATGTTTTGGGTTCATCGGGTTCGGTGGTGCCGTTGTTTAAACAGCAAATTGCCAAAGGTGGGCCCATTACCGTGACTCATCCTGAAGTAACCCGATACTTTATGACCATTCCAGAAGCTTCGCAATTGGTGATTCAGGCGGGTGCATTAGGTCAGGGGGGCGATGTATTCCTGCTGGATATGGGGGAACCTGTACGCATTCAGGACTTGGCCCGTCAAATGATTGCACTGAGTGGGTTAAAAGTACGTGAAACGGGCAGTCAGGAAGGTGATATTGAAATTCAATATTCAGGCTTACGCCCAGGCGAAAAACTTTACGAAGAATTGTTGATTGATGCCGATAATACCGAAGTGACCCAGCACAGTCGTATTTTACGTTCTTATGAAAAAATGTATCCGTTGGATGAATTACTGATGGTGTTTGAGCGTATGCATGACTTAACCGCAATTCAAAGTGATATCGACTGGGCTTTAGCACAGCTTGAACACTATGTGGATGGTTATGCCCGTGGGACAGAAATTAAGGTGAACTAAATTTCAAAAACTAAGTTGAAGTAAGTCCAACTTGTTGATGAGTAAAATTAACTAAAAATTTGTGTGAAATTAGGTATCTGAGATGATTAAAAAAGCCATTTTACCCGTTGCAGGTTTAGGCACCCGCTTTTTACCTGCCAGTAAAGCCATTCCCAAAGAAATGGTGACTGTGGTCGATCGTCCTGCGATTGAATATGTAGTGCGCGAGGCAGTTGCAGCAGGGATTGAGCAAATTATTTTGGTGACCCATTCATCTAAAGCCTCCATTGAAAACTACTTTGACCGTAACTTTGAGCTAGAAACAACTTTGGAACAAAAACAAAAACTGGATTTGCTCAATGAAATTACCGAAATTTTACCTACGCATGTGAGTGTCGTGAGTGTACGTCAGCCACAACCTTTAGGCTTAGGGCATGCGGTTTTATGTGCTAAATCTGTAGTGGGCAATGATGCCTTTGCCGTATTGTTACCCGATGTATTGGTTAAAGATGATGCGGCACAAAATGACTTGGCGCGTATGATTCAGCGTTTTGAGCAAAGCAACGCCGCACAGATTATGGTCGAAGCAGTGCCAGATCATCTAGTCGATCAATACGGTATTGTCGATGTAGCCGCAGCACCTGCTGAAGGTGAAAGTACCGTGATGCAGGGCATTGTCGAAAAACCCGCAGTAGGCACGGCACCTTCTAATTTATCGGTGGTGGGTCGTTATGTTTTGCCTGCAGAAATTATGAATTTGCTAGAAAACACCCCTAAAGGGGCAGGCAATGAAATTCAATTGACTGATGCCATTGCCATGTTGCAACAAAACAGTGTGGTCGAAGCTTACCGTATGCAAGGTCAGACTTTTGATTGTGGCAGTAAGTTGGGTTACTTAAAGGCGGTGTTGCATTATGGACTCGATCATCCAAAATTAGGCGATGATTTTAAAGCCTTGATTGAAGAATTAAAGTTAGAGTCTTAAGGTGTAAAAATTGAGAGTGATGAAAATTCCTCTCAAGATAGAAACAAAATAACACTGTTAACCCAATACCGCAGGAACACATTTTGAAAGTCGCAGTCTTTGGAAAAACCCTCTATGCAGGCGTGATGTCTGCACTCTTGGCAGAATGTGGGCATCAAGTGTATTGGTGCGATATCTTTCAGGATGCTGCCCATCCACTAGAACAGCAACATCTCAGCTTTCAAGACCAAGCCTTGAGCCTGTTATTACAACAACAATGCAGCAAGGGCTTTTTACACTATTGTGATTTTGCTGCATTGCCTTTAGATGTGGATGTCTATCTACTCAGTTTGAACCCGACTGAAGAAGCTCACGCCTTAACCGTTTTGGGGCAGTTGCAACAACGTCCGATCATTCACCCTAAATTGATGATCAATGCCTCGACTTTGGGCTTAAATGGCACACAGCGCCTGCAAAAAATCTTGCCACAAGATGACTGGATTTATTTGCCCGACATGATTCAAGAGGGCAATGCCATTCAAAGTATGACCCGCGCACAGCAACTCACGGTGGGTTGTGAAAATGAACGTGCGCAAGTCAAACTCAAAGAATTACTCCGCCCCTTATTCCCACGTGCGCAGCAATATCTGTTTATGCCTGTGTTGGATGCAGAATTTACCAAACTGAGTATTTCAGGCATGTTGGCGACTCGTATCAGTTATATCAATGACTTGGCAGTGGTGGCAGAAAAACTCGGGATTGATATTGAGCATGTGCGGCAGGGTATGGCGGCAGATAGCCGTATTGGTGCATCATATATGTATCCTGGTGCGGGGTTTGGTGGTGAAAACTTTAGTCATGATATTCAGACTCTGGCCAGTACCGTATCCACCACAGGGGTGAAAAGTCAGCTGTTGGCGCAAGTTTGGGATATTAACGAACAACAAAAAGAACTCTTGTTTAGAAAGTTGTGGAATTATTATCAGGGCGATTTAAACGGCAAAACTGTGGCGATTTGGGGCGCAGCCTTTAAAGAAAATACCGCAAGGGTGCAACATTCGCCCATTCATGTGATGTTGCCTGCGTTGTGGGCGCAGGGTGTGACGGTCAAATTGCACGACCCACAAGCCTTGCCTGAAATTGTGGCACAGTATGGTCAGCGCGATGATCTAATTTTATGTACAGACCAATATCAAGCCGTCGAAGGTGCATCGGCATTATGTGTGCTGACCGCGTGGAAACAATATTGGAGTTTGGATTATCCAACTTTGTTGCAGCAGATGCAGCATCCGCTGATTTTGGATGGTCGTAATATTTATGATCCTGAATTTGTGAAGGCACAAGGTTTTGCTTATATGGGAGTCGGTCGCTAATGATTCGTAGCACAATGCCACAGACGCAAAGCTCGATCTCTCCAAATGACAATGCCTTGCCGCAGTTACAACAATTGCAGCATCAGTTTCAGCAGCTGCATTTAAATCAGCTGTTTGCTCAAGATCCGCAGCGTTTTCAGCGTTTCTCGGTGGCTTTGGACAGTGTGCTGTTTGACTATAGCAAGCATCGGATTGATGCCAAGGTGTTGCAGACCTTGGTTCAGTTTGCCAAGCAGAGTCAGCTTGCTGAATGGATTGGACGTTTATTTTCAACGGCAACTGGCTCAGAGAAAATCAACTATACTGAACAGCGCGATGCGATGCATTGGGCCTTGCGTTTGCCTGCGACCAGCCCAGCAGCAAGTGCTTCCGATCAGACCGATGCTTACGCTGCATTGACTGAGCAAGTGCATACCCAGCTTGAGCGTATGTATGCCTTGGTGGAAAAAATCCATGCAGGCCAATACCGTGGTGCCACGGGTGAAGTGATTCAGGATGTGGTCAATATTGGTGTGGGTGGCTCAGATTTAGGCCCGTTGATGGTGACCCAAGCCTTATCTGATTTTAAAGTGGCGACAGAAAAACCACTGAATGTACATTTTGTGTCCACCATGGATGGCAGCCAGTTATCTGAATTGCTGCATCGTCTGCGTCCTGAAACCACTTTATTTATTATTTCATCCAAGTCTTTTGGCACCATTGATACCTTATCCAATGCGCAGACCGTGAAACAATGGCTGGAAAAAGCCTTGGGTAAACATGCGCAAATTCTGAAACATCACTTTATTGGGGTATCCACCAAAGCCGATAAAATGACCGATTGGGGCATTTGCCCTGAAAATCAGCTCTTGCTTTGGGATTGGGTCGGTGGTCGTTATTCGTTATGGTCGTGTATTGGCTTGCCGATAGCTTTGACCATAGGCGTTGTGGGTTTTCAACAGTTTTTAGCAGGCGCACATGCGGTTGATCAGCATTTTCAAACGGCTGCATTTGATCAGAACATCCCAGTGCTGATGGGCTTGCTGGGGGTATGGAATAATAATTTCCTGAATATTCAGACTCATGCGGTCTTGCCTTATGATGGACGTTTAAAATACTTCGCTTCGTATTTACAGCAATTAGAAATGGAATCCAATGGCAAGTCGATTCAGCGTAATGGTGAGGCTGTCAATTTGGATACCTGCCCAATTGTTTGGGGTGAGGTTGGGCCGAATGCACAGCATGCGTTCTATCAATTGTTGCATCAAGGGACGCATGCGGTCAGTTGTGATTTTATTGCCCCTGTGCAGCGTTATAATGCCAATCAATTTACATATGCGGAAAATGCCGAGGCTTTGGTGGAGCAGCACCATTTGGCCTTGTCCAACTGCTTGGCGCAGTCGCGGCTTTTGGCCTTTGGCAATCAGGCTTTAGATCAGCAGGAATTAGATGGCTTAGCGACATATAAGCAGTACAGTGGTAATCAGCCAAGTAGCAGTATTTTATTGCAAGAACTCAATCCGTATAGTTTGGGCATGTTGATTGCCTTATATGAACATAAAGTCTTTGTGCAATCGGTGCTGTGGAATATCAATCCTTTTGACCAATGGGGCGTAGAAAAAGGCAAGGAAATTGCCAATCAGCTCTTGCCTATTTTAAATGGGCAGCAACAGGATTTATCGGCACTCGATGCATCGACCCAAGGTTTATTAAAAATTTTATTAGGAAAAATAGATGGCTAATATTTTAGTAACAGGCGGTGCGGGCTATATTGGTTCACATACCTGTGTCGAGTTGCTGAATGCAGGGCACAGCGTGGTGGTGCTGGATAATTTATCCAATAGCTCGGCAGAATCATTGGCGCGGGTGCAGCAACTGACGGGCAAAACCTTGCAGTTTATTCAGGGTGATATTCGTGATGCTGCTGCTTTGGATGCTGTGTTTGCTGCACATCAAATTGATGCAGTGATTCATTTTGCAGGACTCAAAGCAGTGGGAGAAAGCCAACAAATTCCACTGAGCTATTTTGATAACAATATTGCGGGTTCAATTAGCTTGATGCAGGCGATGCAGCGCGCGCATGTGTTTAAATTGGTGTTTAGTTCATCGGCTACAGTATATGATGAAGCCAATATTTCGCCGTTGCATGAAGAGATGCCAACGGGCATGCCAAGCAATAACTATGGCTATACCAAACTGATTGTGGAACAGCTTTTACAAAAAGCAGCCCTTGCCGATGCACGTTGGTCGATTGCGCTATTGCGTTATTTTAACCCTGTGGGGGCACATAAAAGTGGTTGCATCGGCGAAGACCCACAAGGTATTCCAAATAATTTAATGCCTTATGTCACCCAAGTGGCGGTGGGACGTCGTGAAAAATTGTCGATTTTTGGGCAGGATTATGCCACGCCAGATGGTACAGGCGTGCGCGATTATATTCATGTGGTCGATTTGGCCAATGCGCATTTATGTGCCTTGAATAACCGTTTGACTGCACAGGGTTGCCGTGCTTGGAATATTGGTACGGGCAATGGAATTTCGGTGTTAGAAGTGAAGAATACTTTTGAACAGGTCAATGGTGTGCAGATTCAATTTGAGTTTGCACCACGTCGTGAAGGCGATGTGGCAACCTCTTTTGCAGATAATAGCCGCGCCGTGCAAGAATTGGGCTGGACTCCACAATATGGCTTAGAAGATATGTTAGCCGATAGTTGGAACTGGCAAAAGCAGAATCCGAATGGTTATCGTTAAGATGAATGATTCCAGCTATACACTCAGCCACAAAGTTTAGGGCACAAAAACGGGAGTCAGTTTTGACTCCCATTTTTATATTGCTTTGATTTTTTAGATTAAGCTTGAATTAATTGCGTCAACTCATCCACATAGTCTTGCATCGGGCGTGGGTTTTGATCACGACGGCTTTCAATATTTAAGCGTAATAATGGCTCAGTATTTGAAGCACGCACATTAAAACGCCATGCCCCAAAGTCAAGACTCACGCCATCGGTTTGATCAATCGTTGGGTTTTGGCTGGCATAATGCTCAAAGATTTTTTGGATGGTGGCCTGAGTATCGGCTACTTTAAAGTTAAGTTCCCCTGAACACGGGAACTTTGCAATCATCTCTTCGACTAGACTGGATAGCGATTGTCCTGTTTCAGACAATACCGAAACTACCAATAACCATGGAATCATGCCGCTGTCACAATAGGCGAAATCACGGAAATAGTGGTGTGCACTCATTTCACCGCCGTAAACGGCATTGTGCTCACGCATTACATCTTTAATAAAGGCATGTCCAGATTTAGATTGAATCGCTTCACCCTGATATTGCGCGACCACATCAAAGGTATTCCAGACCAAACGCGGGTCATGTACGATTTTTTCGCCTGCTTGTTTGAGCAAAAACGCCTGTGCCAATAAGCCAACAATATAATAACCTTCAATAAATTGGCCTTTTTCATCGAATAAGAAACAGCGGTCAAAGTCACCATCCCACGCAATGCCCATGTCGGCTTGATGCTCTAATACGGTATTGCGGGTGCTATCACGGTTTTCCACTAAAATGGGGTTGGGGATACCATTGGGGAAGGTGCCATCGGCATCATTGTGAATTTTGACAAACTCAACAGGGATATTCAGAGCTTTGAATTTTTGCTCAATTGCATCGACCACATGCCCTGCAGCGCCGTTGCCTGCATTCATGACCAGTTTCATAGGACGAATTTTGCTAGGCTCGATATAAGTCATTAAATGGTCAATAAATTCAGGCAAAATATTGTAGCTTTGAGTGCTGCCTTTGTGCTCAACTGGGGTAAATTCGCCCGATTCTGCCAAAGCCTGAATGTCTTTTAAACCTGTATCGGCACTAATCGGACGTGCATTTTCACGTACCAGTTTCATGCCGTTGTAGTCCATGGGGTTATGGCTAGCAGTCACTTCAATGCCACCTTGCACGTCTAAATGGAAAGCTGCGAAATAGACTTCTTCTGTACCTGTCATGCCTAAATCTAGCACATTGACCCCTGCATCATTTAACCCACGAATGGTGGCTTGCTTTAAGCTTTCGCTGCTGAGACGGATATCGCAGCCAATTGCAACGGTTTTGGGTTGGTAAATTTGTCCGTAAGCACGACCAATTTTATAGGCAATCTCTTCATTGAGTTCTGTGCCCAATTTTCCGCGAATGTCATAGGCTTTAAAACAAGTGAGTTTGCTCATGTATTATCCTGAATATTTGGAAAAGTCGTATTGCTGCCTATGATAATCGAACTATGTGCAATGTGCTGTACAGAATAGAAGATCAATTGCTTGAAGATGTTTCAGGTCAAAGACTATGGATGAGAAAAGATGTGGTGATGGGCAAAGGTGTTTTTAATGAGTAAGAGGTTGGTTAAAATACGGCTCAGACTTATGTGTTCGATATGATTGAAGATGGAATTACAGAAAAGTACTTTAGAGCCAGAGCAGAAACTTTCTGCGCCACAGAAAAAATTTCAGAAATTATGCCAAAAAATTGAGCAGGAACAGCTACGTTTGAATGAATGGCAGACCGCACAAGCCGATATTCAGGCACGTGCCAGCCGTGAAATTTTACCGACTTATGCGCAATTGCGTGAAGTTATATTTCAGCAAATTCAACAATTGCTTCAGCAAAAACAACAAAAAGTGACGGCAGCCCAGCAAACTAAGCTGGATCAAAAAATTGAGCAACTCAGTTTACAACTTTTGGATTCGCAGCAGATGTCTACCGAACAAGTTCAGTTTTTAACAGAATTGCTGAATCATTATGGCTATGATTTTGAGCAGCCAGACTTAGATGGTCTAGATGAGATGTTTGAGGCTAAAACTGAGGCTGAGTCCGCAGAAGAAAACTTTGAGCAAGGTGGCTTTGAAGATGATGCTTCTGAACAAGAACGATTAGCACAGCTCAAGTTGGACAGTTTGAAACATTTCCTTTGTGAAGAATATGACCTAGATCTAGATTTTTTTGATTTTCAGCATGACCCATTAGATTTAGATGATTTTATAGAAAAATTTGAACAAAAAATACAAGATCAAGAGGAGTTAGATTTTTTAAGTCAGTTGAGTGGTGCTCAAAAAGCTTTTGCCGAACAGCAAATTGCCCGTGAAAAAGCCAAAGCAGCAAAAAAACAGCAACAGCGTGAAGAAGCAAAGAAACTGGCAAATCAGTCCATCAAAACGATTTACTTAAAAATTACAGCGTGGATTCACCCAGATCGTGAGCAAGATGAGCAGAAAAAACAAGAAAAAACCGCATTGATGCAGCAAGCCAATCAAGCTTATGAAGCCAATGATTTATTGACCTTGCTAAATTTGCAAATTCAGTTGGGTCAGCAGCACAATCTATCTTTCGCCAATCAACAATTAAAAGCGTATAACCTGCTTTTAGAAGAACAGTTAGAAACTTTGCAAATGCAAGTAGATGACATTATTTACTCTTTTAATTGGAGTCAGTTTTTATATTCTAACCGTAAAATTAAAGTGCAGGATTTGTATCGAAAATATGAGCAAGACTATCGACATGTTCAACAAAAATTAGCTCGAGCGCAAGAGATACTGGAAAAATATCAAGACCTTAAACAATTAAAGCAATTGATGCGCAGTCAATATGTGTGGGAAATGCATGCTGTGGTGATGTAGACATATTGAGGTTTGGCTTTGAATGTTTATGCAAAAAGTAGTCTTTATTTACAATATTCCTTTTGAGTGATTCCAAGTTATGCTCAGGTTGGGCCGTTCGGCTACTATTCTGAATTGACACCTTTGTCCGTTATAATTGTATAAACATTTTTAGTGTCTGGTAATTATGTCCTCATTGATCAATTTTCTATCTCGCTTTAGTACAGCAACTCTTCAGCGCAGTCTTAGCTATGCTAAACGCATTGATAGGGAAACGATTGAGTTCTTTGAGGAAAAAGACGGGGTTACGATGTATGCCCAAATTGAAGGGACAGATTATTACGATACTGCAATTACCTATAATCCCCAAAAAGACCGTTTAATCGATGACGACTGCACTTGTCCGGTTGGATATAACTGTAAACATGCTGCTGCTTTAGCGCGGTTATTCTTTCAGGAATATCGCCAGGAATTTCAGCAGCGTTATGCTGACTCTCAATCCCCGCAGGGAATCGCAAAACGCCTACGGGGGGATGATCAGGCACAGCGCTGGTTGAATGATTTTAAACGTTATTTACAACAGACTGAACCAGAGCAATCTGTCAAAACAAACAATTATTTAATTTACCTGTTAGATCAGTCTGTCAGCTTAAAGAAATTGACAGTTGATGTTCAGAAGGCCAGACGCAATAAAAACGGCTCAATTGCGGGGGAAAGTTATTATACCCAATATGAAAATATCACCAGAAAGCATCTGACTTTACCTGAACAAAAACGACAATTATTTAACCAGATTTATTATTATGCCAAAATAAACAGTGACGAACGTTTTTATCAAAGCAATCTTGATATCTCCGGAATTTTATTGGAGCATTTCAAATCTTTTATTCAAAGTGGCGATGTGTACTGGCAAAAAAAGAGCCATACTGCACTTCAATGGTCAGAACAAGGCTATCACATCGAACTGATCTGGCAACAAGGTGTAAACAAACAGACAGAGCATTTAAATATTGAATTGGTCAATGGTGATATTCGACTCGATTTAAAATCAAATCCACATATCCAAATTCTCGCTAGCCAGCCACCGTGTTATGTGGATATTCAACAGAACACGGTGGGCCAGTTATATGGTGAATATACGGCAAATCTTCTGTACCATTTTTTACAGATGCCTGATCTTCCATCTATGCTCTTGCCAGAGTTTGAGAAACTGACTCATCAATATTCAGACGTGAAAAATCTGCCTCAGCCCGAGTCTATTCAGCATATTGATGTCCTTGAGGGTAGTCCCCAGCCAATTTTACGCTTCGGTGTTTTAGATAAATTTGATTGGAAATGGGAAGAGTCTGTTTGTGCTGAAATTGAATTCTCCTATGCAGGCGGGCGAATTAAAGCAGGTACATCAGGTGACAGTTTCATTGGTGAGCAGCATGACAAAATGGTGCGACAGCTTCGGGACTTAGTTCAGGAACAACAGTCAATCCAGCGTTTACAGCTATTGGTCGAATCACTGAAGTGGGTGAAAGATCTTAGTTATGACCAGCAATTAAAACTGGATAAACAACGTCTCGATTCTATGGTTTTTGCTTTCTATGGAGACTGGATCAAACAGCTGATGCCCATCAATCAAATTGAGTTGATGGGCTGGCAGATAGAGCATCTGGAAAACAGCCCCTTTAACCTGCAATATGTTGAAAATTTAAATATTTCTATCACTGAATCTGAAGGCCAGCAGGACTGGTTCAATATCGGGGCGACGGTTCAAGACAGTGCAGGCAATTCTTATAATTTACTTGATGCGCTCGTAGCTTTGGTGCGAGTAAATCCTGATTTACTTGATCCGCGGACTTTTATTCATCTGCATGACAGTCAAATTTTCACCGTGAAAACTGCAGTTGATCAACCTGATTTGGCGCTATCCGCTAGGGATATTAAGCCGGTATTATTGCATCTGCAGAGCATTTTACAGCAAGAAGAGCGCAGTATTGATCGCTATGATGCGAGTCAATTATTAGAATTGCAGCATAATCTTGGGATGACATGGCAGGTCAGTGATCGCCTGCAGCAATTTGTACAGAAATTCAAACAAGGCTATCAGCAACAACTGCCGACACCACAAGGTTTTCAGGGGGAGTTGCGTCCATACCAGCAGCAGGGCTTAGGCTGGTTACAGTTTTTAAGGGAAACCCAGCATGGCGGGATTCTGGCAGATGATATGGGCTTGGGGAAAACAGCACAAACTTTAGCCCATTTACTCATGGAAAAGCAGGCTGGATATTTGCAGGATAGTCCCGCCTTAATTGTTGCACCCACATCGCTGATGCATAACTGGTTCAAAGAAGCGGAGAAATTTACCCCAGAGCTCAAGGTATTGCTGCTACAGGGGCCCGATCGCCATCAGTATTTTGAGCAGATTCCGCACTATGATATTGTGTTAACCACCTATCCGCTTCTGGCGAGAGATGAAGAGCAACTAAAGCAATATGAATATCATCAACTCATTTTGGATGAGGCGCAGAATATCAAAAATCCGCGCGCCAAAGCTGCACAGGTAGTACGGCAATTAACAGCGCGACATCGTCTATGTCTAACCGGTACACCTATGGAAAATCATTTGGGTGAGCTGTGGGCACTATTTTATTTCCTGATGCCAGGATTTTTATATTCACAAGAAATTTTTAATAAAAAGTACCGTCATCCGATTGAAAAGCGCGGTGATGAGCAGTTAAGACAAAAGTTGGTCAACCGGATTAAGCCCTTCATTTTACGTCGCTTGAAAATTGACGTAGCCAAAGAGTTGCCAGAAAAAACCACGATTGAAGTCAATATTGATATGAATGACCAGCAATCCAAGTTATATGAGGCTGTTCGTGCCACGATGCAGGCAAGCATTCAGAAAATTGTGGCAGAAAAAGGCTTTAAACGTAGTCAAATTCAAATTTTAGATGCCTTACTGAAGCTACGTCAGGTGTGCTGCCATCCTAGCTTACTAAAGCTGGATTCAGTGAAAATTGGGCAGGCGCATTCTGCCAAACTTGAACAGTTGATGGATATGGTCGTTCCAATGGTGGAAGAGGGACGAAAAATTCTTATCTTCTCTCAGTTTACCTCAATGTTGGAACTGATTGAACAAAAGTTCCATCACGCAGAAATTGGCTATGTGAAGCTGACTGGAAAGACCAAAAAGCGAGATGAAGTCATTACAGCGTTTCAGTCTGGACAAGTGCCGGTATTTTTAATCAGTCTGAAAGCAGGAGGGGTCGGTTTGAATCTAACTGCCGCAGATACGGTCATTCACTATGATCCATGGTGGAACCCTGCTGCTGAAGATCAAGCTTCAGATCGTGCATGGCGGATTGGACAGGACAAGCCGGTATTTGTCTATAAGCTGATTACTAATAAAAGCATAGAAGAAAAAATTCTTGCCTTACAGCAAAATAAAGCAGAACTGGCACACTCTATTCTAAGTACAGATCATGAAGGCGAAGCGAAACTGACGGAAAATGACGTGATGAACTTGTTTGAGAAATTTTAGTTTGGTTTCAGATTACCCTAATCATCTGTAAGTATCTGAAAGTCCGGATGCAATTTTTTCCAATGTTCTCTTAATTTTTCTTTATGAACAGAAATCATAGGTAAGTCTAGTAATAGCACTGGCCATACCGACCGTGCTTTGTCCATGATCGCGTGAAGTTGTTTTTCAATAACACGCCATGGAACACCGACTTTTTCAGCCCATTGTTCAAAGTGTTTCATCTCAGCTAAATACCAATCTTTATTTTTGGCAAGATTTAAGGCGAAATGACGCTCATTTTCAATATATACACTTGTCATCAATATATCGTATGCAGGGGATAATCTTGGCGTTGTTTTATCGTGATAAATCATACTCCAGTTCTTTAAGTGTGCATCTCCATTGGCGAGTAAAATATTGACGAGTAAACGGCTGGCAAATTGCTGAATATCAAAAATTTTGTTATCTGAATAGTGATAAATGATCTTACCGATCTGCTCATAATTTGTGGTGCTGTATTTCTGGTGTGGATATGAACCAAAGATCTGAGCAAAATCTTCAATATGAATAAGCTCTGTAGTATTAGCAGTACTCTGCCTATCGAATCTCTTAATTGCAAAAGCATATTGCTCTTGGGGTAGATTTAATGGTGGAAGGTCTTGTAAGAGTGCCATATCTACCAAACGAATCTCTGGGATATCTATTCCGACCATTTTGGCAAGGATCATCATAGAGTATTCATTCAGCGGAACAAAAGCATGTCTGGTAGAAGGAGTTTTGACAATCCAATCACCGAGTAGGCTGGATTCCGTTGCCTGTGCTAATGTAAAACGCCCATCTTTGGCTTTCATGGAAAACTTCATTTGGACGCCAGCCAAGGAAAACTTATTATTTGTCCGAATCTCTTGTTTTAATATCTGATCTGGATTCGAGATCTGAAGCTTAAATTTTATTCCATCTGGGATTTCTTCTGGATCTACTGGGGTTGCAATCAGTGCCCCAGGTAAGTCATGACCTAAAGCTGCCAATAACTGAAATTCATTGTCTATATGTATTTTGAGGCTTTGTGCTATGAGTTCGCGTAATGCACCTTCTGGTAGCAGATTTGATAGCAAGGGGTGTAAGCGCTGATGTGTAACATAGGTCTTTTCTAAAATCTTATCCGCTTGAGGATATAAAGGGGAAGTAAGCAAGCTCAAGGTCGGACGTTGCTGATCCAAGTGAAAAGAATCTGTGAAAACCAGAATATTTTTTCCGCTCTGAAATCCTGCCAAGTATCCAACGACAACGTGATGTAATGTTAATTTCAGGACTGCAACAGTATTCATGGTTCCTCTCCTCCGAGAAGACCTTTCCATGGGTTAGACATTAAGTCATCTTGATCTTCAATAGTGACTTTAATTTCATCATTCAATAATTGTCTAATCAAATGAACCTTATCATCTGGGATGAGCATCAGTTGAGCATTTAGTCCTGCCGCAATAATTTCTAAGGTATCTAATCGAGGATTGCCTTGACTTTCCAGTTTTTGGTACTGCTGTCTTGAAATGCCTGTACGTGATTGCATATCAACTTGCTTTAAACCCAATAGGGTTCGTCTTTTTTTGACTTGCTGTAGTAAAGACTTATTTAGTGTAGACATATTTATTGCTTTTTGGTGGTGTAAGAATCATATTAGTTGCTTTTTTATTAAGAAGCAATGACAGAAATTATTAACAGGCTGCGCGGCATCAATATTTAGGATCTAGGCAAGCTGATCTTGTTTAACATAAGCCACTTAGTAGTAGCTAATACTATCTTTTGTTTTGGAGTTTTTTTTATTTTGTATGATTGATACTCTGGAGCATCATCTACACGGTTTTTTGTTCACAGTTTTGAAAGAGCACTTTTGTAAACTTACTTTTTTAAGTATAAAAATTTCTTATGAAGTAAAATATTGAATAAAACAACAATAAAAAAGCCCCAGTCATTCGACTGGGGCTTTTAGAATCTGGAGCGGGAAACGAGACTCGAACTCGCGACCCCAACCTTGGCAAGGTTGTGCTCTACCAACTGAGCTATTCCCGCATGCGGTGTATAATACATGATGCAAAAATAGGGTCAATCATTTTTTGCATATCGTTGTACTGACTGAATAAATAAACAACATTTTTAGAAAAAACAGCAGTCATCAGCCTAAATTTCATAACGAAAAGTGGTGCGAATCGTAAATCGAAGAATCCTCACGGCAAGATGCTGCGAATCACACAGAACACGTTATACTTCAGAGAGCTTTTAAAACCATTCGGGGAAATACAAGCATGAGCTTAGAACAACAGTTGCTACAACGCTTAGCCGTTTTCAATCCAAGCCATTTAGAGGTGGTGAACGAATCTGCAGGACATGGCGGCTATTTCCCGGGTAAAGAGTCGCATTTTAAAGTGGTGATGGTGAGTGAAGATTTTCAGGGGCTACGCGCCGTACAACGTCATCAAAAAATTTATGCTGCTGTGGGTGACTTACTCGCCCCAAGTAAAATTCATGCATTGGCAATTCATGCCTTTGTTGCATCTGAATGGCAGGGACAAGACACCAGCAGTCCAGAATGCGCCCACGCACCAAAAACATCGTAATGGAATGAAATAAATGGAAAATTTAGGAATGCTGAATACCATTCACGTTGCTGCGGCGGCTTTATTATTATTGGTGCTGTTTGTACGTGCCATGACTTTGTTTAAGGGCACACAAAATAACTCGCCTAATCCTAAAGCGTGGACAGTCTTTGTGGCATTGCAACATTCAGCACTGACGTTGATTGTAGTGACAGGTGTCATTGCTTTGTTTTTAAAAGACTTTCAAGTCGAAACATGGTTTTATGCCAAAATTATTTTATTTTTGGTGATGCTGTCATCTTTAATCAAAGCGTATAAAAAAGATGACAGTATTTTGTTGATTCAACGCCGTGTTGGTTGGGGCTTAGCCTTAGTCGCATTTTTTGCCATTTTAGGTTTGGTGATGTTAAAGCCAAGCTTTGGCTAAGTCAGCAGATCTTATTGTGGATGTTGCTCGTGGGTGTGAACTCACGAGCATTGAATGTATGTAAATATCGGCAAAAGATTGGCTGCATATTTGAGCACTGGCGAATTGTTAGACATAATTTGGCAAGAATATTGAAAGCTCAGTTAAACTGAAGTGATGTCATAACAAAAATTGAAAAGAGGGGCGGCAATGCGCACACGTGTGGTGTTTAATCAGAAAGGTGGTGTTGGAAAATCCAGTATTACCGTCAATTTGGCTGCAATCAGTGCGCATCAGGGTTTAAAAACATTGGTGATTGACCTTGACCCGCAAGCCAACTCCAGCCAATATTTATTGGGTGATGATGCTACTTATTCTGCCGACAAGCCTGCGCTTGAGCCCAACATCGAAAATTATTTTGAAGAAGTGTTGGGTGCAAACCAATCCAAAGGTTTACTGGGCAATGCTTTGGGCTCAATTTTAAAAAACCGCAGCAAAGGTTTAGAAGCTTATGTGCATCAATCGCCATTTAAAAATTTGGATGTGATCCCTGCGAGTCCGCAATTGGGCGGTTTGGCACACGCACTTGAATCGAAACATAAAATTTACAAACTGCGCGATGCCTTGCAACAATTGTCCGATCAATATGACCGCGTGTTTATTGATACCCCGCCTGCATTTAACTTCTTTACCTTGTCGGCATTAATTGCTGCAGATCGGGTGCTCATTCCATTTGACTGCGATGTCTTTTCTAAACGTGCTTTGCAAAGTTTGATTGAAAATGTGTTGGAAACTCAGGATGACCACAATGCAAACTTGCAAATTGAAGGCATTGTGGTGAATCAATATCAAGCACAGGCCAAGTTACCGCGTGAAGTGGTGCAGCAACTTAAAGATGAAGGTTTGCCTGTTTTGAATAGCATGTTGCCGCCTTCGGTGTTGATGAAAGAATCACATCATAAAAATTTGCCATTAATTCATTTGGCAACAGATCATAAATTGACGCAAGCTTATCAATCGTTGTTCAATGAAATTGAGCAAGCGTGATACAGAGGTAGACATGAAAACATTTGCAATTGGTCTTGTCGCGGCAAGTAGTTTATTGCTGGGGGCTTGTGCGACCACAGTGAAACCTAGCTATGTGTCGCCTACACATTATCAGGCTTTG
This sequence comes from Acinetobacter sp. YH16053, assembly GCF_013417035.1. NCBI lineage: Bacteria > Pseudomonadati > Pseudomonadota > Gammaproteobacteria > Moraxellales > Moraxellaceae > Acinetobacter > Acinetobacter sp. YH16053. The sequence continues at coordinate 69,204 of NZ_VPEP01000007.1, forward strand.
AATTGCCAACAATTACAAAGCGAATATAACCGTATTCAGCAATATATTGAAAGCGGTGTTGAAGCACCGAAACGTACAGGTGTTGGTATGGGTATCGGTTTAGGCGGTGGTTGGGGCAGCCGTGGCGGTTGGGGCGTTGCACCGAGTGTTTCTGTCAATATGGGACAGTCATCCAATACCAAAAGAACAGAATTGGCACGTCTTTTAGGTGAGCAAGAAGCCATTGTGCAAGCAGCAAAATTTAAAGCTTGCCCGATTATTGTTAAGCCCAAACCTGTAACATCTTAAATTTTAGGATTTGCGAATATTTCGTCCGTGGTGCTGCCATTTGTGCAGCACCATTGCTTAAAAAATGTAGCAAGATAATTCAAGGTTGATCTCAATCTAATATTTTAAAAACAAAAACTTAATTTTATTTTCTGTTCTATTTATACCCTTGGGTCAGTCCTGCCAGATAGAAAAACTTGTCATTTTCAATGGCTTTCATATAAGGTGTGCTCCTATTTTTGATTTGCATGCTCTGGTGTTTATGATTGAAAGTTGGCTCTTTGTCCTAGCAATGATTGCGGTCTTGATGATTCCTGGCCCGACCAATGCGCTATTGGCAAGCTCAGCCCACCAACAAGGCATTGCCAAAACCAGTCTGCTGATTCCCGCAGAGTTTTTTGGTTATATGTATGCCATTAGTCTGTGGGCGTTATTCATTCATTTGAGTGCGCCAATTTGGCCTTATTTGATTGATATACTGCATGTTTTAAGCGCAGGCTATGTGTTTTGGATGGCTTTTCATTTATGGAAGCAGTCACATTTAGAGCAACATTGTCAAAAACACTCTGCCATTCGCCCTGCACAATTATTTTTTTCGACTTTTAAAAACCCAAAAGCCTTGTTATTTGCTGCAGGTATTTTTCCTACAGAAACGTGGGATAACCCGACCAACTTTGCTATGGTCTATGTCTTATTTGGTCTGATTTTATTGCCAACAGCATTATTTTGGATGTCTTTTGGGCGAGCAGTTTTGGCGCGAGAAACCAATAAAGTGACGGCAGATTTGTTATATAAAGGCTCGGCTTTGCTGTTGGTGGTGTGTATGCTGCCAGTGGTAGCACGTTTTTTCTAAAGATTTAGAGATTTTTGGTGAGTTGAGCACTCATCTCACCTATTTTGAATGGATAAGGGCAGCACTGTTCAACAGGCATGCCCAAAGAATTTCACAACTTAAGCAGTTTTTTTCTTGAGTTTTTGGCGAATAAAACCAATCACCCCAGGCAAGACACTTAAAATAATAATGCCGAAAATTAAATGGGTGAAATTGTCTTTCACAATTGGCATATTGCCAAACAAATAACCGAGTGTAATAAACGACGCGATCCAGCAAAAAGCGCCAATTACGTTATAGGTTAGGAAGTATTTATAATTCATGCTGCCTGCACCCGCCACAAAGGGCGCAAAGGTACGCGCAAAAGGCACAAAACGCGCAAAAATAATGGTTTTTCCGCCGTGTCGCTCAAAAAACTTCTGGGTTTCGATCAAATGTTTTTTATTGATAAAACGTGATTCCAGTTCAAAAACCCGTGGACCAATATATTTACCAATATGGTAATTCAGGGTGTCACCAAGTACCGCAGCAGTAAACAATAAAATACCCAAAATCCACGGATCCATTACCCCTGTCGATGCAGCCAGTGCGCCTGCTGCAAACAGCAAACTATCGCCAGGTAAAAACGGCATGACCACCAAGCCTGTTTCTACAAAAATAATCAGGAATAAAATAGCGTAAATCCATACCCCATATTGGGTGATGAATTCGAGCAAATGTTCATCGACGTGTAATATAAAATCAATCAGTTCCATGGGAAAAAACAAGCGAAAGTGTGCTCAAATCCTAGCAGTCCACAGGCGGAAAGTCAGTATGAAAAGGTAAATAATTTTCACAGTGATTTTAGGGATGCTAGACCAGCCACATCGGTTCTTTTTCGTTGCATAGATGCAACAACATGTCTTTTAAATGCGTATTTATCCTGAATTTTGAAAAAACTAAGATGTATTTGTCTTCAAGAATGAATCAAAAATATAGGTGATCTGATGTTTAATCCAAATGTTGTGTTAAAAAGTGTGGTCGAAAAAGCAAGTGTGCAAGCCATTGTAAGTTTATTTGCACGTGCTTTTTTAGCGTATTTATTTATTGTATCTGGTTGGGGAAAAATTGCAGGCTATGATGCAACAGTGGGCTATATGCAAGCTATGGGTGTTTCAGGTTCATTGCTACCTTTGGTGATTTTGCTAGAACTTGGTGGTGGTTTGGCAATTCTATTCGGTTTACAAGCACGTGTCGTGGGTTTGGGTTTAGGTGTTTTTAGTCTTTTAACTGCATTTTTATTCCATGCTGCACCAGAAGATGCGCTGAATTTTATGAAAAATATTGGTTTGGCTGGCGGTTTCTTCTACATCATGCTTTACGGTGCAGGCAAAATAAGTCTAGACCATCTTTTGGAAGCAAAAAAGTAAGTCATTGATTTCCACATCAGCTCAACAATTTAAGCAATCTTCAAGAAGGTTGCTTTTTTTATGCCATAGAAAATGCATAGTCTTTTAAAACTTAGAGTATGTGGTCACTGCAATATCACGAAGAAAAATAGCCATTTTTAGGATTGTCTGAATAGTGTGCGCAAGGCGTGGAAAAATGCTAGAATAGCGCGCTTAATTCGTTTGCCTTTCTATAGTTGTTTGTCATGACTACCAATACTCAAATTACTGAAGATCGTATCCTGATTCTGGATTTCGGTTCGCAATATAGCCAGCTGATCGCACGTCGTGTTCGTGAAGCGGGCGTATATTCTGAAATGTATGCCTACGATATGTCGGAAGAAGACATTCGTGCATTTAATCCAAACGGTATTATCTTATCGGGTGGACCTGAAAGTGTTCACCAAGAGGGTAGTCCACGCGCACCTGAAATTGTATTTAACTTAGGCGTACCTGTATTGGGTATCTGCTATGGTCTACAAACCATGTCAGAACAACTGGGCGGTAAGGTTGAAGCAGGCTCAGTGCATGAATTCGGTTATGCCGAAGTCGATATTTTGGTACGTGACAAACTGATTGGTAACTTGCAAGACCGTGAAAACCAATTGCACGTTTGGATGAGCCATGGCGATAAAGTGGCACGCATTCCAGAAGGCTTCCAAATTACGGCAAGCACACCAAGCTGCCCTGTGGCGATGATTTCTGATGAAACACGCCGTTTCTATGGTATTCAATTCCACCCAGAAGTAACGCACACGGCTAAAGGTGCAGAACTACTGTCTAACTTCGTGCATCAAATTTGTGGATGTCGTGGTTTGTGGACACCAGAACACATTATCGACTTGCGTGTAGAACAATTACGTCAGCAAATTGGCAATGAGAAAGTATTACTTGGCTTGTCTGGTGGTGTCGATTCATCTGTGGTTGCTGCGTTATTGCACCGTGCCATTGGCGATCAATTAACGTGTGTATTTGTAGACAACGGTTTGTTGCGCTTGAACGAAGGCGATCAAGTGATGCAAATGTTTGCAGAAAACATGGGGATTCGCGTAATTCGTGCTGATGCTGAACAGCGTTTCTTGGGCGCATTGGCTGGTGAAGTTGATCCAGAGAAAAAACGTAAAATCATTGGTCGTGAATTTATTGAAGTTTTTGCAGAAGAAGCACGTAAGCTGGATGGCGTGAAATTCTTGGCACAAGGTACGATTTACCCAGACGTGATTGAATCTGCAGCCAGTAAACAAGGCAAAGCGCATGTGATTAAATCACACCACAACGTGGGCGGTTTACCAGAAGATTTAGCTTTTGAATTGGTTGAACCATTACGTGACTTGTTTAAAGATGAAGTTCGTAAACTTGGCACCACTTTAGGTTTACCGCACAGCATGATTTACCGCCATCCATTCCCAGGTCCAGGTTTGGGCGTGCGTATTTTGGGTGAAGTGAAAAAAGAATATGCAGACATTTTGCGTCTAGCTGATGATATTTTCATGCAGGAATTACGTGCAAGTGGTTGGTATGACAAAACAGCTCAAGCATTTGCAGTATTCCAACCTGTAAAATCTGTTGGTGTCGTAGGTGATGGCCGTCGTTATGCATGGGTAATCGCACTACGTGCCGTAGAAACCGTGGACTTTATGACCGCACGTTTCGCACACTTGCCGTATGACTTGGTGGATCGTATTTCAACACGCATTATGAATGAAATTGCAGAGGTTTCACGTGTGGTTTATGACGTATCATCTAAACCACCTGCAACCATTGAATGGGAGTAATTCAGGGATTTCACGAAGCACTGCTGCTTGCCAGTTTTACGACATGAGCCCATTTTAAAGCACGGCTTTTAAAATGGGTGCAAGATGCGCGCGGCAGTGAGGGATTTCGGACAGCACTGCTTCGTTCCTAAATTACGACATGAGCCCATTTTAAAGCACAGCTTTAAGATAGGCGCAAGATGTTTGCGGCAACTAGTTTTTCTCTTGTACATAAAAAAGAGCACTCCATGTGCTCTTTTTTATGCATGCTAAACAATCCAAGATTTAATTTCTTTTTTTACCGCAGATTTAGGGGGCTCAGGCATCCCCACATCAAAGCTGATGACACAATTTCGTCCACGTTGTTTGGCTTGGTATAAGGCTAAATCGGCTTCTTTAATTAGGGTCTGCAAGTCGGTTTGTTGTGGTTTTAAACTCGACACGCCAATGGAGACCGTAAAATTAAAACATTTTTTATCAATGCACATTTCATGCTGAGCAATTTTTTGTCTTAAGCGCTCCGAAATCATCAGTGCTTCATCTAAGCTGGTTTCACTAAGCAGTGCAATAAACTCTTCACCGCCAAAGCGTGCCAAAATATCCTTGCGGCGCATTTCTTTACGGGCAATGTCTGCAATATTTTGTAAGACTCGATCTCCAATATCGTGCCCATAGGTATCGTTAATTTGTTTAAAAAAGTCGACATCAAACATCAACAAGCAGACCGATTCAGATTTAGGCCATGCATGAATTTTGTGTTCTGCCATGTGTACAAACTGACGTCGGTTATTGAGTTGGGTCAGTTCATCGGTATGAGCCAAGGCTTGCAAGGTATGAAAATTCCAGTCATCTAGCAAACTGCGTAAAAAGTGATGGCGGGCATTTAGGGTGTTGATCCAGCTGATATATAAACTCAACAAACATACAGGGATATACACCACCATAAAAACTAAGGCATCCTGCAAGTTGGTGAGGGAAATCACCCCAAAAAACATGAGTACGCTCATGACCAATGAATTGTAGACCGCAGGGCGGAAACGCACTTGAATACATAGGTTCGCCATGAGCACAAAAATGACCGAGGCATACACATACGTGGAAATCCAAGGGCTTTGTGATTGCGACAGGATATAGAACCAAATACCGCAGCACAGTGTGGCGCTGACCGGTAAAATTAAATCTAGCAGGCGAATATCTTTGATCAATTTAAAGCAGAAATAATTGCCAATCAGCGCCAATACAACAGCACTGAGACGGAGTGTGGCCGAGAGTGTAGTGACATCTGGAATGATGAAATAATCGATAAAGAAATACAGCAGGAACGTCATTTGCCCAATGTAATTGACTTGGCGTAAATAACGACGCTGATGTAAATTCTGGTGTTGATAAAAATGTGTTTCAAATTGCGGCGGGAGTTGCGCAGCAGGGTGCTGCAATGCTTTTTCAATTGCTTGTCGGTTTTCAAGATCACACTCAGTTGTTTTTAAAAGTTTTTCTGAGGCTTCCTGATTGCTTAAAATCTTCGAACGGGTCTGTTCCCCCATTCGAGCTTTTACAGACATAGCGATATTTACTCAAATTGACAACTTATAGTGAGGATTATGCGCAAAATGCAGAAAAAATAACCTCCCTAAATTTGGGTATTTTCTCTATTTTTTTTAAATTTTGGTCAAAATTATGCCATATATTTTAAGGTGTAGTTCAAGTTTGAACCATAAAAATCAGAACAACAAATTTCATCTTGCTCTTCGTTAGTGATTTACTATATTTAATAGTCAAGGAATTTACAGAAATATAAGAGGTATAGGATGAGCAACAGCAATTATACCGAGCTTTCCAATTCAGACGATTGTGATAAGTACGTCAAGCAATTTATACAGGAATTTCCACTGCGTAGTGCTGAAATTGGGCAGGGAACTTTAATTAAACGTGCTTTACCGAGTCGGCATAAACGCATGATTGGGGCATGGTGTTTTCTAGATCACGCAGGTCCTGTTAATTTTCCACAAGGTGAAGGCTTAGATGTCGGGCCGCATCCACATATTGGTTTGCAAACATTCACCTGGATGATTGAAGGCAGCATTATGCATACCGACAGTTTGGGTACTAAGCAATTGATTCGTCCCAAACAGGTTAATTTAATGACCGCGGGTTATGGTATTTCACATACCGAAGTTGCTCCCGACACCGAAACACACATGCATACAGCGCAACTGTGGATTGCTTTACCTGATGATCAGCGCAATATGGCGCCACGTTTTGATCATTACCCTGACTTGCCTGTGGTTTTGCTAGATGGAGTGGAATTTACCATCTTAGTTGGTGAATTTTTAAATACCACTTCACCAGTATTAGTACATAGTGAGTTGCTAGGGGTAGATATTTATAGTGAAACCAGCACGACAACCCGTTTGCCGCTGAATCCTAAATTTGAATATGGTTTGATGATGCTGGAAGGCACAGCCACTGTGCATGGGCATGAATTAAACGATGAAAATATGCTGGTGCTTGAACCGGGCTTAACCGAAATTCAGCTAGATTTACATGCGGGTGCGCGTCTGTTGCTATTGGGCGGTTTACCTTTTGAGTCGCCAATTTTGTTGTGGTGGAATCTCGTCGGTCGTACCCAAGAGGAACTCAGCATTGCACGTGAGCAATGGGTCAATCATGATCCTCGTTTTGGCACAATACCAGACTACGATGGACCACGTTTAGAAGCGCCGACTTTCCCCGCAAAAATGCGTGCATCAAAATAAATGATGGAATATCAATCTATAGGGAGCATCTTATGGCCAAGATTGGCACAGCACAGGTACGCAGTTTAGACACGGCATGGCAAGGTCAGATCCAAAGTGGTCAGCACCAATGGAAGGTAGATGAGCCTGAAAAGTTAGGTGGTCAAGATGCAGGTCCTGCACCTTATGATCTGTTATGTAGCAGTTTGGTCGCTTGCACCATGATTACCTTGCGTATGTATGCACAGCATAAGGGTTTGGATTTTGGCAAAATTCAGGTCGAGGCGGACTTCTTTACCAATCAGGAAGGGCAGGAGTGGATTGAACGCCGTGTGCAAACTGAAGCAGCGTTAGATGCAGAATTACAGCAAAAAGTACTGAATATCTGTCAAAAAACACCTGTGACGAAAACCTTGTTACGCAGTGTGGAAATTCGTACTGAATTGGGTTAAACCTAGAGTTGAATCCGTCTCTTATAAAAAGGCATGCAGGACATGCCTTTTTATAATGTTGCGTGAAACAGAAGATATAACAATCACTTAAAACAGATGTAATAAAAACAAAATAGGACGTTTATGATTACTTTACACCACCTTGATCAATCCCGCTCTTTCCGCATTTTGTGGGCGCTCGAAGAGCTGGGTTTGGACTATGAAATCAAGTTTTACCACCGTCAGCCCAATTTAAGTGCGCCCAATGAATTGAAGCTGATTCACCCATTGGGTAAAGCACCAATTTTGACGGATGCAGAGCAGACCATTGCAGAATCTGCAGTCATTTTGGAGTACTTGCAGCAGCATTATGATACGCAAAGGCAGTTTAAACCGCAGCAGGCTTCAGCACAGCAAGCATATCAATACTGGATGCATTATGCAGAAGGCTCGCTAATGCCATTGTTAGTGATGCAATTGGTGATGACTAATGTGCCGCAGCATGTGCCATGGTTAGTTCGACCAATGGCGCAAAAAATTACTGCAGGTGTTAAAGCAGGGTTTATTCAGCCTCGTTTAAAAGATCATATTGCTTATTTAGAAGATTATTTGGGCAAACATGATTATTTTGCAGGGGATTTTTCTTTTGCCGATATTCAAATGGGTTTCCCGCTCCAAGCATTGCAAAGCCGTACTGGGCATCATTATCCACAGATTGCGGCTTATTTGGCACGCGTGGAACAGCGTCCTGCATTTCAGCGTGCACGCGAACGTGAGCAGCAGTTAATGCAAATCTAGCGATGATTTTTGTGAGTACATCGTTCTATAGACCTAAAAAAAGATGCCGAGGCATCTTTTTTTAATTGATTTTGGTCGATTGATAACAATGAGGCTTAGCGTTTCACGACAATTGAATCAATTCCACTATGCTGCAAAGTTTGCTGAGCAATCACTGCAGCATCGGCTGAATCATAAGGGCCTGAAATCACCCGATACCAAGTTTCACCACCTTCTACACTTTTCACTACATCTGCCGATAAACCATTCAAAATAATTTCGGCACGACGTGCATCTGCAGCATCTGGGTCGGTATAGCTACGCACTTGTAGAATATAGCTGGCTTGTACCACAGGGGCAGGCATTTCTGTCAGACCAACATTGGCTTCGCTGGCCGCTGGCGCCTCTACAGCAGCAGGCGCTTCAACAATGACTACGGTATTCTGTTGCTGTGTTTCAGGCACCGCTTGCTCAGGAATTGGGGTAACCTGTTGCTGTGGCAGCAAATCATAAAAACGATAGTCTTTGTTGGTATCTTCCTGATAATGCTCAGAATTGATTTGCCCTTTAGGCTGTACAGGTGCCCACGGTTTCCATAGCATTAAGGCTACAGCAAAACACAACACGATTAAAATCACCACGAGTGTGCCTAACCACGTTGGAATTAGTGGTTTTTTGGGCTTATTCGGTCGTTCAGATACACCGCGTTGCGTTTTTCCAAACACGTGGACTTCCTCTTGTTATGCTTTTATTTGGCTTTTACATTGTTTCTGGTGCAGAGACACCTAATAATTCTAAACCATTACGCAAGACTTGTTGTACGTTTACTGAAAGCAATAAGCGTGCTTGAGTCAAGGCTGCATCATCATTCAGAACTTTATGCTCATTGTACCAACCGTGGAACAATGCTGCTAATTCTTTCAAATAGTTACCTACCTGATGCGGTTCGTGGCTGTTGGCAGCACGTACTAAAATTTCAGGATACGCAGCCAGTTTGGCTAAAATTTCAGTTTCAGCATCTAGCTCAAGTTTAGCGGCAAACTGACGTGCAGTTGTCGCATTAAAATTCAATTGCGTAGCAGCAGCTTTTTCGAGCATACGACAAATACGTGCATGAGCATATTGAATATAGTAGACCGCATTGTCTTTACTTTGTGAAACGGCCAAATCTAGGTCAAAGTCAATGTGCTGTTCAGATTTGCGCATGACGTAATAGAAACGTGCAGCATCGTTGCCGACTTCTTTACGCAAATCACGCAAGGTCACGTACTGACCTGAACGGGATGACATTTGTACCATTTCACCACCACGCCATAAGCTCACGAACTGCACTAACAGTACCGTTAATTTTTTCGAGTCGTAGCCTAGTGCATCAATGGCCGCTTTCACACGTGAAATATAACCGTGGTGATCTGAACCCCAAATATCAATTAGGTCTGTGTAGCCACGTTGTAATTTATTCAGGTGATAAGCAATGTCTGAAGCAAAGTAAGTGGTTTGACCATTGCGGCGTTTCACCACACGGTCTTTTTCATCGCCAAATGCGGTCGATTTAAACCAGATATTGCCGTCTTGTTCGTATAGATAACCACGTTGATCTAGTGTTTGCAGAGCTTCATCAATTTTTTCAGTCAATGACGCTTCGCTAAACCATTGGTTAAAGGTGACACCAAACTCGCCCAAGTCATCTTTAATGTCGGCCAAAATAGCATTCAGCGCAGCCTGATGGAACACGCGATAATCATCACCCAAGAGCGTTTGTGAATTGAAAATCAAACCATCAATGTGTTTTTCTTTGTCGCCCGACAAGACCACTTTGTTGCCATCGGCATCGAGTTCTGCCGCATATTGCACATCTTCAGGCACATTGTTATATACATCTGCAACAGGGCGTACATGGCGTTCACCATCCTGTTTTAAAATGCTTTGTGCGATGTCTTTAACGTAGTCACCCTGATACGCATTTTTGGGGAACACCAGCGTTTGACCTGCCAGTTCCAAATAACGCAAGTAAGTTGAAGTCGCCAAAATATCCATTTGACGGCCAGCATCATTGACATAGTATTCACGGTCAACTTTAGCACCTGTGGCTTCAAGTAAATTGGCAACTGTCATACCATAAGCAGCACCACGACCATGACCCACGTGTAGGCTTGAGGTTGGGTTAGCAGAAACGAACTCGACCTGAATGCGTTTTTCTGCATTGATTTGGCTGCGTCCAAATTGTTGTTTTTGTGCTTGAATTTGATCTAAAACACTAAAACGCTGGTCGGCATTTAAAAAGAAGTTAATAAAACCAGGGCCTGCAATCTCTGCTTTGCTGATGTCTGCAACTTCAGGCAGAGCAGCAAGAATTTTTTCGGCTAAATCGCGTGGCTTCATGCCTGCGGCTTTAGAGGCAATCATGGCAATATTTGATGCGAAATCACCGTGGCTGCGGTCTTTGGTACGGGTTAAATTACTCGTATTGTTCCAGTCAGATGGGAGTACACCTTCAGCTTGAAGGGATTGCACTGCATGATCGAGCGCTGCTTGTATTGCCGTATTCATATTTAGTCGAAAAATAGATGTGCAGAAAAACGCTAAATATAGCAAATTTCAGGGGCTTTAGGGGAGTGCAATTGTATGCTTTATCGAATTTCAGAGATTGTAGCTAAGCATGAACAAATTGCCTGAAAAATCATCCTTTAAGCAAGCAATTCATGGCATAGTATGCGGCATTCAGTGAGGCGAAAAGGCTGGAGCATGAAACAACGTGCAATGATTTTTGGCAATGTACCCAAATTACCCATGAAATGGGCCACGGTGGTAATGCCTTTCTTTTTATCATGTTTGATGAGTGGCATCATTTCGTTGATTAATATGATCCGAAATTTGGGCTGGATTGAGGGATTTTTTACCCTGTGGTTGCATAACTGGATGATTTCTTGGGCGTTTGCTTTTCCAGTCGTATTATGTGTGCTGCCTTTGGTGCGTAAGTTCACTGGCTTAATTGTAGATATGACGCCACTGCAACCACCCAAATAAATTAGGTTCGATGCCTATATAACATGGGCTATCAGAAATAAAAATCATTCAGATTTGGTTATCAAACTTCTAAATGCCCTATTTGCTGCAATTCGGGCTAAGCTAGTCAGATGTCAGATGGTGCATCTCAATCCATGCGCCATCAGCAACCGATTAGAATGAGATGAACAATGACAACCGCAAATTTGCAGCAGAAACGTCCTTTATATATTCCCTATGCGGGCAACGGCCTTTTAGAATTGCCTTTATTAAATAAAGGTTCTGCATTTTCAGAAGAAGAACGCACCCGTTTTAACTTGCATGGCTTAATTCCACATGCAATTGAAAATATTGAAGAACAAAGCCAGCGTTCGTATCAGCAATATTCTGCTTTTAGCGATGCCATCAACAAGCATATTTATTTGCGCAACATTCAGGACACCAATGAAACCCTGTTTTATCACCTGATTGAACAGCATTTGAGTGAAATGATGCCTATTATTTACACCCCAACTGTAGGCGAGGCATGTCAGCGTTTTTCCGATATTTACCGCCGTCATCGGGGTATTTTTATTTCCTATCCAGACCGTGCCCATATTGATGATATTGTACAAAACATCAATAAAAAGAATGTCAAAGTGATTGTGATTACCGATGGTGAGCGTATTTTAGGCTTGGGTGATCAGGGCATTGGCGGCATGGGTATTCCAATTGGAAAACTGTCTTTATATACAGCATGTGGCGGTATTAGTCCTGCCTATACCTTACCCATTACCTTAGATGTAGGCACCAATAACCCACAATTACTGAATGATCCGATCTATATGGGCTGGAATCAGCCACGTATTAGTGGTGAGGAATACTATCAATTTGTCGATCAGGTGATTGATGCGGTGAAACGCCGTTGGCCAAAGGCATTGATTCAGTTTGAAGATTTTGCTCAGAAAAATGCCATGCCCTTGCTGAATAAATATCGTGATCAGATTTGCTGTTTTAATGATGATATTCAGGGCACTGCTGCTGTATCTGTGGGCAGTTTAATTGCTGCATCACGTGCGGCAGGCAAGCAGCTGAAAGATCAAACCATTGCCTTTTTGGGCGCGGGTTCTGCAGGATGTGGTATTGCCGAGCAAATTGTGGCGCAAATGGTGGTGGAAGGCTTAAGCGATGCTGAAGCACGTGCTCGTGTGTATATGGTGGATCGTTTTGGCTTATTCACCAGCAATCAGCCAAACTTGCTCGATTTCCAACGTAAATTGGCACAAAGTCCTGACCGTGTTGCACATTGGGGCAATCCTGAAGGTGTGATTTCGCTGTTGGACGTCATTCAAAACGCCAAGCCAACGGTATTGATTGGGGTTTCGGGGCAACCGGGTTTATTTACTGAAGAGGTGATTAAAACCTTGGCTGCCAATTGCGAGCGTCCAATTGTGTTGCCATTGTCAAATCCAACCTCACAAGTTGAAGCATTTCCTGCCGATATTTTGGAGTGGACTGAAGGCAAGGCCTTAATTGCAACAGGTAGCCCATTTGAGCCAGTGAACTATCAGGGCAAACTTTATAATATTTCCCAATGCAATAACTCGTATATTTTCCCAGGTATAGGCTTAGGAGTAATCGCTGCAGGGGCTACACGTGTGACAGACAGTATGCTGATTGCGTCAAGTAATGCGCTGGCGGACTGCTCACCATTGTTGCAGGATCCAAATGCAGATTTATTGCCTGATTTAAATGAAATTCAGCAGGTGTCTAAATTTATTGCATTTAGAGTCGCAAAAGCAGCAATGGATGCAGGCGTTGCAGCTGTCATGAGTGATGAGGCATTACGAGAGGCAATTGAGGCTAATTTCTGGAAGCCTGAATATCGTGATTATAAACGTGTGACGTTTTAAGCAAAATTCATTCGTGTATTGTTAATGAAATAAGCCACAAGGCGTGTTGTTGCACGCCTTGTTTTTATTTGGAATAGGATGGGGTTTGCGATGTGATTACTTGGAATTTAAGTCTTCAACTCACACTAAGCAATATAGTTCTGTTTTGGATTTAAATCGGCACAATTCAAAGGATTTAAGGCACATTGCAATTCATCAATTTGCTGCTCACTGACATAGCCTTGTCCAATCAGGTATTTTGCAACGTGGTCATCTCTCAGGCTTATAAACGCAGCATCGTACACGCCTAAATCGACAAATAAGGCTGCCGTTTCAAGACTGTTAAAACGGTCTAAATACACGTCATTGCCATACAGTAGAAAAATATGTTCAGTGGGTGCATGCGCATCGACTTTTAAGCGTTCTGCCAGCTCAAAAGGTGAGGTTTTAATGAACAGCAAATCGGACAATTCATCAAATTGAGCTGTATCGAGTTGTGCCTCATCTGTTTTGACTTTGCCTAACCATGCTTTAAAGACCAGTACCGCACCACCACGTAATAACATACTCCAAATATGCTGGCGGGTGCTTTGATCTAAGCCTTGCGCTTCTTGTTCCAAAACATCCAGTAATTGCTCCTCCTGTGCTGAAAGTTTGTTTAACAGACCTAAACCTTGTGGTTGATACGCCGCAGGGCGAAACACATCAAAATTGAGTTCTTCAAAGACTTGTAGGGCTAAGGGTACTGCGGTTTGATACAGGGTATTCAGCGCTTGTAGATGAGGAGCTTTGAGTTTGCTGTTTTGAAACAGACGATCCCAGTGAATTTCGGGCAATAGCGCATTTACGCCATATTGACGCTGTAGCTGCTGAGATTGTTCGGCAAGCTGCTGTTCATGGTTCACGGTATTCATGAGATTCTTCCTAAAACGTGAAAACAGGTCGATCAACGCTTAATAGGGCAGGAAATTTGTTTGGATGTGGCTTGAAGATGAATGCGCTGATCATTTCTTGTACTTAGTTATGCGCGCAGATAGTCAATAGATGTATAAGACTAAAGTCTAATGTATTGCAATGTGCTCAGAAAAGCCTTTACAAACTCGGCAATTAAAGAAATTGTAAGCAAGTTTGGGTGTATTTGCTTACGATCTTGTCAGACTTTGCCATAGCGAATCTGACCATGATATTTAATGTGAATTGTAGCGCATCAAAAGGCAGTGTTTTTGAAAAGTTTGGTCAATTGGTGTGCTGCATCAGGTCAATCGCTGTCAATATTGACAGCAAATGTGTTGGATTTTCATTGTAGCCATATTTCGCTATGTAAAGTGAAGCTTGGTCATCAGACTAACAAATGTAACCAAACCAGAAAATGTAACAAGGTCGGTGCGTTCATCTCAGCTTTATCTCTGTGGGATGAGCGCCCCAAATTAGCCAAAGTTAGGTATGTGAATCAAGTCTCCGAAATTTTCAGACCCGATAACCAAGAACGTAGCGATGCTGGTTTTAATGGTTTTTTCAGCAAGACGATGTTGAGTTCTTTTAAGCGTTGCGGTAGTTCTGGATCAGAGTCAGCAGTAATTAACGCCACAGGTACATCGGCTTGACGATGTTCCAGAATAAAATCTAAACCAATTTTATCGTCATTTAAGTGTTGATCGACCAACCAGACCTGAATGTGTTCACGCTGAATCAGGTCAATGGCTTGTTCAGGTTCAGTGGCTTTAAAGACGTGATAGCCCCATTTGCTGAGCAGGGTCGCCATGCCTTCCAAAATGGTCTCATCATTATCCAGACATAAAATTTTGTAGGCTTTGGTTTTCATTGGTACCACTTGCACAGGCGCTGCCACCACTTTTGGTGCTTCTACGATTGGCACTTCAATCATAAAGCAAGAGCCTTTGCCCAGTTCAGAATAGACATGCACAGGGTAGTTCAGCAGGCTGGTCATACGTTGCACAATCGCCAAGCCTAAGCCCAGACCTTGCTCACCCCAAGGTGAAGTATGTCCACAACGTTCAAATTCCTGAAACAGTTTAATGCGCTGTTCTTCGGCAATGCCCGGCCCGGTGTCCCAAACCCCAATCCGAATATGCTGTGGATGCTCGGCAGAACGCAGTACCCCTACCACAACACGCCCTTTGGCGGTATAGCGCAGGGCATTACTGACAAAGTTTTGGATAATACGACGAATCCATTGTGGGTCGGTATCAATCCAGAACTGCACATCATGCACACGGAATTCAATGCCACGTTGTGCTGCAATCGATTTAAATTGCAGGCTTAAATCGCTGAGTAAATCATGCAGTGGATATGCTTGACGTTTTGGCTGAATGGTACCGCCCTCTAAACGGGCAATATCCAGCAAGGCGGAAAGCATACTTTCTGCACCATGCAGGGCGCGATCTAGCTGCTGCAGGGTTTTACGGTCTTCATCCGACTGAATAGTTTGCTCTAAAGCTGTACTGAACAAACGGGCCGCATGCATCGGTTGTAATAAGTCATGGCTGGCTGCAGCAATAAAGCGGCTTTTGGACATATTGGCTTTGTCGGCTTGTTCACGAGCCAATTGTTGTTCGGACAAGGCATCGGCCAATTGTTGGGTACGATCCTGCACCCGTGCTTCAAGTACGGCTTCATTTTCACGGAACGCAGTAATATCGGCAAAGGTAGTTACAAAACCACCACCTTCAATTGGGTTGCCACGCATTTGAATGACACGGCCATCTTTACGGATGCGCTCAAACTCATGCGCACTGCCCATTTTCATCCAATGAATGCGTTTACGCACATGTTCTTCAATTGAACCTGGGCCACATTCGCCACGTTCGGCATTGTAGCGAATCAAATCGGCAATTGGGCAGCCAACATAGACAATATC
This sequence comes from Acinetobacter sp. YH16053, assembly GCF_013417035.1. Lineage (NCBI taxonomy): Bacteria > Pseudomonadati > Pseudomonadota > Gammaproteobacteria > Moraxellales > Moraxellaceae > Acinetobacter > Acinetobacter sp. YH16053. Next base: position 85,182 of record NZ_VPEP01000007.1, read on the forward strand.
TTTAGGATAATCAAATAGTTTAAGATATTGATTGTTCCACGCCACCAAGCACATATTTTCATCTACCACACTCACCCCTTGGGTCATGTGGTCAATCATGGTCATGATTAGGTTTTGGTTAAAGCGTTGCCATTGTGAGGCTTGGTCAAGAATATTCGCAACTTGCCCTAAAGCGAGTCCGTTATTGACCATGGCAGTGGTGAGCAAAGTACGCGCAGATGCTGCACCAATGGTGCCTGCCAAATATTGTTCGGTAAAACGCCACCACATGCCGTTGGCATTGGCATTTTCATTCAGCACCACATTATTTTGCTGACTAAACTGCTCAAAGGCTTGTCGGGTTGGAGATTCGCCTGTAATGCGTTTTGCCAGTGTGATTAAATCGCCTACTTTTAAACGCGCTACATCCTGATGTGAATAGCTGACCTCGTTGCTCATGTTCTGAGTTGGCAAAGGCTTGGTTTCATAATAAAAGAAACTTTCGGCCTGAATCTGTTCTGCCACACTTGGGCGGAAAATACGTGACACCCAAACATATAACAAAATATTTAAACCGAGCGCCCAAACCACCCCATGTGTGAGCGGGGCAAAAGATTCAAAGCCCAGCAAGGCTTCAGGGCGTAACCAGTTGATGCCTAAAGGTCCCAGCAATAAAAATTCACGGGTAAACTCGCTGAACTGACTTGGCAGGCTGCGTAAAATAGTCGGAAGTAGCAGGGTATAGGCCCACATCGCAAATCCAACAATTAAGCCTGCATAAACGCCCTGTTTACTGCCACCACGCCAATATAACCCCCCAATCAGGGCAGGGGAGAACTGTGCCACTGCACTAAAGGCCAACAAGCCAAACACAGAAAGTTGATCAATATCGTTAAAGAAGTTGAAGAACAGGAAGCCGAGCAGCATCACCGCTAAAATACAAATGCGTCGGGTGAATTTCAGTACCAAAGGCAAGCGCTTGTCATGGCGTGAGAAAATGCCCATGCGCCACAAGGCAGGCATGATCAGGTCATTACTCAACATGATTGACAACGCAACAGAAGACACCAACAGCATACCTGTAGACGCTGAGAAACCGCCCAAGAATGCCAACAGAGTTAGCCAGTCTTGGTTGTAGCTAAGTGGTAAGGACAATACTGCTACATCAGGGATGGCTAAATATTGTGGCGCTGCGTGCAAGGCCCAACTGGCAATGGGAACAATGGCGATTGTGGTTAAAATCAGATAAACGGCAAACCAGCGACGTGCGCCCCGAATGTGCTTTTCATCACGCAATTCAACCACAGCCACGTGGAACTGACGTGGCAAACAAATAATGGCTAATGCAGCCAATAAGGTTTGTACCCAGAAGGTTTCAGGCACACCAAATAGCTGGACTTCATTAAATGTGATTGAAACGTCATTGGCAATTTGATGAATATTGCCGGGTGCTTCAAAAACAAAAAAGAATGCTACTGCGAGTAATGCAAACAGTTTCACAAACGATTCAAAGGCAACCGCAAGCATTAAACCGCCGTGCTGCTCCGTATTGGCAATTTGTCGGGTACCAAACAGCATAGCTAAAATTGCCAATAAACCTGTCAGGAACAACACCGCATTGGTGGTACTTTCTACATTGGTGCTTTGATCCAAAATCACTGCGGCACTCAGCGCAATGGCACGTAACTGCAAGGCCAGATAGGGAATAATCGCAATCACCGCTAAAATGGTGACTAAGGATGCTAATGGCCCACTTTTACCGTAACGTGCAGCGACAAAGTCCGCAATCGATGAAATGGCGTGGTGTTGCCGTACTCGACCTAAACGTCGCCAAATATCATAACCAATTGCGACAAACAGCAATGGCCCTAAATAAATCGGTAAAAAGATGATCCCTTCACGAACGGCTGCGCCCGTTGCGCCATAAAAAGTCCATGACGAACAATACACCCCTAAAGTTAAGCTGAACATGAGCATGCGCCCACGCGTGCTTAAACGACTGGCGTGTTTTTCCCCATAGAAAGCACAAATAAAAAGTAATGCGATATAGAGGGCTAAAACCCCCATAATGAGCCAGCTGTTCATGATGCCTTAAAAGTATCGACAATAGGGCTATGATAGCCTATTCCATTGCCTTTGCGCTGAGGTTGATCATTTTTTTAGCGACCAAAGTCTAAATTGCAAATCGGCTCCAACATTGTTAATTTTAAGTTCGAAATAATTCGAATTAAAAATTTGCGCCTAAGGCAGGGCGCTTGAAGGAGCAGGTTATGGATGAGGTACAAGTAGAACGCATTCTACAAAACCCAAAATTCAAAGAAATGGTTCGCAGAAAAAGTAACCTAAGTTGGACATTAACAGCAATCATGTTGTTTGTGTACGTAGGTTTCATGCTTTTAGTGGGCTATAACAAAGAATTCTTATTGAGTTCAATTTCTGGCGGTGTGACGACTTGGGGTATTCCATTAGGTCTGAGCATTATCGTTTTATCTTTCATTTTGTGTGCTGTTTATTCATCAATTGCGAATGGCAAACTTGACCAATTGAACGAAGAAGCGATGCGTGAAGTTGAAGCAATTACACATGAGAAAGGAACGCACTAAGATGAAATGGAATTCATTGAAAGCACTGGCTGCGTCTACTGTATTAATGTCAGGTATGGCATTTGCAGGACCAGATTTAGGTGCAGCAGAACAGCAGCCAACCAACTGGCCTGCAATTATTATGTTCTTGATTTTCGTGGGCGCAACTTTGTTCATTACTAAATGGGCAGCGAAGCAAACCACAAGCACTAAGGACTTCTATACCGCAGGTGGTGGTATTTCAGGTTTCCAAAATGGTCTAGCGATTGCAGGTGACTATATGTCAGCAGCGTCGTTCCTGGGTATTTCCGCAATGGTGTTTATGTCAGGCTTTGACGGCTTGCTGTATTCACTTGGCTTCATGGTCGGTTGGCCAATTGTATTGTTCTTGATTGCTGAGCGTTTACGTAACTTAGGTAAATATAACCTATCTGACGTTGTATCGTTCCGTTTAGCTGAAAAGCCAGTACGGACCCTTGCAGCATTCAGTTCGCTTGTCGTAGTTGCATTCTACCTGATTGCACAAATGGTAGGTGCGGGTCAGTTAATCAAACTTCTCTTTGGTTTGAACTACAACCTTGCAGTAGTAATCGTGGGTCTACTCATGATGGCTTACGTAATGTTTGGTGGTATGTTGGCAACAACTTGGGTACAGATCATCAAAGCGGTGATGTTACTTTCAGGTGCAACTTTCATGGCCTTCATGGTAATGAAAGGTGTGGGCTTCAGCTTCACTAACATGTTTGAGCAATCGATCCAAGTCTTCGCTAAAGTACATGACTTGAGCTTGGCAGATGCTGCAAACATTATGGGTCCTGGTAAGTTAGCCTCTAACCCAATTGATGCAATCTCGCTTGGTCTTGCATTAATGTTCGGTACTGCAGGTTTACCACATATCTTGATGCGTTTCTTCACTGTAAAAGATGCAAAAGAAGCGCGTAAATCAGTTGTAGTTGCTACAGGTTTCATTGGTTACTTCTACCTATTAACGTTCATCATTGGTTTTGGTGCGATCCTTTATGTATCAAACAACCCACAATTCCTTGATGTTGCGAAAATGGCAGTTACTGGCAAGTTAGAACTTGTTGGTGGTAACAACATGGCTGCGGTGCACTTGTCTGACGCAGTTGGCGGTGACTTGTTCATGGGCTTCATTTCAGCGGTAGCATTCGCAACAATTCTTGCGGTTGTAGCTGGTTTGACATTGTCTGGTGCTTCAGCAATCTCTCACGACTTGTATGCTAACGTATTCAAGAAAGGTCAAACGACTCCTGAATCTGAACTTCGCATGTCTAAAATTGCAACTTTAGGCTTAGCAATCTTCGCAATGATCTTGGGTATTCTTTTCGAGAAACAAAACGTTGCGTTCATGGTAGGTTTAGCATTCTCTGTAGCAGCATGTGCAAACTTCCCAGTACTTGTATTGTCTATGTTCTGGAGAGGCTTAACGACTCGCGGTGCAGTGATTGGTGGTGTAGCAGGCTTAGCTTCAGCAGTAACCTTGATTGTATTGTCTAAAGCAGTTTGGGTAGATACGCTTCAAATTTCTGACACACCAATCAACCCATTTAACGGTCCTGCGATCTTTGCAATGCCACTTTCATTCTTCTGCTGCTGGTTGTTCTCTATCACTGACAACTCTGCGCAAGCACAAGCTGAACGTAAAGCATTCGATGCACAGTTCGTACGCTCACAAACTGGTATTGGTATCTCTGGTGCATCTGACCACTAAGGTCTGAAACACCTCAAAAAAGTCCCAGCAATGGGACTTTTTTTATGGCTGAAATTTTGTGGATGATCTATCTAGCATCTAGGAGGGCTATTTCATCTAAAGCATAGAGAGAGGTTTTATATATGCAATTTTGATACAGAGTCCATGCATGCAGTGATCTGGCAGCATGTTATGTTAGAAATCAAAACAATAAAAAGGCAGCCGAGGCGTATGCAAGCACTACAAAATGTATGAAAAGGTTTTCGGGTATTACCTTCGGCATGGCTGTTGTTCTTGCAATTTGTGATTTTGCTGCTCTCACTTTTTGCACATCACAACATGCCTTATAAAGTCATAACATGGATGGTCGGCGTACTGGTCTTGTTATTGATTGCCAAAGTTATACGTCAGACTCCTATGCTGAGCGTGCTGGGACTAAGTTTTGTATATGCTTCACTATTTTTTTCAGTATTGATTTTGTTGGGGGTGCGGCATCCGCTGGTATTGGTGATGAGTCATGCCTGCGAAGCGGCTGCATATTTTAGTGCTGCTTATGGTTTACTGCGTTATATGTTTCATGATCGCTATTTAACCAAAGATGAGCTGTTTGCTGCGGCAGCAGTCTTTACTTTAATTGCTTGGGGATTTGCATTTTTATATAGCATTTGCCAGATATTAATTCCGCAGAGTTTTCAAAATCCAAATGTTATAGGCATGCAAAGCTGGCTAGACTTACTGTTTCTGAGTTTTAGTTTGCAGTCTGCAACAGGTTTATCTGATTTAATGCCTGTTAGCCCAGAAGCCCGGGTGATTGCCATGTTACAAATGTTTTGTGGGGTAATGTATTTGGCATTGATCGTGTCACGTTTAATCGCATTGCAGTACATTCGCCACTTACCGCATCATCACCATGATGATTCATCTGAGTGAAATAGCAGTTCAATTTTTTCATGAAATATTTCAGGCATAAAAAAAGACGCTCAGATGAGCGTCTTTTTTAACTTCAGTATCTAATGTGAAATTAGAAACGGAATTTAGCGTTTACACCAACAGTTTGAGTGTCACGAGCTACACCAACAGCATTCGCATTTACATAGCTAGCACCTACAGCAACTGCAGGAGTGATGAAGTAGTTTACGTTCGCGCCCCAAGCAGAATCGACATCAGTATTAGCACTTGTTTCTGCATAAGAAGCACCCACGCTAAGTGCTGGTGTTAAGTAAAGATCAGTTTTTAAGTTGTACATAGTATCTTCACCATATACAAGACCTGCTTCAAAACCAACAGCCATATTGGTGCCGTCAATTGCGCCTACATATTTTGTACGTGCAGTGATTGCGTCTTGGTCTTGATCAATTGTGTCTGACTCAAGCGCTGCTTTAGCAACACCATTAGCAAGGATATTGAAAGCATCTAAAGAATATTGATCGGCAACGCTTGTATAACCTACCGCAACCAAGAAGTTAGGCGCTACTACTGCACCAAGTTCTAAGGCATAACGGTCACCTTGGTCATCAGATTTAAGGTTATTTTTGCTGTCATTAATTGTATGGCTATATGCTGCACTTGCATAAACAGGTACAAGCTTAGTTGGTACATACGCTTCAGCTTTAGCGCCATATGTGTGAGAAACGATATCGAAACCATCTTCGTCATATTCACCATAGTTGTATGCTAAAGAGAAGTTAGAAGCTTGGTTTAAGAATGCAGCTTCAGCCAATGGACCTTTAGTCGCATCAACATTTTTGAAGTAGTAAGTACCTTGAACAGCACCAGTGAAATTCTTATCATTTACTGTATTGTCGATGTATTCAGATTGACCTTGAACTTCGAATTGGTACGCTTGAGCACCGGTCATGGCTAATAATAATGCAGTGGCTAAACCGAGTTTTTTCATGATAGTTACCAGTTTTGTTAAAAATGGATGAAACATTGATCATTTTAGTGTAACAAATTATTAAGTCAATGAACTAAAAGGACTTTATTTAAGAATTAAGTCCAATTGACTTTGGTGTTTAAAAAATATTCAAATAAAATTTTTGCTGTCAACCTAAAAACTGTATGGATAACAAGTCGATATGTTCGTTTTTGCAACAAAAGTAGAAATAATAAGCAAAGCATTAATTGGATTAATCGATAAATTTAATTGAAATTATCTGTAATAATAATTCTTGGAGAGTGAAGAATAACGGAAAAACTCACCTGTTTTAGGGTGAAATCATGATTTTTGGATAAAAAACAAACTAAAAATAAGGTCTGTTCAGAATAAATTTGAGTGAAATAGTTGGAATAATGTGAATTTAATCACATTAATTTTTAATATTTGTATAAAAATAAATCAGACTGGTTGACTAGGCTTTACATAAACTGTGATTTATTTCATAATTCCACCATGAAGTCCTACTACTTAAGTCGGGTTTGTAAATTATGTGACTTATCTCATAATTTAACCATCAAATCCTAAGCTTGGTTCATCCAGTAGTGCGATCTGATTCTCCATAATTGTTTGCTTTTTATCTGCCCAACTTTCCCCAAGGTTGGGTTTTTTTTTGCATGTGAAAACGCAAATGGTTTTGCGAAAATTGCACTGATATGGTGCAGTTTGAGGGTGTGATATGATCAAAACCCATAAAAAAATCCCAGTTTTCTTTCAAAAACTGGGATTTTTCGCCAAAATTTGCGGGTAAATTTAGTTTACTGCTGAGGAAAAACTAAACTCGCCCTAATGAGGTGCATTATGCACCCAAATGTTGCATCTGTAAAATATTTTCTGCATGCTGAAACATTATTTTTTGTATTTGTTGTTTTAGGTAAGTCGGCGCAGGGCATGCTTTTAGAAATTTTCTTGAATGAGATGACTTAGTTAGACGGCTTTAAAATATAAGTGAATTAATTATCTTTTTTGTAAGTAATTTAAAGATTGCTCATGTAATATAGTCGCCGATTAAGTGATCAAGTCCACGATTTTGCACAGTTATAATGACGTAGGTGAAACTTAGCATGATGATGAAATTGCGCACAGAGCATATCAGTCAGCGACTGTTGATCTCGATGATCATTATTATCGTGTCATTGCTTTTTATTTGCGTTCCTCTGATGGTGAATAGTTATCAGAGTTATCAAAAAACAAAACGTGCTTTAATTGAAATTTCTGTATTAGGCAAAGTGGCTGAACTGACCAATAGTATTTCGCGTGAACGAGCGCCTGCGAACAAAGTCATGTCGAGTTCAGCAGCTGAATTTCAGCAAAATTTACAAGAATTGAAAGCGTACCGTGCTGGCGTGGATCAACAAGTAGAACAGACCATCAATATTTTAAGAAAAGAAGGTTTTATTATCCATGCGCATCATTTAAAGACCGCTTTAGAACAAGGGCGTCAGGCGGTCGATGAATATGCAGCAACTCCACAGCATTTGCGTAGCTCTCAACAGATGGATCATGCGATTCAAAAAATGTTTGCGGCATGGGACAGTTCTCAGCATGTGCTGAAACACGTCATGCTCGATTCAGTGGCAAAAGACTCATCGGTATCGACCTATTATAGTGTGATTTTTGTTCTTTCAGATTTGCGTGATCAAGCGGGAAGGGTGGCATCCAATATTATTGCCGCGGTAACGTTTGCTGAAAAAATTCCTGAAACCAATTTGGCGAGCTCTTTGCAAACCCAACGCCAAGCTTATTATTTGTGGGATTTAATCCATACCATTTTGCCTGAAGCACATAAAATTCCTGAATATAATATTTTGCATGATCAATTAAAAAAGGAGTTTCTGGATGAGGGAATTCCTATCGTCAATCAATTGATTCAGCAAAGTATTGATGGGCAACCCTATTCATTGACAGGCACTGAACTCACCCAAAAAATGGTGGATAAATTCAACACTGTGGTCAGTTTGCAGTCATTTATATTAGCGCACAGTTTGCAGGTTGCGCACAAAGATTATCATCAAGCTCAGCGTATTTTCATTTTAACCCTAGTAGCGTCAATTATTTCGTTATTGGCTGCTATTTTCACCATGGTCTATGCGCGCTCAAAGGTCTTTATTCCTTTAATTCAGGCACGTAGCCAAATTTTACGCTTGGCAGCTTATGATGATGAAGCTCAAGGGACGCAAAATCCAGACAAGGTAACGCTCTTAGAGGCCATTCAAAAATTAAAACAACGCCTAGAGCAGCGTGATATTTTAGAATTTCAGCTGCGTAATATTGCCAATACCGATGCCTTAACTGGTGTTTCCAACCGTTTGGCGCTTGAGGAATACATCAAATATTTAGAACATCGACCTGAAAAATTGAGCAAAACTGGTCTGATTATTATGGATGTGGATAAATTCAAACACATTAACGATACCTTCGGGCATGTGGTAGGTGACCAAGCTTTAAAATGTATTGCCGATACTCTCAAAGCGCATGTCCGTGCCTCAGACTTGGTGGTGCGTTATGGTGGCGATGAGTTTTTGGTTTTGATTGAGCAAATAGAATTTACTGAGGCGCTGTATTTGGCAGATAAATTGCGCTGCCATATTGTGAATCAAGAAATTTTTATTCCAGAACTGAATGATTATATTCAAGTGTCGGTCAGTGCTGGCGTGGCGGTGGGTGCTGCGTCATGGAGCAGATTGTTGGAAAAAGCCGATAAACACTTATTTAGAGCCAAAGCACGTGGGCGCAATGCCGTTGCTGGTGACTAAGTCACAGTAATTGATCCACGAGCATTTCCGAAGTGATAAAAAGCCTAGAGTGAAAGATTCAGCACAAGTTTGTGCTGAATCTGTATTTAAACTTGAATGGGCTTAAAAACTGAAATAATCTATTTTAGCCTTTTAACATCGGTTTTAAGAATTTTGCGGTATGTGAAATTTTAGATTTTGCGACAGTTTCAGGTGTGCCTTCGGCAATGATTTGTCCACCGCCTGCACCACCTTCAGGGCCTAAATCGACAATCCAGTCTGCAGTTTTAATCACATCTAGGTTGTGTTCAATCACCACAATGGTATTACCCTTGTTGCGTAGCTCATGCAGGATGTCGAGCAATTTGGCAATGTCATGGAAGTGCAAACCAGTGGTCGGTTCATCCAGTACATACAGGGTTTTGCCTGTATCTCGTTTGGCCAGTTCACGCGCCAGTTTTACGCGCTGTGCTTCACCGCCAGATAAAGTTGTAGCTGATTGACCAAGGCGGATATAACCCAAGCCAACCTGATTTAACGTTTCCAACCGACGATGAATCACAGGAATGGCATCAAAGAAATGCATGGCATCTTCAACGGTCATTTCCAAAACATCAGAAATATTGCGACCTTTATAACTGACTTCCAAAGTTTCGCGGTTATAGCGTTTACCATGACAGGCATCGCAAGGCACGTACATATCTGGCAAGAAGTGCATCGCTACCTTAATCATACCGTCACCCTCACAAGCTTCGCAGCGTCCACCTTTAACGTTAAAGGAGAAGCGACCAGCCGCATAGCCACGCGCTTTGGCTTCAGGCGTTTGCGCAAATAGTTCTCGGATTGGAGTGAACAAGCCAGTATAAGTCGCAGGGTTAGAGCGTGGAGTGCGTCCAATTGGGCTTTGGTCAATATCCACGACTTTATCTAAATATTGCAAACCATCAATTGAGTCGAACTTTTCTGCATTTAAGGTCGTGGCACCATTTAATTGTGTTGCAGCCAAAGGCAATAAAGTGCGGTTAATTAAGGTCGATTTTCCTGAACCCGACACGCCTGTGACACAAGTCATTACCCCTAAAGGCAAAGTGAGATCCACTTTTTTCAGGTTATGTCCTGCTGCGCCCATTAGCTTAATTTGTTGTTCGGGATGTGGCGGTTGGGTGCGCGTTTTCGGCACTTCAATTTTTAATTTGCCCGATAAATACTGCCCTGTTAGGGAGTCTGCATGTTCGGCCAGTTCTGCATAGGTGCCTTCGGCAATAATATGTCCACCATGCACACCTGCACCTGGGCCAATATCAATAATATGGTCGGCAGCGCGAATCGCATCTTCATCGTGTTCTACCACCAACACCGTGTTACCCAAGTCACGTAAACGAATCAGGGTTTCCAACAGGCGATCATTGTCACGCTGGTGCAAGCCAATTGAAGGTTCATCTAGCACATACATCACGCCCATAAGCCCCGCACCAATTTGAGATGCCAAGCGGATACGTTGTGCTTCACCGCCTGAAAGAGTTTCGGCGGAGCGTGACAGACTTAAATAATTCAAACCCACCGACACTAAAAAGTGCAGACGTTCACGAATTTCTTTAAAGATTTTATCTGCGACTTCACCTTTGGCCCCTTCAAGATTTAAGCCTTGATAGTAGTCTTCGGCATCGCCAATCGACATTTGGGTAATTTGAGCAATGGTTTTGTCTTTCACGCGGACATTACGAGAGATTTCATTTAAACGTGAACCACCGCAGGCATCACAGGCAGCATTAGATAAATACTGCGCCAAATCATCACGTACATAATTACTTTCGGTTTCACGGTAACGACGTTCTAAATGCGGTAACACGCCTTCAAACGCAATCACACGTTTATGGTGGCGTCCACGTTCATCAGTATAGCTCAGGTCAATTTTGTCTTTACCTGTGCCATACAGGAATTTCTTTTGTGTCACGCTGTCCAGCTGATTCCATGCCGTATCGAGTGAGAGTTCATAATGTGCCGCGACTTTTTCCAGCATGCTGTAATAATACGGACGCTGTCTGTCCCAGCCGCGAATTGCGCCCTGACTAATCGACAGTTCAGGGTTTGGAATCAATTTTTCCGCACTGAAATGGCTACGTGTCCCCAAACCATCACAAGTTGGACAAGCGCCAAAAGGGTTGTTAAATGAGAACAGGCGCGGTTCAAGTTCTGCCACGGCACGGTCACATTGCGGGCAAGAGTGCTTGGCCGAAAAAATACGATCAGGTTGTTCCGCATTCATCCACGATAAAATGGCTAAATCGCCACCTAAACGCAGTGCAGTTTCAAAGCTTTCGGCAATACGGTTGCCCAAATCATCTCGGACTTTAAAACGGTCTACCACCACTTCAATGGTATGTTTTTTCTTTTTATCGAGTTCTGGTGGTGGGTCAATGTCCATGACTTCGCCATCAACTCGGGCGCGTACAAAACCCTGACTTTGTAGCTGTTCAAACAGATGCACATATTCGCCTTTACGCTCACGAATCACAGGCGCGAGTAGCATTAAGGCAGTGCCTTCTTCCAGTGCTTTTACAGCATCGACCATTTCTGAAACAGTTTGCGCCACCATTGGTAAATCATGTTCAGGACAGTAAGGTGTGCCGACACGTGCATACAGTAAACGCAAATAGTCGTAAATTTCGGTAATGGTACCCACGGTTGAACGCGGGTTATGGCTGGTCGATTTCTGTTCAATGGCAATTGCGGGACTTAGACCTTCAATCGAGTCGACTTCAGGTTTTTCCATTTGCGATAAAAACTGGCGTGCGTATGCAGAAAGCGATTCGACATAACGACGCTGTCCTTCGGCATAAAGGGTATCAAACGCCAGTGAAGATTTTCCTGAACCAGATAAACCCGTAATTACCACAAATTTATCGCGTGGAATATCAAGGTTCACGTTTTTTAGGTTATGGGTACGTGCACCTCGAATACGGATATGACTTTGGCTCATAAAAACTTCTCGATATTTTGCAAATGAAAAACCTATATATGATAGCGCATGAAAATTGTTCAAGTGTTATTTTTCATGCTTTATCGGTCATGGCTTGTCGCACTGTATGGAGTGATCCCCATACGGTGCGTGAGGGCGGCCGTTAAGCTTGATCTAAACCCGGCCACTGACGTTGATGATAGGCGCTATCCCAGAATAACCATTCCAGTTCTGCAGCTTTGGTGTAGGCGTGGTGCATTTTTTCAAGGGTATCGGCATCACAGCGCGCAGCAACACGGTCTATGGTTTGAATCACATTATTGACTGCGGTGTGGAATTCCTCGCCCGAATAGGTATCGACCCATGCCTGATACGGATTATTCGGTGCAGAATTATTGACGATATCTTTACCAACTTCGGCATAAATCCAGAAACATGGCAGTAGTGATGCCAATACCACAGGATAGCTTTCTGACCATGCGGTTGCGACTAAATAAGAAGTGTAGTGATGACAGGCAAGGGTCAGCGGAGTACTTTCAAATTCCTGTTTGGAAATATCAAACTCCTGCATAAAGCTGTCATGTAAGGTACGTTCCACCACAATTGCGATTTTGGCGGCATCTGCGAACTGAATAATATCATCTGCATCAAAAGCTTTAGCCGCACAGACTGCCAGTGCACGCCCGTAGGCAATTAAGTAATGTGAATCTTGAATCACATAATGTGCAAAAGCAGCTTTACTTAAGGTGCCTTGTGCCAACTCCTGATTAAATGGTAAAGCGAGCGTCTTGTGATAAAGGGCAAGGTTACGTTGCCAAGCGTCTTGAGAAAAGCGCATCCTAAATTCCTAATATGTCGTTGCATTTCACTATAGCAGTTTGGGAATGAAAAACACGGTTTTCACGGTATCTGATCGGGAAACCAAAAATCATACGAAGAATTTTGCCGAAGTTGAGGAAAAAGCGTCATAATTGCAGCATAAAATTTTACATTCTCAGTTTTTGTCTGATTTAAAATTCGGGCAATTCAATTTTCAGAATTTTTGTATCTGTTAAAGCTTAATCAAAACTGTACTTTGCGTTGATGGTACAGATTCGGCAGATGAAAAGTTCAGATCAAAATATAGTGATAGGTCGTTTCTCATGATGAAACATTTTGGTTTCTCAATCGTATTTTCGATTGTGTGTCTTGCGCTATCTGCATACTGGGGCTATACCCATGGCCCAGAAGCAGGTGTGCAAACCATGCTTACCGCACTAACCATTACCGCAATTTTGGCGATTATGGAAGTGTCGTTGTCGTTTGATAACGCGGTGGTGAATGCGTCAGTGCTGCGCGGTTGGGATCATTTCTGGAAAATGCTGTTTTTAACCGTGGGGATTATCATTGCAGTTTTTGGTATGCGTTTAATTTTCCCTGTGGTCATTGTGGCGGTCACTGCCGATATGGGCATGATGGAAGTGGTGCAACTGGCATTGAATGATCCGAAGCAATATTCGGCTAAACTGATGGCACATCACCCTGAAATTGCTGCTTTTGGTGGCGCATTCTTGTTGATGGTTTTCCTAAACTTTTTCTTGGATGATGAAAAAGACACGCACTGGTTTAGATGGTTTGAGCGTCGTTTGAGCAATCTGGCAAGCGTGCCTGCCATGTCGGTATTTTTGGCCTTAGTGACTTTGTTAATCATGGCGGCCAATGTGGTGGAAGATAAGCGCCTTGTGGTGACGATGGCGGGTATTTGGGGCATCGTGATTTATATTGGCGTACAAGTGCTGAGTCACATGTTGGGCGGTGAACCAGAGGTCGATGAACAGGGCAATGCTGTGCGTCATGACGAAAATGGCGTACCGACAGGCGTGGTGAAAGCGGGTATTGGGGGCTTTTTATATCTGGAAGTGCTAGATGCCTCGTTCAGTTTTGATGGTGTCATTGGTGCATTTGCAATCACCTCTGATGTGGTGATCATCATGTTAGGCTTGGCGATTGGTGCAATTTTCGTGCGTTCGATGACGATTTATTTAGTCGAAAAAGGCACGTTGGATGCCTATATTTACCTTGAACACGGTGCGCACTATGCGATTGGTGCGTTGGCCTTTATTATGATTGCCAGCGGTACAGGCTTGCATGTGCCAGAAGTGGTGACAGGTTTAATTGGTGTTGCCTTTATTGTTTGGGCGGTGATTGCATCTATTCAATTTAAAAAACGTCAGGCAAAAGCGGGTTAATGCTATGGTGATGCCCGTTGCTGTATTGCCGCGAAATCACAGAGCAATACGGTGATGAAGACTGTATAAAATATAAATTTGGGTGCACAACGTTGCGCCCTTTTTTATTGAAAAAGTAGGGTCTGTTGAATAAACATCGGGAAAAATCAGCATCCTTAAGCTGAATGTTGTAGGATATCTGCAAATTCAAAATTATTTAGTTTTAGTCGATTGATATGATGAATGCCTTAGAACGCCGCTCGACCTTTGCTTTAAGCAGTATTTTTGCATTGCGCATGTTGGGTCTGTTCATGATTATTCCTGTATTTTCAGTAGCAGGGCAGTCATATCAATACTCAACTCCTGCACTGATTGGTCTTGCCGTTGGTGTTTATGGACTCACCCAAGCCATTTTACAAATTCCGTTTAGTTTAATTGCAGACCGTTATAGCCGTAAGCCATTGGTGGTTTTTGGCTTATTACTGTTTGCTTTGGGGGGTGCAATTGCAGCCATGTCTGACACCATTTATGGCGTGATTATTGGTCGTGCCATTGCAGGTGGTGGCGCAGTATCTGCCGTGGTGATGGCATTACTGGCCGATGTGACCCGCGAAGAAAACCGCATGAAAGCCATGGCGGTGATGGGTATGAGTATCGGTATGTCTTTTGTAGTGGCCTTTAGTTTAGGGCCATGGCTTACGGGCTGGGTCGGTATTTCAGGACTGTTTTGGGTGACCACAGTGATGGGGTTGGCAGCAATTCTCATGCTGTTATTGGTGCCTAAAGTCACGCGCCATCATCGTAATTTTCAGCAAGGCTATATCACTCAGTTAAAGCAAGTCCTGAAAATGGGCGATTTAAACCGCCTGCATGTATCGGTATTTACCCTACATTTATTGCTGACTGCCATGTTTATTTATGTGCCTTCGCAATTAATCCAATTTGCCGATATTCCTTTGCAGCATCATGGTTGGGTGTATTTGCCATTGTTGTTGGTCAGTCTGTTCGTGGCATTTCCAAGCATTGTTTTGGCAGAAAAATATCGCAAAATGCGTGGCATTTTCCTGACCGCCATTGCAGGTATTATTTTAGGTCTGTTGGTGCTGATTTTTGGGTTTGAATCGAAGTACATCCTTTTATTGGGTTTGGGCTTATTCTTTATTGCTTTTAACGTTATGGAAGCTTTATTACCTTCGTGGTTGTCAAAGGCTGCGCCAATTCAATCTAAAGCCACCGCGATGGGTGTGAATGCGAGCAGTCAGTTTTTGGGAGCATTTTTTGGTGGGATGATTGGTGGGCAGTTGTTGATGCTCAACCACACCGCAATGGGTTGGAGTATTTTGACTGCGATTGCTATAATTTGGTTGCTTGTTAGTTTTGGATTGGCGCAGCCGCGCTATCTTTCATCTTTGGTATTGCGCTTGCCTGAGAATCGAGAAACAGATGAATGGACTTCTCAGTTATTGGCAATTCGTGGTATTGAAGAGGTCGTGGTGATGTCTGACCAACAAGTGGCGTATGTAAAGGTTGATAAACAGCATATTGATGATGCTGCGCGACAACAATTAACGCACTTGTTTGGGAAAGAGGTAGCCATTTAAGCATAACTCTTATAAAGTAAATAATAGAAACAAATAGGAAGAAAACATCTAATGCGTGGTGTAAATAAAGTCATCTTAGTGGGTACTTTAGGTCGTGATCCTGAAACAAAAACTTTCCCAAATGGGGGTTCTCTCACTCAATTTTCTATCGCAACCAGTGATGTCTGGACAGACAAAAACACAGGTGAGCGTAAAGAGCAAACAGAGTGGCATCGCATTGTTTTACATAACCGTTTAGGCGAGATTGCACAGCAATATTTACGCAAAGGTTCTAAGGTATATATTGAAGGTTCATTGCGTACACGTCAGTGGACCGATCAAAGCGGTCAAGAGCGTTACACTACTGAAATTCGTGGTGATCAAATGCAAATGCTCGATTCTTCGAACCGTGGACAATCTGACCAGCAAGATGGTGGGTTTGCACAACCACGTTTTAACAATAACCAAGCTCCAGCCACAGGTTATGCGAATCAAAATCAAGGCGGTTTTAACCAAAATCAGGGTGGCGGCTATGCCAACAATAACCCGAGTGGTTTTGCACCGAAGCCACAAGCTGCGCCTGCAACTGCACCAGCAGATTTAGATGATGACTTGCCATTTTAGACTAACCATTTGATTAAAATGGAAATTATCATCCAAACCCTTTGTTTCGACAAAGGGTTTTTTTATGCAGATATTCAGCAAATATCTATTTTCTCGATTAAATTTCAAACTATGATAGGATTGTTAATTTGTAAATCCGATTATTTTTATAAAAAAACACTGTTTTACCGATTCATTGGTTTTTCGTATTCTAACTACACAAGATAAGCAATCCCTGAAATGAAATGAGGAATTATCCATGAGTTTAATCAATACCCAAGTCAAGGCATTTAACGCAACCGCTTACCACAATGGTCAATTTATTGACGTATCTGAGCAAGACTTTATTGGTAAATGGTCAGTGGTGTTTTTCTACCCTGCAGATTTCACCTTTGTTTGCCCAACTGAACTTGCCGATTTAGCCGATCAATATGCTGAATTCCAAAAAATGGGTGTGGAAATTTACTCAGTATCTACAGACACACACTTTACCCATAAAGCATGGCACGACACCTCAGAAGAAATTAAAAAGATTCAATATCCAATGATTGGCGACCCAACTTGGACATTGTCTAAAAACTTTGAAGTGCTGATTGAAGCAGAAGGTTTGGCAGATCGTGGTACTTTCGTGATTGACCCTGAAGGTAAAATCCAAATTGTAGAAATCAATGCAGGTGGTATTGGTCGTGACGCGCAAGAATTGTTGCGTAAAGTGAAAGCAGCGCAATATGTACATGTGCATCCTGGCGAAGTTTGCCCTGCCAAGTGGAAAGAAGGCGATGCAACCCTAGCACCATCTATTGATTTGGTGGGTAAAATCTAATCGAGTCATCTTACTCAATTTTAAAAATCCAGAACTTCGCTTCTGGATTTTTTATGCTCATGATTTGTTTAACCATGTATAAGTTTCAACAAGATTATTCCATTCTTGCAATGCTGTATGCCAAATTTGCACTAGGTTGTGGTGTGATGAGCGATTAAGATCAAAACATCTATTCTCCTAGCAATAGGTGTAACACATGAAAAAAATAATCGGTTTATATCGCAACCAAAACATGCATTGGGTGGGCGATGGTTTTCCAGTCAAAAATCTATTTTCTTATGACCGTTTAGGGCAGGCGATCAGTCCATTTCTACTCTTGGATTATGCAGCGCCGTATCATTTTGATGCGACAACGGCACAACATGGAGTTGGCTCGCATCCACATCGCGGTTTCGAAACGGTGACACTTGCCTATCGGGGTGAAGTGACGCATAAAGACTCGGCAGGCGGTGGTGGCACCATTAAAACAGGTGATGTGCAGTGGATGACAGCAGGTGCTGGTGTGGTGCATGAGGAATTTCACTCCAAAGACTATGCAGCACAAGGCGGATTGTTTGAAATGGTGCAGCTTTGGGTGAATTTGCCTGCCGCAGACAAAATGACATCGCCACGTTATCAAGCCATTGAATCTCAAAATATTCCGGAAATTGAGTTTGAAAATCAGGCGGGGCATTTACGCATTATTGCAGGTCAGTACGCAGAACAATCTGGGCCTGCCAGCACCTTTAGCCCTGTCAATGTTTGGGATGGACAATTGAAAGCTGCACAGACCCAAGCGCTGCATGTGCCGGTAGATCACAATACTTTATTGGTGGTGTTGGCAGGTGAAGTGCGGGTCAATGGCAGTCAACTTGTGCAAGATCACTCAGTGGTGTTATTTGCTCAAGATGGTGAAGCGTTAATTCAGCTTGAAGCACTGCAAGATACGCAATTTTTAGTGCTGACAGGCAAGCCATTAAATGAACCTATTCAAGGCTATGGTCCATTTGTCATGAATACCAAGCAGGAAATCATTCAAGCTTTTGAAGATTTTAATCAAGGCAAGTTTGGTGAAATTCCGATTCAACATCAAGCGGGTTAAGCTTTAAAAAATCTTAGCCAAGAAAAAAGCCTCATGTCGATGTCCCGACCGAGGCTTTTGTTGTTCTGGCGCTGTCAAATTTCTAGTTTTAGCGGATTGATCATATTCCTTATGATAATTATATGTGATGTAGTTATCATTTTTGTGCTTGGTATCATAGCGTTTAGAGATTTATTTGTAAAACGAAAATTATAAAATTGGTGAATTTATCTACATGGTTTAGAACACTATTTATAGTATTAAAGAAATAATATGAATAAATTCTAAGGCTTATTTAAGCACTTTCTGATTGTTAAAAAATGTAATCATATTGCCAATGCACTTTGTGTTGTTTCTCTGTGAAAAGTACACAATCTGGTAGTTTTTAATAGCTCATTTTCCTTAGGCATGGTTCATAATTTCATAAAGTATGTAAAAAGATGGATGATCGGTTTGGATATCGCAGTGATCGGTAGTGGTATGGCTGGACTGGCTACCGCAAGAATTCTTAAAGATGCAGGGCATAACATTACAATTTTTGAGGCGCTGCCTGGTCGTGGAATGGACAGTCATAGCATCGAATTTGAGGATGGTTTAATTGATGCGCCGTTACGGGTCATGAACCCACATTTGTGGAAAAACACCCTCAGCTTGGCCACACATTTAGGCATTAAAACTTATCCTGTGCGTACTTATATGGCGTGCAGTTGGTTATTTGAAGATCGTACCGAAACTTGGCTGACCACAAGCCGTACCCGTATTGGTAATTTCCCAATCATTAACAACCGTAAAGGCATACAACAATACGGCTGGCGTTTGGTAAAAGGCATGTTGCAGTTAAAAACAGCCATCGCTAAATTTTTCAAATCTAAAAACCAAGACATTACCCTTGCGGAATTTATCAACCGTAACGAAATTGAAGAAGTGTTTTGGCATGGTGCAGTGATGCCAGTGCTTTACACCATTTGTACTTGTGACCCTAAAACCATTGGTGAATGGCCAGCAAAACCATTGTTGGTATTTTTACGCCAATTGACTGATGGTGATGCATTATTGCGTTTACAAGGTGGCACGCCTGCATTGGTTGATAAGTTGATTGAAGGTATTAATATTCAAAGTGGTGCAGCGATTACTCGTGTTCATCAACAAGAAGATGGTGTAATTGTTGAAAATTCTGAGGGTCAGTCGCAAACATTTGACCGTGTGGTGATTGCAACGCCAACCACTAAAGTCCAAGACTTCTTGGACAATCAACAATTTGCAGAAGATATTGAATTGCTTAAACAGTTCAAATTCGAGCAGGGTGATTTGGTGATTCACACTGATCAAACGGTGATGCCGCCAAAACGTAAAGATTGGTCTGTTTTAAGTTATATGATGGATCGTAAATTTACTCGTCAGCAATTTACGGTATGGCTTAACTCGATCGAACCAACTTTGGTCGGTAAATCGCCAGTGTTCCAAACATGGCGTCCAGTTACACCAATTGATCCGAAAAAGATCATTTCAACGGTAACTTTAACCCGCGCTGTGGTGGATTCAAAGACAGTGGCATTAAACAAAGAGTTGCAGCAGCGCCATCACCAAGACAATCGTAAAGTGTTCTTCTGCGGTTCATGGTCGTGCGATGGTTTACCAATTTTAGAATCTGCAGTGACTTCCGCTATGCATATTGCAGAAATTTTTGGTGCACCATTACCGTTTATTGATTTAAAACCACAAGTTGAGGTTGCGCCGCAATTAGGTTATTAAGTTTAGGGTCTGTTGATATTTCATAAATGGTTTGTGCTGTAGGCTAAAACTGAGCAGATCAGGCATGAAACGCAGGGAATAGCGAGACTATTGCCAAGTTTCATAACGCAATCTGAGAAAGTTTTAGCCACAGCCTGAGCAAAAACAAGCACTGCTTTGTTTGTAGCGCAAGTCGCAGCGAAGGACAAGCATATTTTTTGCTGCTATTGCGTTATGAGTCAGTCATTTAGAATGACTAAATTTCCTGCCTCATGCCTTATATCAGCTAAAAAATATGCGTTGTCGCAAACATAGATGAATTATCAACAGCCCCTCTTTTTTGAATTAGACTGAGTCAGCATGAAATGGCAACAGGCGATACGACAGCATTTTCCAAAACATAAATATGCCATTCAAGCGGCATATTTGGGAGATACTTCCGCATTGCCGTGGAGCAATTTAGGTTATTGGTCAGATGCAGTGGGATCTGATTATCCCGCTGCATGTCAAAATTTGGCAGCGCATTTGGCAGCAGCAGTGCATTTAAATTCAAAAGATGTTGTACTGGATTTAGGCTGTGGGCAAGGTGCCAGTCTTAAATATTGGTTGGAACACTATCAAATACAACGACTTGAAGCTGTTGAGCTACAAGATCATCATGTGCAGTCGATTCGACAACATTTAAATTCAAATATTAAAATTCACGCTGCTTCATTTTTAAATTTAAAAGCACTTTTTCCACAACCACGTTTTGATGTGGTGTTCTGTATCGATGCAGCATATCACAGTCATTTGAATTCATTTTTAAGTCAGGTCAGTGCGGTCTTGAATTCAAATGGACGTTTGGGCTTTCATTATTTAATTTGGGCAGAACAAGCGCCAACGCATGCGTTCAAACAGCTGCAATATCGTGCCTTATTAAAATCTGCCGCTGTCAATTTTAAAGATCTGATGTCTGAAAGTCAGCTTCGAGCGGTTTTAGAACAGTTTGAATTTAAACAGATTCAGGTGGAAGATTTGTCGGCACAAGTTTTGGCGGGTTTTGCTGACTATGTGAATCAGCATCTCAAGCATCGAGTACAAACGCGAGATACAGACTGGTTTAAAATTGCCATGACCGCACGTTTATGTGCCAAGCTCTATGCGGATGGCTGGATTAAATATGTGCAGGTGAGTGCGGAAAAAGCTTAATCTATCGTAATCAGCTGCTAGATAATGAAGTTTTTCGGTGTTTGGATGTTCATAATTGGCTTTAAATCCCACCCACCACATGAAACTGTTTCGGTAAAATTTTTGCGCCACACGTCAATTGATCCCCGACATAAGCCACGGCTTTGTCATCAAAAAGAATATGATCGTGACTTTTTATAATTGTGGACCAACGCTGGCACTTAGGGCAGAAATGTCCATTACCCGCCACTAAAAATAAATTTCCCATTTGAGAAACACGCATTTGATTGGCAAGGATGATTCCACCATGATTGGTCATGGAATGATGCGTTGCAAAGCTTTGAGCCATGAGGTCTTCCTTAAACTGGAAAATTTTAGAGAAGCATTGTTTTAATACTCAATTTTCTAAGACTTATAATTTTAAATTTTTATTTTAATTCACAAAAATATTTTTAAATGTCAGTTTATATGGATGAAACATCAACAAAATAGACCATCAATATAAAAATACGATCTGAAATATGTGTACAGCATTCTAAATCATAAAATACATTTAACAAGTGAAAAGTCACAATCTTGTATTGCAATTGAAGTTTTGCAGATAAATCGAAGCCCTAAATAAATTGGAGATTCGAGCAGCATGAGGAAGATAAAATATACGTTTATAGAAACAAAAAACCTCATAAATTAAAAGCTTATGAGGTTTAATATGGTGCCGGCACACGGATTCGAACTGTGGACCTACTGATTACAAGTCAGTTGCTCTACCAACTGAGCTATGCCGGCGTTGTGTAGAGAATTTTACAGAATTTTTACGTGTGCGCAAGCCAAAAAGTAACCGTTTAATGCAGGGCATAGAGTTTTTGAAGATTTTGTACACAGTATTTTGGCGCGTTACAAACGAGGAAATCACATAGAAGGTTTTGTATGAAATGAGCCCAGCGGGTGGGCTCATTGAAGAAAATAACTTGAAATGAAGTGTGAAAAGCGATTATTTATTTCTTAAGATGCGATCTAAATCCTGTGCACATTCTTCTAAGGTAAAGGCCATATCAAGTTGCATTTGTGGTTTGAGTTCATTTGCGAGCGTTCTCCATTGTTCAATTAGGCGAATGGCTTTTTGAATCTTATGTTTGTTG
This sequence comes from Acinetobacter sp. YH16053, assembly GCF_013417035.1. Taxonomy (NCBI): domain Bacteria; kingdom Pseudomonadati; phylum Pseudomonadota; class Gammaproteobacteria; order Moraxellales; family Moraxellaceae; genus Acinetobacter; species Acinetobacter sp. YH16053. Next base: position 107,397 of record NZ_VPEP01000007.1, read on the forward strand.
ATGTCTTTGGCGATGGTAGGCGTATATCCTCCACGTTTAGCATTTTTAATTTGTTTGACATAATTTTGGCTGTTATTCATGTTCGCTCCCGAATAGCAGTTATATATGTAAGGCATTTGCATGCTTTTATTATGCTAAAGCTTAATGATGACCCTTTTATGTAGAAAGCTGAGATGACGAAATAAAAATAAAAAAAGGTTTTGATAAAAAACAATAAATTTCTTCACCTCTCCTTTTTTGACGGCATAACTCAGTTGTAGCATAGCGATTGAAGATTGTCTTGACTGCAGAGTAACGCAATGTGTCATGTTTGTTGATTTTTCATCAATAGAGGGATTGAGGATTATCAAAATTGGCGATGGAGATGGTCTTAACTGCAAATTCCGTTTATCGCTTTATCCATTTTACGCTCTAGATAATTGCCAAGTTGCTGATTAGAATAGCGCCACTATAAAAATAGCAACGATAATAACAATGCAAAGTTCACTCTTTGCTGTATTAGAAAAATTTGGCTTAAGCCCTCAACACCGCACAATTCATATCCAGTTTTCTAATTCAGCCTTAAATCATCAGGTCTTTTTGCAGTGCGTTTATGGTCAGCATGCCATCAACCAAGGTTTGCAGATGGATGTCTTATGCCTCTCACCGCATGCAAATTTGCCGTTGAAACAATTTATTGGCAGTCGGGTGGCTGTAGATCAACTCACCGATCAAGGCGAATTATTTCGACATAGCGGCATTATTACTGCAGCAGCGCAATGGCAAAGTGATGGCACGCTCAGTCTCTATAGATTGCAGATTCAGGATGCAACGGCTTTGTGGCATAAACGCCGCAACAGTCGGGTATTTATGAATAAAACTGTGGTGGAGGTGAGTGAAATTCTGTTTAAAGAATGGCAAGACCGCAGTGCATTATTTGCTGCAAGTTTAAGTTTAGATTTAAGTGGTCTCAGTCAGCGTTATGCAGTTCGACCTCTCATCATACAATCCAACGAAAGCGATTATGAGTTTTTAACCCGTTTGTGGCGTAGCGAAGGCATCAATTGGTTGGTGGATGAAAAACAACCTTGGGTTGAGCATTTTTTAACGCCTATGGATACACAAAAATTAAGACTGATTGAGCAGAATAGTCATTATCAGCCCTTAAAACGTAGACGAGTGGCATTTCAGCGTACAAGTGCAATCGAGCAGCGGGATAGCATTTACACTTGGATGGCACAGCGTAACCTGCAACCCACTGAAGTACAGTTACAACGCTGGCAACCCGATCTTTTGGCACAGGACCAAAATTCAGTACAGTTCACATCGCCCTTACAAAGTAGCACACAAAATAGTAAAGCTTTAAGTTTAGAACAGGCGTGGTGCGTGAGTCCTGCGTGGATGCAAGACTTAACTGGGCAAGATCAGGTGACAGCTGCAAGTACCGAACAATTAGAACAATTGGGACAACAATTGGCTCAGTATTATGATTTGCAGGCAAAATATTTTTCCGCGCAAAGTAATTTACGTGATGCGCAAGTGGGGTATTGGTTTGAATTACACGGGCATGCTGAAATTGATCAACATCCCCAAACTGAACGAGAGTTTTTAATACTGTCCAAACAGTTTTATAACCAAAACAATTTAGCACCTGAATTACAACAGCATTTTTTGAGTCTGCTGCAACAAAGTCAGTGGACATTTCAGTTACCGTTGGAGGGTGATCCTCAACAATTTTGTCAATTGAATTTGATTCGACGACATATTGCGCTCGTTCCAGAGTTTAATCCATTACTGCATCGTCCCGTGGCTTATCCACAGCGCGCTAAAGTGGTTGGACCTGAGGATGAAACCGTGCATGTAGATGCGTGGGGGCGTATTAAAGTTCGGTTTTTATTTACCCGAAGTGATGACCACTTGCATGATGGTGGTGCGGGTGCCAACGACAATGAGAGCGATTCGGCGTGGGTGGATGTACTCACACCGTGGGCAGGTGAGGGTTATGGTGCAAGATTTCACCCACGTATTGGTGAAATTGTGGTGGTGGATTTCTTTGATGGCAATATTGATCGTCCTTTTGTGGTTGGACGTTTACATGAGGCAGAACGACAACAGACACAATTCGATACAGTTGGAACTCTACCCGATACCAAATACTTGAGCGGGATTCGTTCACAAGAAATACGTGGTGCAGGGTTTAACCAACTTCGCTTCAATGACACCACCAAACAATTCAGTGCGCAATTGCAGAGTAGTCATGCTGCGAGTCAGTTGAATTTAGGATATTTGAGCCATCCAATGCGGCAGGAGGATTCAATTGGGCGCGGCGAAGGCTTTGAATTAAGAACTGATCGGTGGGGAGCTGTGCGTGCAGGTGCAGGCTTACTGCTTTCAACTCATCTACAAGCACAGGCACAAGCGTATCATTTAGATGCGAGTCCTGCCAAAAGGCAATTGGAGTCCAGTTTAGCGGCAAGCAAAGGCTTAAGTGAGTTGGCACAAAATCAGCAAACAGATCCTTTGGAAACACTGGAGCATCTCAAAGAATTTTTAAATCAAATTGAACTAGAAGATCAAACTAAAGCGGCAAGTTTTAAGCAGGCGGTTATGATTCTTTGTGCGCCCAACTCAATTGCAGTTTCAACTCAGCAAGATTTACACCTTTCTGCAGATCAACATATTCATCAAAGTGCCGCAGGCAGTATTAATGTTTCTACCCAAAAATCTGTGATTACACATGCACGCGATAAAATCAGTTTATTTGCAGCGGAGCAAGGTATACGTGCTTTTGCAGCCAAGGGTAAAGTCGAAATTCAGGCACAAGATGGTGCTATAGATGCAATTGCACGCCAGAAAATCAAGCTGATTTCTACGGAAGATCGGGTGGAAATTACCAGTCCAAAAGAAATTGTGCTAACGGCAGGTGGTTCACAAATCAAAATTAATTCAAAAGGTGTTTTTGTGAGTACTTCAGCTAAATTTGAGGCGAAAGCAGGACAGCATTGTTTTGAGGGTGGGGAGAAGATTATTGAAGAAAAAATAAGCTTGCCTAAGTCACCAACGTTATTCAGTAATAAAATTAATTATCAGTGGAATGGTAATCCCCCCTAAAAATAATTGAGTTTAAAAGTAGAAAATCGAATAACCTTGATTTAAGGAGATTTTCTATGAAAACATCTAAGTATTCAGACAGCTTGATCATGAGTATCTTGAAGCAAGCTG